>CABSLJ010000108.1 GCA_902478455.1 uncultured Oscillospiraceae bacterium | reverse complement strand
TAGTACGGTCTCGTGGGCTCGGAGATGTGTATAAGAGACAGCGGCGGAGACGGGCACTACCGCCTCAAACGGAAATTCGGCGGAATAGGCGGCAATCTGCGCCATCAGGGCGGATTTGTCGCCCATCAGATCAATTTTATTGAGCGCCAGCACAGCCGGCAGGGAAAGGGCGCGGAATTTCTGCATCAGCTCCCGCTCGGCGGGGCCGATCTCCTCCCCCGCCTCGGCCACCAGCAGGCAGGCGTCCACGCCGGACACCGACTCGCTGACCGAACGGACCATGTAATCCCCCAGCCGGGTGCGCGGCTTGTGCAGGCCGGGCGTGTCGATAAACACCAGCTGAATCTTTCCCTCGGTCAGCACGCCCATGATCCGGGTGCGGGTGGTCTGCGGCTTTTTGGAGACAATGGCCACCTTTTGGCCCAGCAGCTCATTGAGCAGGGAGGATTTGCCCACATTGGGCCTCCCCACGATGGCGATAAACGCCGTTCTCTTCTCACCGGCGGATTCCATCATGAAAGCCGCCTCCCTTCCTCTTTTTTCTTCCTTCCCCATTTTAAGGGAGGAGCCGCGCAAATGCAAGCACAAAAACCTCCCCGCCAAAAGCCCCTTCTGCGGGCCTTTCACAGGGAGGTTCCACAATCCAGGAAATCCATTGGAACGCGCCGAAACGTTTGCTGCACCGCCAGACGGTTCGGCCTTTGCGCCGCTTCTTCCTGCGGCGAACTTGCTTGGCCTCCGTTCGCTCAGACGCCGCGCTTTTTTCCGCTTTTGCGTAGCCACAGCCTGTCCCGGATGCCGACCGGCCCCAGGATGATGAAGACAAGCGCAAACACGGCGGACAGCGCCAGACAGACGACCGCCCACCACCGCGCGGCAAACCAGCGGAAAATGTGCGCAAAAACCTCGGGCCGCCAGAAAAGGCACAGCCCCACGCAGACGGCAAAAATCGCGCAGATGAGCACCGCGCCCGCCGCCACGTCCTTGATTGTCCGCGCCAGCGGGTTGTAATCGGCCATAGTCAAATCGCTTAAGCCCTCGCAGGCCGTGTTGACCATCTCGGCCGCGAGCACGGACGACATCGTCACCAGCAACAGGGCGTACTGCCCGCGCGAAAGCTCAAAAAACGGCGAAAAAACGAAAACATACAGCATGACCACCGTATGCACCCGCATATTCCGCTCATTGTTGATGCAGTAAATGATTCCCCGAGCAGCGTACCGGAAGCTCTTTAAGAATCTCATTTACGCGTCATCGTCCTCGTGGAGCACATAGCTCGCCGTGCTGGGAAGGCCCAGCTGGCTCATGACGAGCTCCTCCTTTTCGCGCATATGTACGCGCTCAAGGCCGCCCTGCTCATGGTCGTAGCCCAACAGATGCAGCACGGAATGGGCCACCAGATAGCCCACCTCGCGCTGGAGGCTGTGCCCGTAACGCTGCGCCTGTTCAACCGCCTTTTCCACGGAAAGGACCACGTCGCCCAGAATCTGGGCGCCGGTGGCCGGGTCTACATCATAGACGCCGTTCTCCCCCATGGGGAAGGAAAGGACATCGGTGGGAACGTCCTTGTCCCTATATTGCTTGTTGAGCTGACGAATCTGCTCATTGTCCACAAAGGTGACGCTTACCTCCGCCGAACCGCTGAATTCCTCCAGCCGCAGCACGGCGTTGCAGCATCTCCTGACCAGCATTCTGAGCCCCGTTGGGATTTTTACTTTTTTCTGCTTGTTGTCAATAATGACTTTAATCTTGTCCATGGTACCTTTGTCTTTTACCCTCCTCGTTTTTTTCATATGCTCGGATTATATCCTGCACCAGCCTGTGGCGCACAACATCCTTTTCATTGAACTGGATCTGCGCAATGTCGTCGATCCCGCGTAAAATCCGAAGCACATCCTTGAGTCCCGACCGCCTGCCGTCGGGCAGGTCGATCTGGGTGATGTCCCCGGTGATGACCATCTTGGAGCCGAAGCCCAGTCTGGTCAAAAACATCTTCATCTGCTCGGGCGAGGTGTTCTGCGCCTCGTCGAGGATGATGTAGCTGTCGTCCAGCGTGCGGCCGCGCATGTAGGCCAGGGGAGCGACCTCGATGTTCCCCCGCTCGACGTACTTCTGGTAGGTCTCCGCGCCGAGCATGTCGAACAGCGCGTCGTACAGCGGGCGGAGATAGGGGTCCACCTTCTGCTGGAGGTCGCCGGGCAGAAAACCGAGTTTCTCCCCCGCCTCCACGGCAGGCCTGGTCAGAATGATGCGGTTGACCTCCCTGGCGCGGAAGGCGGTGACGGCCATCGCCACGGCGAGGTAGGTTTTCCCCGTACCCGCCGGGCCGACGCCGATGGTAATCGTATGCTTCCGGATGGCGTTGCAGTAATTTTTCTGGCCGATGGTGCGGGGCTTGACCGGTTTTCCCTTGGAGGTGATGCAGATGCAGTCCCCCGCAAGGCTTTCTATCTTCTCCTCGCTGCCCTCGTTGACGAGGGCCATGCAGTAGCGCACGTTCTGTTCGCTCAGCGCCTCTCCCCGGTTGATCAGGGAGAGAAGGCTTTCAATCACCCGGGCCGCCTTGGCGACCCCTTCGGCCTCGCCCGTCACCTTGAGCTCCGAGCCGCGGCCGATGACGTCCACGCCGTATTCCTTTTCGATCAGTTTTACGTTCTCATCAAAGCTGCCGAAAAGCGTGACCGCGTGCTCCATGCGGTCGACATTGATTATCTGTTCGAGCATTCCATCACCTGATACCGGCGGGCACGGCAAATGCGCCCAAGATAAACTTTCACGAATTTTGTATTATTATAACACAAAGGCTGTGACACGTCACCACTATTTTAAGAAGTTTGCAAATTATTTACAACTGCTTCAAGATTTGGGGAGATGATCCCCTTTTTGGCTGTCATCTCCCCGAAGATAGGATTCCCTCTTTTTTAAATTTTAGTCAATTTTGTCAGTTTCTTAATTTTTTTTAATCTATGTGATCCGAAATCCTCCGAAGACCAAAACAACCGCTCCGGCAGAATGCGCGCCGTTTTCCCGCTTAGGTTTCCGTTTCCTGCGAGTTCGCAGGATCGTTCCAGAGAATCGCTTCCTCTATGGCGATGTCTTCCTCGCAGGAATAGGTGACTTCCAGGATATAAGTTCCATTTTCCACCCATGCTTTTTCTGTTTTGCCGACGATCTTCGCCTCGGAAAGCTCCTCCTTCTCCCGTTCGGCCATCTTCTTCGCCGCCTGGGCGGCCGCCTCCTGCTCGCTCAGGGTGATCTCCTGCTCCGCCATCTCCCTCCATTGCTCGGTCAGCAGGGTGACGGGCAGCGTGACCCCTCCAACGGTGAGCGCCTCGGAGGATATCTCCCGCTCGTAGTTTTCGCCCGGAGCGGGGACGAAGCTCAAGGGCAGCTCCACGCCGAAAAGGGTCGCCCTGCGCCGCACGATCACCTTGCCGGTCGGCGTGAGCGTTTTCTGGGTCAGGGGCACCTCCTCGCGCAGCGTGTGTTCGGTGGCGGCGAGCGCCATGCCGCTGGCGTGTTCCAGCGTGGAGCCGCCGTATTTGTCCTCCACAACGCCGCTGATGAGCAGCTGTCCCTGTACGACGGCGTCCCCGTTTTTGACCTCGGCCGTGCCGCTGTAGACGTCCAGCCGGATGATCTGCCCGTGAAAGGAGGCCTTGATGTTGCAGGGCTCGTCGACCGGCACCATCTCGGGCGCCTTCTGCCGTTCGGTGAATTCCACCGAGGCGACGTTTCCCTGCAGGTTGACGGCGATCCACGAGATATCCGGAAAGGCGATCATTGCCTTCTCCTCCAGATAGGTGGGATCAATCTCCCTTTTGAGGCTGCCGGGCGAAAGACCCGCCTCACAGAGCACCTGGCGCAACTCGTCGGCGGGAACGTGCTCGCTTTCCGGAATGTTGACCGTCCAGATATACAGGGAAAGCACCTGAATCACCGCAAAGAAAACCAGAATCCCCACAAAAACGCCGGCGCGCCGGCGGTAGCGGTGGAGCAGAAAAGGCAGTCCGCGCTTTTTTGCAACCTTCAGGCGCATGCCCGACTTGCGCGCCGACGCGCGCAGCTCCTTGTAACGCCGGGCAAAGGTGCTCGCCGTAAACACCCTGTTTTTGCAGCTGACGTCCCACAGCACCTCGCCCGAACGGGCGGTCAGATTGAGAAATCGCTCGGGGAAGCCTCCCACAGCCGTGAAGACCACATATCCCATCAGCCAGCGGATCCATTTCAATACGAACATCCAGACACCTCACGAAACAAACTCAATGGAGGTTATAAAGCCTTCGATCACCAGGGAATCGGGCGTCAGGCATTTGAGGGTCATTCCGCGCCCCATAAAGCTGACGATCATTTTTCCGGCGTTGATGCGGACCTCGTTTTCGTTGTATTCCAGCACATTCCTGCAGCCGTCCACAATCACCTCGCGGTTGCCGTTCATCTCAAACCGCGCCCCGCCCGAAAGCATCCCCGGCGGAAGCTGCAGCGCGCCGGCCACCTTCTGCGCCCGGGCGCCGGGCATTCTCTCGTCCTCGGCCACCCGCCCGCGGCGTCTTTTCCCCATGCAGTCACCCCCGTTCCGGCGCTCCGCGCCGACCGGAAGAATCCTCCCGGAGGCGCGGGGTTCCACACTAAGACTTATGCGCAGGGGGCAATAAAAATCACACCTGCGCATATACATAGCCCGAGGTGATCTCCGAATGACTGCAAAGCCCTGGGTCCTGCGCAAGGTCTCCCTTTTAGAGGTTCTTTTCACCGCTGGAGCGATTTTCGGCATCGGCGCGGCGATGCTTCTGCTGCCGGCCGCCGCCGCCGACGGAGCCAGAAAGGGCCTGACCTACTGCTCCGAGATTCTGATTCCCTCTTTGTTCCCCTTCATGGTGCTCTCCGCCTTTGTGGTCAAATCGGGCCTTGCGGCGCGGTTGGGACGGCTGCTTGAGCCGATTACGCGCTTTCTCTTCCGCCTGCCCGGCTGCACGGGCGCTACCATCCTCATCAGCATGATCGGCGGCTACCCCGCCGGGGCGCGCGGCGTCAAGGCGCTTATCGAACAGGGGGAGATCACCCCCAAGCAAGGGGAACGGATGCTGTGCTTTACCGTGGGCGCGGGTCCGGCCTTCGTCATCAGCGTCGTCGGCGCGGGGCTGCTCGGCAGCGGAAAGGCCGGTGTCATTCTGTTTGTTTCCCAGGCGGCTGCCTCCCTTGCCATCGGCATTCTCGCCGGGCTCTTCACCCGCGGCCGGGAGGAAACCATTTCCTGCTCCAGGCGGGAAGCGTGCGGCAGGCAGGACGTCTCGGCCGCCCTGGTCGATTCCTCGGCCGATTCCGCCAAGGGCATGATGAACATGTGCGCCTTCGTCGTCCTGTTTTCCTCCCTCATCGGTCTGATTCAGGAAAGCGGCGTCGGCGACATGCTCGCCCGCTTTCTCATCTCGCTGGGCGTCTCCGAAAGGGCGGCCGGTTCGATTCTGCCCATTCTGCTGGAGGTAACCGGCGGCTGCGCCAACGCGGCCCAAGCCGGAGCCTCGCCGCAGCTGATTTCCTTTGCGCTCGGCTGGGCGGGCGCCTGCGTCCATTTTCAGATTTCCGCCTCGCTTGCCGGCATCCGCTTTTCCAAACTGCGCTTTACCCTCTTCCGTTTTCTTCACGGCATCATCGCAGCCGGTATCTCCTACCTCGGTTTTCTCCTGTTCCCGGACACGGCCGAAGCCTTCTCCACCACCACCGAGCCGCTTACGAGCGCCTTTTCCTCCCACGCGCCGGGCAGCGTCGCCCTGGTCTTCACCTGCGCCTTCTTTCTTTTCAGCCTGTGCTCCAGGGGGATGGATTTCAAACGTAAAAAGTGTTAGAATAAATAATAATAATCTTGATGCCGCCTCATTCTACAAATAAAAAAAGGTTATGATAAGTCATGAACTGGGAAGAAATCGTCGGTGAAACATTCCAAGGCTGTATATCTTTTTCCAAAAACGGAACAGTTGTCTGGGAAAAAGCCTTTGGTTACCGGGACTACGCCAACCGTATCTCCAATAGGACAGACACTATTTTTGCTACAGCATCGGCTGGTAAGGTATTTGTCGCCGTTGGCATCCTACAAATGATCGAGTCCGGACAGCTGCACTTGGAGGATACTATCGGCCAGTTGCTGAATCTAGATTGGCATGATATAGATCGCAGCATCACAATTGGGGAACTGCTGACACACACCTCCGGCATTCCTGACTACTTTGACGAATCCGTTTTGGATGATTACGCACAGCTCTGGCGCGAGACGCCTAATTACAGTATCCGCTCTTCTTCGGATTTACTGCCGCTCTTTCTGACAAAACCCATGATGTTTGAGAGAGGCGCTAAATTTCAATACAACAATACCGGATTTGTAGTACTTGGTCTCATTCTGGAAGCGATATCCGGCGTTCCCTTCGATGTTTACCTTGAGAAGGCCGTCTTCCACAAATGCGGTATGCGGAAAACCGGCTATTATGAACTGGACTGCCTGCCCGCCAACTGTGCTCACAACTATATTTTCGACCCTGACAAGCAAGTCTACCGAACCAATATTTACAGTGTGGATGTTAAAGGAACAGGCGCCGGCGGCGCCTTTACCACGGTAAAGGACATACGACTGTTTTGGCAGGCGCTTCTTTCTCATCGGCTGCTATCTGCCGAAATGACCAGAAAAATGCTTTCAAAACATAGTGGCAACGACCAAGACGGTTTTTACGGATACGGCATCTGGTTGCGCAAAGCCGCTTCCGGGGCGTATTATCCCTATTTTCAGGGGGGCGACCCAGGCGTATCCTTTCTTTCGGAATATCATCCCAATCATGATGCAATCCTCACCCTGGTCAGTAATTTTAGATGCAACGTATGGGGTCTTGTTCAGAAGCTGCGTGCACAGCTTTTGGACGAGGACGACTGATGCAATCATCCTCTTAATTTTCGATCTATGATATATTCTAATGAATTGTCCTTTACAAATTTCAAAGGAGACGCATGCATTGAAACAAAAACTCTTTGGAAAATCGATCCCCGTCTCATGCGAGCACTGCTCCCACAGCGCCCTCGGAACAGAGGGCGCGCTTGTCTGCACCAAAAAGCGCGTCCGAAAGGAGGACGGCGCCTGCCGCCGGTACAAATACGACCCTCTGAAAAGGACGCCGCAGAATCCGCCCGAGCTGCCGGAATACCGGCCGGAGGATTTTGCTCTGTAAGGGAAGACGAAGTCTTTTCCTCGTTTCAAAACATATATTTGCAGGCGGCGCTCCGTGCCGACCTTAGGTCGCGGCGGCCGCGCAAAAAGATCTGCCGCACATTGAGGTTGTCTCCTCTTTGCGTATATCGATGTATCCGCCGGCGGCGCTCCACGAATTGCCAGGACGGCCGTCGAATGACCGTCTGTTTCCGGTGCATACTAAAGGGCAATAAACCACACAAGAGGAGTGCATCCCATGAACAGCAGCCAGCAAAAGGTCAAACAATTTATGGATGAGCGCATCGGACGTCTGGAGGAGGGAATGGACCATCTGCAGGACCGGGATTACCAGCCCAACGAGATGGGAGACCTCTACAACGGCATGCTCAAACACGCCGTATCCTTTGAGATTTTGCACATGCGCCGCCTCAAAGATGAGCTTTTAGAGACGCTCGCCTGATTCAGGCGAACCCAACAGTCCCGACCTGCGTCGGCAGAAACGACCCGAACGCATACCAGAAGCCCGCATCCCGAGCAGGGGATGCGGGCTTCTTTCACGTCTTCTGTTCCTGTGTACAGTCGGCTTGCAAATGCTCCAGAATCCTCACATGGGCTTCCTCATCAAGCAGAATGCGCTCCAAATTGGCGACGATGTTCGTGTCTCTGATCCAGCCGCACTGCCGCCTGTATTTTGCAATCGCCCGCTTTTCCCCCTCAATCGCGTTGTTGAGCAGGCATTTCAGACAGCGGGGATAGCGGTTGTACCCCGGCGTCCAATAGGACTTCCGCCGTCCTTGGTCGGTCCACAATCTAGGGTCCGCTCCCAATTGCAGCGCGAGCGCGCCGAAAATTTCGAGATGATGCATCTCCACAATGCTGATTTTGTGGAACGCAAGGGCAATCTCCTCCCGGTCATGGGTGATCAGATGATTGTAAAAATAGAGGCTGACGGTGCTCATTTCGGAATCGCTTCCCCCCATGTTGTCGAGCATCGCCCGCGCGTACATAGGATTTCTTTGTTCCGCCCGGATTTCCGGATAAGGCTCTTGCACCTCATATTGCTGCCAGGCCGCCGTCTTTTCCGCCGTCGGTTTCGCAGAATGGGTTCTCTCGGGCATCGTTTTTCCGGTTGCCATCTTCCCCGCTCTCCCTTCGCTTCGTCCGCCAAGGCCGACATCCCTTTTAGGGACAGCCGTCCCCCCAAGCGAACGCTTCTAAGCTCATTCTATGCAAAAGACCGTGTTCCGACCCTGAAAAACCAGCTTTCAGAAAATTTTTTTACCAAATTGCACCGTTTTTGCTTTTTTATAAGGCGCGCCGAAGGATAAAACCAGTTCACCGAATTTTAGATAACGTTTTCTTATAAATTGGAATTCCGTCGAATAACGCCTCTTATAAACC
>CABSLJ010000107.1 GCA_902478455.1 uncultured Oscillospiraceae bacterium | reverse complement strand
TAGTCAAACTCGGCCGCCTGACCGATGACGATGGGGCCGGAGCCGATGACCAGTACCTTTTTGATGTCCGAACGCTTAGGCATTGCGGGAGCCTCCTTCCATGAGGGAAACAAACTGATCGAAGAGATAGGCGGTGTCCTGGTAGCCGCCTCCGTCGCACGGTTCAAACTGCACCGTGACGGCGGGGAAGGCCTTGTAGCGCAGGCCCTCGACGGTGCCGTCGTTGACGTTTACGTGGGTGATCTCGGCGAGGGTTTCGTCCACGCTGTCCTTGGCCACGGTGTAGCCGTGGTTCTGGGTGGTGATGAGCACGCGGCCGGTGTCGAGCCGGCGGGAGGGCTGGTTGGAGCCCCGGTGGCCGACGGGCAGCTTTTCAATCTTGAAGCCGCTGGCCACGGCCAGCAGCTGGTGCCCCAAACCCACGCCGAAGAGCGGTTTGCCGCTCTTCATCAGCTCGCGCAGGATGTCGATGATTTCAGGGTTGTCCCACGGGTCGCCGGGACCGTCGGAAAGCATGACGCCGTCGGGATTGTTCTTTAAGAGCTCTTCGGCGCTCGTGTAGGCGGGGTAGAGGGTGATGTTGCAGCCGCGGTCGAGGAGGAATTTCAGAATATCCCGCCGCATGCCGTAGTCGGGCACGGCCAGCTCAAAGCGGGGGTGCTCGGCCTCCAGGCGCTCGGGGGCGGGCACCGTCACCTTGCCGATGGCCGGCGGCACGCGGTAGGCCTTGATCTCCTTTAGCAGCTCGTCCTTGCGGTCGAGACTGTCGGTAATCGCGCCGTTCATCACGCCGTTTTTGCGGATGCGGCGGGCAAGGCTCCTGGTGTCGATGCCGCAGAGCCCGCAGATGCCCGTCTGAGAGAGAAATTCATCGAGGGTTAAAAACTCGCTCGCGTCGGTCGGTTCCACGCACCATTCGCGCACCACGTAGCCGCTGGCGGCCAGCTTGGAATTGGCGTGCGGATTGACCCCGCGGTTGCCGATGAGCGGGTTGGTCTGGATGAGGATTTGCCCGTAATAGGTCGGGTCGGCCAGCAGGTCCTCATAGGTGGCGCAGTTGGTGTTGAACACCACCTCGCCAATCGCCTTGCCCGGCTTGCCCATGGAGTAGCCCTCGTAAACGGCGCCGTCCTCGAGCACAAGATACGCCTTGCTTACCCTTTTTTGCTCTTCTGCCATCTTTACACATCCACCTTTTCTCCACGCGCAGCTTTTATCCCAAGGCCCTTCCCGGCGTGGAGGGAGGGGCGGCATGTTCTGCTTTTTCGTTTATCCCTATACTTTCCTGTAAAGGGCGGTCGCTGTCTGTCCTTTGCGGATTTCTTGCCGAAACCCGGCTCTGTAATGGCGCGCAGTGCGCGCCTGTGGGCGGGAGCCTTACGGCAGCCGAATCGTTCTGATGTGGGAGAGGATATCCTCCTTCATGCGCAGTGCCTCGCGCCGGGCGGCCTGAGCGAAGTCCTCTTCGGGGCAGTCCTCCTTTTTCCAGGCGCACATGATGGAGCGGGAGGCGTTGACCACGGCGCCCAGGCCGTTTTGGTCGAACGCGCCGGCCACGTCGGCCGCGCCGCCGCCCTGCGCCCCGTAGCCGGGGACAAGGAAGAAGGTGTGCGGGAGGGCCTGCCGCAGCTCCTTGAGCTGCTCGGGATAGGTGGCGCCCACCACGGCGCCCACGCCCGAATAGCCGCAGGTTCCGGGGAGGGATTCGCCCCAGTGCTCGCACAGCCGACCCATGGTCTGGTAGAGGGTGTCTCCCCCTTCCATCTCCTGGTTTTGCAGCTCGCCCGAGGAGGGGTTGGAGGTTTTGACCAGCACGAAGATGCCCTTGTCCTTCTTTTTGCAGATGTCCAGCAGGGGGAGGATGCCGTCGGAACCGAGGTAGCCGTTGACCGTCAGCGCGTCTGCGCCGAAGGCCTCAAATTCCACGTCCTCCACTGCGGTCGTGCCGAGGTGCGCGGCGGCGTAGGCCTCCATGGTGGAGCCGATGTCGTTGCGCTTGCCGTCGGTGATGACGAAAAGCCCCTTTTTCTTCGCGTAGGCGATGGTGTCGTGCAGGGCGCGCATGCCCTCCCAGCCGTAGAGCTCATAATAGGCGCACTGCGGCTTGACGGCGGGGACGACGTCGCACAGCGCGTCGATGAGCGCCTTGTTGAAGCTCAGAATCGCGTCGGCCGCGCCGGAGAGGGTCTTGCCGGAGATTTTGTAGGATGCTTCCCGCAGGAAGGCGGGAATGTAATCTAGCTTGGGATCGAGTCCCAGCACGGAGGGATTCTGCTTTTCTGCGATGGCCTGCGCCAGACGGTCGAAGGACATGGAATGCACAACCTTTCCTGTGTCGTTTTTCTATGATATCTCTGTTCCAAAGGGGGAGGGCGGGGGGAATCTATTCGGCCCGGTAGGTGACTTTGCCGCGGCAGAGGGTCAGGCGCACCCGGCCGCAGAGGGTCTGTCCCTTGAAGGGGGTATTTTTCGATTTGCCGTGCAGGGCCTCCGGGTCGACCGTCCAGACCTCGTCGGGATCGAAGAGGACGAGATCGGCGGGTCCGCCCTCGGTCAGCCGCCCGGCGTTGATGCCGAGGATTTTTGCGGGCGCGGCGGACATTTTCCAAAGCAGGCCGGCAAGGCTTAAGTGCCCCGGCTTTACCAGATGGGTGATGCCCGCGGCCAGAGAGGTCTCCATGCCGATGGAGCCGTTGGGGGCGGTCTCAAACGCGCTTTTTTCGGCGGGCGTGTGGGGGGCGTGGTCGGTGGCGACGGCGTCGAGCGTGCCGTCCTGTAAGCCCTCGATCACCGCCAGACGATCCTCCTCGGCGCGCAGCGGCGGATTCATGCGGAAGTCGGCGTCGCGGGAGAGGAGGGAGGCGTCGGTTAAGGAGAAGTAGTGGGGGGCGGTCTCGGCGGTCACGCGCACGCCCCGGCGCTTGGCGTCCCGGATCATGGCGACGGAGGTTTTGGTGCTGACGTGGCAGATGTGAATCGCCTTGCCGTAGGCCTCGGCCAGGGCGATATCCCGCGCCGTGCCCGCATCCTCGGCCGCGGCGGGGATGCCCCGCACGCCGAGCGCGCGGCTGGTTTCACCCTCGTTGATCAAACCGCCCGCGGCGAGGTAGAGGTCCTCGCAGTGGGAGACGACGGGCATATCGAGCTCGTCGGAGAGGAGGAGCGCTTCCGCGAGCAGCTTTGTATTCGTGACCGGGCGGCCGTCGTCCGAAAGGGCGATCGCTCCGGCCTCCTTCAAAGCGGCGAGGTCGCACAGGGCTTCGCTTTGCAGTCCCTTGGTGATGCAGGCGGCGGTGTAAACCCGCGCGTCGGCGTTCTGCGCTTTTGTAAGCAGCGCGCGCACCGTTTCGGGGGCGTCCATGGCGGGCCTTGTGTTGGGCATGGCCAGAAGGCTGGTCACACCGCCCGCGGCGGCGGCTTTGCAGCCGGAGAAGACGTCCTCCTTTTCCAGAAATCCCGGGTCGCGCAGGTGGACGTGCATGTCCACAAGACCGGGCGCGGCGGTCAGTCCGGCCGCCTCGATCACGTCGGCCCCGTCGGCCGGGATGCCGGGGGCGATCTGTTGCACCTTGCCGCCGGCGATGAGCACATCGGCCGCTTGGTCAAAGCCGCTTGCCGGGTCAAGCACCCGCGCCCCGCGGAGGAGAATGCGTTCCATGGGCGAGCCTCCTTTACTTATCTTGATAATTATACCACTGTATGAATAAAGATTCAATCCTCTTGGCTAAAGATTGCCGCGCGGTTGACGCCGTCGTAGCTTTCCACCTGCACCCGCACGATTTCGTCCCGCGCGGTGGGGACGTTCTTGCCGATGTAGTCGGGCCGTATGGGCAGCTCGCGGTGGCCCCGGTCGACGAGCGCGGCCAGCTGAATGGACTGCGGCCTGCCGCGGCTCATGACCGCGTCGATGGCGGCGCGCACGCTGCGCCCGGTGAAGACGACGTCGTCTACCAGGACGATCTTCTTTCCCTCGATGGGAAAATCCATCTCGGTCCTGCCGCGCCCTTCCTCCCGGGGACGGTCGTCCCGGAAGGGGGTGATGTCCAGCTTTCCGAGGGGCAGAGAGCGCCCCTCGACCTCGGCGATTTTGGCGGCGATGCGCTCGGCGATCACCGCGCCCCGCCGGAGGATGCCGATGACGCACAAATCTTCAATGCCGCGGTTGCGCTCGATGATTTCAAAGGACATGCGGGTGATGGCGCGCGCCATGGCCTTTTCATCCAGGATTTCAGCCTTTTCCTTCACGGCGGGTTCCCCCTCTTCGGTGTGTCGTAACCTTCTGCGCGGGCCTGCGGGCGAACAAAAAAGCGCCCTTCGCCGTGAAGCGAAAGGCGCTCTGTTCCGCACAAAGAGAGATTCCCCGCGTGTGATGGAAGCACGCCCGGCGCAAGGTTTTCCCGGAGAGGGAAGCCCTGCCGTCAAGGAGAGGGGAAGCTGTTTCTGCTGACCGCCTTGTGGCCTCACGGGACCAACTTAAAGGATGTCGTTTTGTTTATTATAATGCAGGAACCGCCGCTTGTCCATCCCTCAGGAGGAGAAAATCAAAAAAATCGGGCGCGATTTTTGGTGGAGTCTGCGGAAGAATAAAAGGAACGCCTGCACAGGGAGAAAGTCCGATTCCGACCTGTTGCTTTGGGCGGAACTGTGCTATACTACAGGCAGCCAACCGAATGGAGTATCCCATGGAACAGGAGGTAACAGCAATGTTTGTGCAGGCTCACCGCGGCTTCAGCGCCGCAGCGCCCCAGAACACCGGCCCCGCCTTTGTGAAGGCGGTGGAAATCGGGGCGGACGGAATCGAGTGCGACGTCCATTTCACCGCCGACCGAAAGATGGTCGTCATCCACAATTTTACCGTAGACGAAACGTCGGACGGCAGGGGGGAGGTAAACAGGCAGACCCTTGCCCAGCTGCGGGCGCTCGATTTCGGCGCATGGATGGGGGAGGAATTCCGCGGCACGCGCATCCTCACGCTTGAGGAGATGCTGGAGCTGGTGCGCGGCATGCGCATCATCAACATCGAGCTCAAGGGCGACCAGTCGGTCTACCCCGGCCTGCCGGAGCAGGTGTGCGCCCTCGCCGCCCGCATGGGTCTAAGCGACAGACTCCTGATCTCCAGCTTTGACCACGAGATGGCCGTGGCCGCCAAAAAGGCCGACCCGGGAATCCGCATCGGTCTGCTTTACGATTGGGAGATGGAACATCCCGCCGAGTACGCCAAACATCTGGGGGCGGACGCCATCCATCCCCACCACGGGTTTTTGACCCGAGAGCAGGTGGAGGCCTGCCGAGAAGCAGGCGTCGACGTCAACCCCTGGACGGTCGACGACCCCGGCCGCGCCCTTACCCTGCGCGACTGGGGCTGCACGAGCGTCATCACCAACAGGCCGGACGTCATCCTTGCGGCGCTTTCTTAACACAAGCGGACGATTCCCAAAACGGCGCGGCGGAAGCGAATGGTCCGCCGCGCCGGCTTTTTGCATCGGTATATTCCAAGCTGCCCGGTCTTCAGGCCGCATAAGTTTCCTGCGTGCAGCGGTACTCCACCGCATACAGCCGCGCCTTCGCGTCAAAAAGCAACGAAAGCTCATAAAAGACGCTTTGGTCGGGATTGTGCTCCGCGTTGCGGTAAAGCAGCTTGTAGGAAGAAAGGGCCTCCCCGCCGGCCGAAAGACAGACGGCTTCCATGCTGTCCGCCCCGCCGTAAAGATAGACCGTCTCGCCCTCGGCGGGGAGGCCGCACGCCGGCGCGCGCAGTCTGCGCAGGACGCGCCGGAGGCTGTCCCCCAAAGTCACGCTGCCGGGGAAGGAAAATTCCACCGGACGCTCGAGATGCATGGTTTGGACGCAGGTGATGTGATCATCGATCAACTGGGCGTCTTGCTTCAGAGAAAAATCCTTGGAGGTGGATTGGACGCCGCCTCCCGTAGGGCCGTCGTAATGGACCCAGGCGACCTCGCCCCTCTCCTCCGGCCGGAGGATTGCGTCCCGCAGCGCCATAAAGTCCCCCTGGCTCATTTGCGGCGTTAAGCCGCAGGCAAGGAAATCCTCCATGCCGAGGCAGCGCGCTGCCGGCTGCGCGCTGAAACCGGCCTCCCAGCCGGCCAGAATAAGAAGGGTCATGCTGAGCAAAACAGCGAGCGCCTTTTTCATGCCGATGGCCTCCTTTTCACAAAAACAAAGCTTTGTTGGCAAAAAGGGAGATGCTTTTCGGTTTTTTCCTCCACAGGGGCGAAGGGCTTGTCAAAGGGAGCGCAGAATTTCGGAGGAGAGGTCCAGCAGCTGGCCGTACAGCGCCTGTTCTCCCACCGAGTCTGCCCCTTCCCAATCCATGGACAGAGCCAGGATTTCCCGCTCTTTCCCGGTCAGGCGGTCAAGGAGTTCCCGCTTGGTGGCGGGATAATCCCCCGTTCGGAGGTAATAAGCCTCTTCCAGCAGGAAAAAGACCCCCTTGTAAGCGCCTTTGAGAAGGTTCCGCCGGTCTGTTTCCGGCGCGTACAGGTAGCTGTGGCAAAGCAGATGGTAGAGGTTTCCCGCGGCGATGCGGACGCTGTCGCGCACGTCGTCGTCTCCGAAGGGCGGCAGGAGCGCTTTTAAATCGCCGAGGACGGGTTCGGTGTCCTTCCACAGGTGGAACAGCTCGTACCGCGGCCAGCCGAGCAGCTCCTCCCTCCCGCAGCAGAAGCCGCAGGCCTTGCCGCTCTCCGGCAGGGTAGAAAGCAGCGAGCGGTAGGCGTCCAGGTCGGCAAGGGAGACGCGGTCGAGGATCACGACGGCATCGATGTCGCTGTCTTCGCGGGCTTCTCCCCGCCGGTAGCTGCCCTGCACGCCCACAAACAGCAGGCGGCTATTGAAGATAGAGGAGAGCTGTTCGGACAGTTTGGAAAACCATTCCTTCTTATCAATCATAAGCGAAGCTCCTTCCCGGTTGACGCGATTCTTGTTGGAAAAGCGTGGGAGAGAGATGTTGCAATTTGAATCGTTTGTTGATCCTGCCCCCGCCTCGTCACAACGGTAAGGTTGAGCGCAGCCATCGTGAAGATCAAAAGCATTACTACAATTCCTACGGCTTTTCCTCCCAGGATTCCGCTCTGTCCAGGAAGGTGCACCCCTGGTCTGTAAGCAATTGCCGTTTGTGGACCGTGAGCCTATCCATCCCGCATACTATTCCGCTGAACCCAAAATGGATAGGCTGAACCGCGAGCTTTTACAAGAGCGCAAAGCACGCCGAAAATAAATGCTACAAAAATACGGTAAACAAAAAAGATATGAATCGTAGAGTGCTGACTGACGGCCGTGATCCACAGGAACGGGAGCAACGCAGCGAAAAGGAAGGGGGCCATATTTTTGAGGACGTTCTGATAGCTTGGCTTTGATAGCAAAAACGATATGATATAAAACGCAAAAATAAGGATGAAGAACAGCAAAAACGGCGTATTATCGCGCACAAGAGTCTGCATCGCGTCAAACGCAGTTTTTGGGGAGGAAATCGTGGCGGAGTTTTCTCCAATGGAACGGTATAATACACGTTTGATTCCGGCGAGAATCATATTTTCTCTCAAATAAAGGCTGGAAACAATCCATTTTCCTATCCACATACCGGCGTAGCCCAGGCACCAGGAGAATCCAGAGGATAAAATGCGCTTTAGGATGTCTTTCCAGGAGCCACAGCTATTTACAAAACAATAAACGATAAACGGCATGCAAAAGCTCAGCAGCGGATAGGTCAGAAGGTCGAAGAAGCTGGCGCAGATTCCGGTTATAAGAAATACAAGGGGATACAATTTATGCCGGGTAAAAAATTCGTTGCCGTATAGGATGGCAAGCATGCTCAGCAGAGAGCAATAACTAATGCTGCTAAATTGCAAAGACAACATAACCGCCACGGGCATAATAAAAAGATAGGACGCCATAAATGGCAATATGTATGGAGTGAACCTCTTTTTAGCCATACCCATGAGAACCGCCGTTAATAAAAAGAACTGTACTATCATATTAATGGTTCGTATTTCTCCATAGTTGAAAAACAAAAGCAGCGGCTTCAGTACAATCAGATATCCGTGCCAATAATTTGGATATTCTTGTTTTTCCAGCGAGTCCCTGTTTCCTTTCGTAAATGCGATGAGTGACCGGCTGGGGGAAACTCCGTCAGTATAACGATAATTTTGAAGAGCCTTATCTACAGCGTTTTCGGGGCCATCATAGACCGCAGTTCCGATCATTAGAGTATCGGTGTAATTATCAAGCAATCCGGTCGACTTTCCGGTAATATTAAAGTAATCTCCCTCAGCGGTATATTGGCCAATAGATTCCTTGGCGTGAGATTCCATTCTTTCGGTTGGAAGGAGATAAACGAATATTTGTACGAAAAAGCCCAATAAAATAGCGGCAAACAAAATGATTACCATCCAAAGAAGGGTTTTATATTTTTTAAAATTAATTTGTGGCATGTATTTTTCCTACATTCCTTTCCCGTAGGGCGTTTCATTTGCCAAAAGACAATTATTATGAAAAAAACGGCTCGCCGAAGCAAGCCGTTTTTTTGTCTAAAGGGACAACATTTCATACAGTACGGCGGAAATAAAAAGCGGGAAAACA
>CABSLJ010000106.1 GCA_902478455.1 uncultured Oscillospiraceae bacterium | reverse complement strand
GCGTTATAATGTGACCAGAATAAATCCTCTTTCCATGGAGAATACTTCGGCAAACGGATCGAAAGATAGGGACGCAAGGCGAAAGGGCCTCATTTTTCCGCATGGAAAACAGGGCAGCCAGTTGCAAGTTATGGTGAGTTGCTTGATCTTGTTGCGGGCGGCCTTTTCTTTTTGCAAAAGGGGTGGCGCGGATGGATCACCGCCCTTGCGGTTCGCGCCGTGTTTTGATACGTTGTTTTTTTGGAGCCGCGCATTCCGAAGTCAATCGTTAAAAGCGACGAACCAGCAGGGCCGACGAACACAGCGGTCTGTGAGGTTGTTAAGGATGATATGAAAACCGGACAGGCGCACTGTAGCCGTCGGCGCACGCCCGGCCTCCGGCAGGGAGGCTGCGTGCGGGGACGTCGCTCAGGTGAGATGCTGGGCAGGGTGGCTGCCGCCCTGCCGAGCCGTACCAGCGAAGAAATTTTTTTGTTTGTGTCAAAGGCAGTTTGGATTTCATGGGTTGGTTCCATTCCGCCGGCGGCGGAATCTCTCTTGCTGTCACGCCCCGACCGGCAAGGTCGGGGCGTGACGTTTATCATCCGCATCCATCCGGGACGCTTTTGCCTCCCGTTTTTTTACAGCCTTCCACCCCGGTCAAAAACCGGGGTGTTTTTGCGTCCGTCGATGGATATGCCGCAGCTCAAACTGAAATAAAATAAATTACAGATAAAAACAGCTTCCCTTCGACATCAGCGGGAAAAACGGCCGGAAGAAAACACCCGGGCGGGCGCGAAGCGCCTCCGAAACCGGGTGAAAAGAGGGAGCTTTGCAGAAAAAACGGCCCGGAAAGTCGGGGGACGAGTTCGCCGTTTCGTTCAGATGAAATGGGATTCTAAGCTTTTTTTAACAATCGCTTAACACAGGCAGGGTAAGATGATGCCGAAATGAAACAAAGAGAGGTAAAACGATGATGAAAAAGTTAACCAGTATTCTGCTTGCGATTGCCATGCTTGTCACCGTGCTGACCTTCGCCGGCTGCCAGTCGGAGGTCACGCCGGAAAGCACCGCTCCCTCCACCAGCTCGGATGCGGCGCCGGACAGCGCCGCCGATGAAGGGTCCTCCGCTGCGGAGGAGGTCAACCTGGAAGGCAAGCTCACCCTCAATGGTTCCACCTCCATGACCCAGGTCTGCAGTGCGCTGGGCGAGGCCTTCATGGCGAAGTATGAAGGCGTCACCGTGGAGAAGGCCAGCACCGGTTCGGGCGCGGCCGTCACCGCCGTTCAGGACGGCACCGCCCTCATCGGCGACCTTTCCAGAGCGCTCAACGACGACGAGAATCCCGACAACTTCACCGCCGTCACCATTGCGCTCGACGGCATCGCCGTTGTGGTCAACAAGGACAACGCCGTGGAAGACCTGACCCATGAGCAGATTGCCAAGATTTTCACCGGTGAGATTACCAACTGGAGCGAGGTCGGCGGAGCCGACGCCGATATTGTGCTCATCGGCCGCGAAACCGGCTCGGGCACCAGGGACGGCTTTGAAGCGATCTTTGAAGTGGAAGACGCCTGCCAGTACGACGCGGAGCTTCAGGAGACCGGCAACGTCGTCTCCCGCGTGGGCAGCGACGCCAACGCCATCGGCTATGTCTCCCTGGCCTCCGTCTCGGGCGACATCAAAGCCCTGAAGGTGGACGGCGTGGAAGCCACGGAAGAAAATGTTGCGAACGGGGATTATGTGGTGCAAAGACCCTTCGTCCAGATCTTCAGAAAGGGCCTGGACAACGATCTGGTCAACGCTTGGTTCGCGTTCCTCGCTTCCGATGAAGGCCAGCAGATCATCGCCGATCAGAAGCTGGTCACCGTGGACATCGAAGTCAAATAAACAGGCGCCTTGCAATGCCACGCGAGTTCCAGAGCGGAAAAGACCGCGCTGGAACTCGCTTTGGCGCACAAGTCCAGGAAAACGCGCCAGGGCGTCCTACGCGCCCGCGCCGAAAGAGGTGTGACATGACAACCACTATGAACAACGCAGAGGCCGTCCGCCGCAAGCGCCGGAGGGACCTCGTCAAAATCTGGATTGCCTGCCTGCTTGCTGCCTGCTCGGCCGGTTCCTTCTTTTTTCCCTATGCAGAGTACCGGTTTGCGGACAGCGTCTACCGTCTAAGCGGTCTGCAACTGTTGACCGCCTCCGGCCTGCGGGTGCATTACACCACCCTGGAGGGACAGGACGCGAGCGCGCTGCTCTCCCTGCCCATTCTCACCAAAATCAGCGTGGCGGCGGGGCTGGTTCTTTCGCTGTTGGGTATTTTACTTCTTCTGCTGAAAAAACCGGCGCTTTCGGGCGGCTGCTTCGCCCTTTCGGCGGTGTGTCCTCTCGTCGTACTGCTGACGAGCTCCTCCATTCAGACGGCGGTGACCTCCCTGAACATCAGCGAGGTGGGCATCGCTTATCTTTGGCCCTTCCTGCTGAATTTGCTCGGCGGGCTTGCGAGCGCCGTGCTGGCCGTGTGGACCAAAGGCGGGGAAAAGCTGGCGGAGTCGATCTTCCTGGTCTTTGCCTGCGTCTCGGTCGGCTCGGTTGTCGTCATCACCGTTTATATGATCACCTCCGGGCTGCCGGCCATCTCGGAAATCGGACTGGGGAACTTCCTCTTCGGAACCGAATGGAAGCCGAAATCGGGTATATTCGGCATTCTGCCGCTGATTCTCTCCTCCATCGCCGGCACCTTTGGGGCCATCCTCATCGGCGTGCCCGTCGGCATCCTGACCGCTATTTTTCTCTCTGAGGTCGCTCGGCCGGGTGTCGCCAAGGTGGTGCGTCCGGCGGTGCAGCTGCTTGCGGGAATTCCCTCGGTCATCTACGGCTTCTTCGGCATGCTGGTCATCGTGCCGGCCATCCGCGCCGTCTTTCCGCAGAGCATCGGGGACAGCCTCCTCGCCGTTATCCTGATTCTGGCCGTCATGGTGCTGCCCACCATCGTCAGTGTGGCAGAGACCTCACTCAAGGCGGTGCCCTTCTCCTACCGTGAGGCCTCCCTCGCCCTGGGCGCCACGCCCACCACCACCATCTTCCGTGTCACCGTTCCCGCCGCCAAGTCGGGCATCCTCGCGGGCGTCATCCTCGGCGTGGGGCGCGCCATCGGCGAGACGATGGCGGTCATCATGGTGGCCGGAAACGTCGCCAACATGCCCGAGCTGCTCGGCACGGTGCGCCTGCTGACAACCGGCGTGGTGATGGAGATGTCCTACTCCTCCGGACTGCACCGCCAGGCGCTTTTCGCCATCGGACTGATTCTCTTTGTGTTTATCATGATTGTCAACATATCCTTTACCTTAATTTCCAAGAAGGGGGCGAGGGTCGATGCCCAGTAGAGAAGCGGCGGCTTTGGTCCGTCCGCAGAGCGCGGAGCGGAAAACGCTCTACTGCAAGAAGCGCCATGCGGGGGACATCCTATTACGGAGCCTGATTTATCTGTCGGCGGGGATCACCGTCGTCGCCCTGGCGGGTATTCTCTGTTATATTCTGGCGAACGGGCTGCCCTATATCTCGTGGCAGTTCCTGTCCACCGCCTATTCGGAGACAAACGCGGCGCTCAAGGGCATTCTGCCGATGATCATCAACACCCTTTATATTGTGGTAATTACCCTGTTGATCGCCACGCCCATCGGCATTTCCTCGGCCATCTACCTGACCCAGTACGCCAAGCAGGGCAAGCTCGTGAGGGCCATCCGCTTTACCACCGAGGTGCTTTCGGGCATTCCCTCCATCATCTTCGGTCTCTTCGGCTACACCGTCTTCTGCGTCCTGTTTCGGCTGGAGACCTCCATTCTGGCGGGCTGCCTGACCATGACCCTCTGCATTCTGCCGACCATCGTGCGCACCACGGAGGAATCCCTCCTTTCGGTCCCCATTTCCTATAAGGAAGGGGCCATGGCCCTCGGCGCGGGCAAGCTGCGGGTGATTTTGGGCATTGTGCTGCCCTGCGCCATTCCCGGCGTACTCACGGCCGTCATCCTCGCGATGGGGCGCATTGTGGGGGAATCGGCGGCGCTGATTTTTACCTCCGGACTGGCCTACAACATGCCCAAGGAAGTTTTCGGGCACATGATGGGCAGCGGCCGAACGCTGACGCTGCACCTTTACCAGACGGCGATGAACGCCAACACGCCGGACGCCTTCCAGATCGCCTTTGCCACGGCGTCGGTTCTGTTGATTCTGGTCTTTCTTCTCAATCTGCTCGCGGGGCTCCTTTCCAGAGCCTTCCGCAGGGCATAGGATTTCCCGCGGTCCCTTTTTAAAAAGCAAAGCGTCAGGAGGAACCTTATGAACACCAAAATTTCCATCCAGAACCTGGATTTGTTTTACGGCGATTTCCAAGCCCTCAAGGGCATCACCATGGACCTGCCCGAGCATCAGGTGACCGCCTTCATCGGCCCGTCCGGCTGCGGAAAGTCAACCTGCATCAAGACCCTCAACCGCATGAACGATCTCGTCGACGGCTGCCGCATCACCGGCAAGATCACGATTGACGGCGAGGACATCTACGACCCGCGCACCGACGTCACCCTGCTGCGCCGCCGCGCCGGCATGGTCTTTCAGAAGCCCAACCCCTTCCCCATGAGCGTCTATGACAACATCGCCTACGGCCCGCGCGTCCACGGCGTCAAGCACAAGCAGCGTCTGGACGAGATCGTCGAGCGCTCCCTGCGGGACGCCGCGCTGTGGGACGAGGTCAAGGACCGGCTCAAAAAATCGGCCCTCGGTCTTTCGGGCGGGCAGCAGCAGCGGCTGTGCATCGCCCGGGCCCTCGCCGTGGAGCCCGACATCCTCCTCATGGACGAACCCACCTCGGCGCTCGATCCCATCTCCACGCTCAAGATCGAGGACCTCATGGAGGACCTCAAAAGCCGCTACACGGTCATCATTGTCACTCACAACATGCAGCAGGCCGCCCGCATTTCCGACAGAACGGCTTTCTTCCTGCTCGGCGAGATCGTCGAGTACGCGGACACCCTCACAATGTTCAACAAGCCCTCAGACAAACGCACCGAGGACTACATCACCGGCCGCTTTGGTTGAGTTTTTCGTGAAAGAAAGCCGGTTGTGCTTTTCCCTGCGATTCGATATAATAAAAAGGAGAAAGCCTATGCCCAGAAAATATTTTGATGAAAAGATTCATTCCCTGGTTGGCCGTATGACCGACATGGGCCGCGAGGTGGATGAAAGAATCGGTTCCACAATCGAGGCGCTGCGCACCTTCGATTGCGACAAGGCCCGCACCGTCGCCGAGAATGACGGCCAGATCGACCAGATCGAGCACCAGATCGAGCAGGTGTGCATGAATCTCATCGCCCTGCAACAGCCCATCGCCACCGATCTGCGGATGATCGCCGCCTGCCTGAAAATCATCACCGACATCGAACGGGTGGCCGACCAGTGCGCCGATATCTGCGACATCATCACCATCGGAGAGATCGGTTCCCAGTCGCTGGCGGTAAGCCATGTGCTGCAAATGCTGGAGGCCGCCCGCTCCATGTACCGGCGGTCCATGAACGTCTTTTTGAGCCGCGATGTCGCTGAGGCCCGCAGGGTGTGCGCCGACGACGATTACGTCGACGGTCTCTTTTCCAAGATCATCCTAGAGGTCTGCGGCAACATTTCGGAAAATCCCCAGAACGTTATGCGCGAGGTCGATCTGATGTTCATCACCAAATACATCGAACGCATGGCCGACCACGCCACCAACATCGCCGAATGGGTGATCTACATTGAAACGGGCGAGCATCCCGATTTAAACGGCTGATCCCCAATGACCGACTAAGGAGATGGCTTTATGCCGCAGTTGATCTATATTGCCGACGACGAACCCAACATCCGCAAGCTTGCGTCGGTCGCCCTGCGCGATTCCGGCTTTGAGACCCAGGAATTTGCCGACGGCAACACCCTCCTGGCCGCCGTCCGCCGCCGCGCCCCCGACGCCATCGTGCTCGACTGGATGATGCCCCCGCCCGACGGCCTGGCCGTCTGCCGGATGCTCCGCGGGGAGGACGCCACACGCCCCATCCCCATTCTGATGCTGACCGCCCGTTCGGAGGAGGTCGACCGCGTCCTGGGCCTGGAGATGGGCGCGGACGATTACATCGTCAAGCCCTTCAGCCTCAAGGAGCTGTGCGCCCGGGTGCGCGCCGTCATTCGCCGCAAGGAATACCTCTCCTCGGAGGGCAACGCCCTCTTAAAGTGCGGGGATTTGGTGGTCGACCCCGCCGCCCGTTCGGTCAGAAAGCGCGGCGAGCCCGTCGAGCTGACCATGAAGGAGTTCGATCTGCTCTCCATTCTGATGAAGAACAGCGGCCGCGTCCTCACGCGCGACGCCCTGCTCGACAAGGTCTGGGGCGTGGAATATTACGGGGACGCCCGCACGGTGGACGTCCACATCCGCTACCTGCGCCAGAAGATTGAAGACGAGCCCGACCGTCCCCAATATATCGTCACTGTGCGTGGGGTGGGCTACCGCTTCCAGTCCAGGGAGGAAATCGCATGAAAAAACGCCTCTTTCTCGGCACGGCCGGCGTCGTGGTGATCGCCCTTTCGGTCGCTTTCCTGCTCGCCATGCCGTTTGTTCAGAATCTTTACAAGGCCGAGTTTCAAAAGAGGCTGGATACCGTCCTCGCCCTCATGCTGGCGGAAACGGACGAAATAGATACCGATCCCCAGACCTACGCCGAGGAGCAGAGCCGTTTTCTGCGGGAAGCCGGCCAGCCGGTCCGCATCAGCGTCATCAGCGCGGACGGCTGGGTGGTGGGGGACAGCAACCTCTATGATTCCGAGGAGGGCGTCATCACGGGCGTCAACCATCTGGACCGCCCGGAAATCAAGGAAGCCATGGAAGAGGGCAGAGGCTACGACGTCCGTCTGTCCGCCACCGTAAACACCCGGTATTTTTACGCCGCCGTCTGTTACCGGGACGCCTATTTTCTGCGTGCCGCCCTGCCCATGACCGAGCTCGACACAACGATCAACAACCTCACCCTCTGCGCCTTGGCCGGGGTGGGGGTCGGAATTTTGGCCGCGCTCATCGCCGCCGTTTTTCTGGGGAAATGGCTTGCGCGCCCGCTCGACGAGCTGACTCTCGCCAGCCGCAATATGGCCGCCGGCGAGTATGAGGCCCGTGTGCCCGTGCGCTACAAGGGGGAGATCGGCGACCTCGCAGCCGCCTTCAATACCATGGCCGACCATCTGAGCGAGGCCTTCGACGTTCTGCGCCAGAAGCAGGGGCAGCTCGAGGACGTCCTCCAGGGCATGGACGACGGCGTGCTCGCTGTGGATGAGAGCGACCGCGTGCTCCTGCTCAATGAGAGGGCCCGCTCGCTGCTTGACTGTCCCATGCTTTCGGACGGCAAGCCCCTGGGCGGCAACCTCGCCGCCAGCCAGTTGGCCGAGGTGATTTCCGGGGTCCGCAGAACGGCTCAACCGGAGCGCCTGAGCCTGAAGACCGGCGCGCCGGCCGAGCGGGAGCTCAGCCTCTACGTCGCCCCATTAAGCGGGGACGCCACCCCCGGCGGCGTGCTCGCCGTGCTGGCCGACGTGACCGAGATGCGCCGGCTCCAGCAGCTCAGAAGTGAATTTGTGGCCAACGTGACCCACGAGCTCAAAACGCCGCTGACCTCCATCCGCGGCTTTATCGAGCTGTTAAAGGACGGCGACAGGGATGAGGAGACCCGCTCCTACTTCTACGATGTGCTCGACATCGAGGCCGAGCGCCTGCACCATTTGATCGACGACATGCTCGTCCTCTCACAGATTGAAAACACGCGGGAGGAGCCCTCTTTAAAAAAGTGCGACCTCAAAAAAGAGCTGGAGAGCACCCTGGAACGCATGCGCCCCGCCGCGGAGAAGGCGGGCGTCTCCCTGCGCCTGGAGGCGAAGGAACCCCTCTTCGTCGCCTCCTCGCCGACAAGGCTGCAGCAGCTCTTCGGCAATCTGATTGAAAACGCGGTCAAATACAATAAGCCGGAGGGATCGGTGACCGTCTCCCTCCAGCGTCAGCGTCAAACGGCGGTGGTGCGCGTTGCGGATACGGGCATCGGCATCGCCCCCGAGCATTTTGACCGCCTCTTTGAGCGCTTCTACCGGGTGGACAGCTCCCGTTCGCGCGAAATCGGCGGCACCGGGCTGGGACTTTCCATCGTCAAGCATCTGGTCAGCCTCTACAACGGAGAGGTCAGCGTGGAAAGCAAGCCTGGGGAAGGCAGTACCTTCACCGTGCGGCTGCCGCTTTGGTCCAGAACACAGGAGGAATAGATCAGACTTTTCCTGAGATGGCGGGATGGAAGAAGCGCCGCTTTATGGAGAGGTCATTGGGCGCAAGTGTTTCCAAATAGAAAACAGGCGGCGGAGGAAAGCTTCGGTGGCTGTTTCATAACAAAAAACCTTGTATGGCTTGTTTTTCAAGACGATCCATACAGGGCTTTTTTGTTTAATATCAAACACAGTGGGTCCGGACGCTACCCGGAGCCGCGGAATCAATAGTAATAACGCTCGGCAATTTCATGCGCCATGGCGGTCCATTTTCCGATTCTCCGCCTGTCGTGAAAGAAGGTGCTGGTGTCCTTCATGACGATGTGCATAGGGC
>CABSLJ010000105.1 GCA_902478455.1 uncultured Oscillospiraceae bacterium | reverse complement strand
CAAAGAACGGGTCGCTCGCTTCCGGCTGGAAGGAGAGCAACACGCTGACCATCCGCGGCGGCGTGAGAATCCGGGTAAGCGGCGCATGGAAAACAGGGACCGTGTGGGTCAAAGCAGGCGGAGTCTGGAAACGGGCAAAGAACGTTTGGAGAAATTCAGGCGGCTCTTGGAAACGATCGATTTAATCAAAGGAGGAATCATTATGCAAGCAAAAGGTATCGACGTAAGCACCTGGCAAGGGGCCATCGACTGGGCCAAGGCAAAAGCGTCCGGCGTGGACTTCGCAATGGTTCGCGCCTCCTACGGCTGGATGAACAAGGACAAGCAGACCGACAGCCAGTTCCACCGCAACATGAAGGAGGCGCAGGCGGCGGGCGTGAAGCTCGGGGCCTATCATTACAGCTACGCAACCAATGTGGAAGAGGCCAAAAAGGAAGCCGCCTTCTTCCTCGACATCATCAAGGGCTATTCGTTCGAGTATCCGCTCGCCTTTGATATGGAGGACAAATGCCAGAAGAATCTGGGGCGGGAACTGCTGACCAACATCGCCTACACCTTTCTGGAGGAAGTGGAAAAGGCCGGCTATTATGTCTGCCTCTACACCAACCTCGACTGGATCAAGAACCGGCTGGATATGGGCAAGCTTTCCCGCTTTGACCTGTGGCTTGCCCAATGGAACGATAAGCCCACCTACGAAGGAAGCTTCGGCATCTGGCAGTACACGAGCAAGGGAAGCGTGCCGGGCATTTCCGGCAATGTAGATATGGATATCTCCTACCAGGACTATCCGTCCATCATGAAAAACAAGGGGCTCAACGGTTTTGCGGCCGGAAAGCCCTCTGTTCCGGAGCAAAAGCCCGATTCGGGGGACATCAAGGTTGGTGACAAGGTGCGCGTCAAAAGCGGAGCCAAGACCTACGACGGCGGGAATCTCGCCTCCTTTGTCTACAGCACCGTTTACACGGTCATCGAGGCCAAGGGAGACCGCGTTGTGATCGGCCTTAACGGCGTTGTAACGGCCGCGGTGAAGGCGTCTGATCTGTATGCCGCCGAAGCTTCCGCACCCGCTGTGCGGACCTACACCGTGAAGGCTGGGGACACGCCCTGGGGAATTGCCGAGAAGTTTTACGGCAACGGGAACGAGTACATAAGGCTTGTCACGGCTAACAATCTCAAGCCTCCCTATACGATCTACACCGGACAGGTGCTCAAAATTCCCGAATAAACCAGATGAAGAGCGGGCGGCGGTCTTTTTCGCCGCCCGATCCTGCACCGAGAGGAGGACGCGACATGCCCACGATCAATGAAGTCATTGAGCGGGTCGACAAGATAAAGCTCAATTCCTACGAGGATTCCTCCAAAGCGGCCTGGCTGATGGAGCTCGACGGCAAGCTGCATGCGGAAGGCTTTGGAGAAGAGGGACGCACGCCGCCGCGGGAGTACCCGGAGGACGGGGACGAGCCCCTTTTGGTGGACGCGCCGTATGACAACCTTTACGACCTCTACCTGTACGCGATGATCGACTTCAACAACCGGGAAATCCAGAATTATCCGCAAATACGAGTTTATCTCCATGCCTGTGAAAGAAGAATGGGGCGCGCTGGTGAGAACCGACTCGCCTCTGGCGCAAAAGGAACACATCGTTCCGCAGGATTTGGCGCACATTCCCCTGATTTCCACGCTGGGGGAATTTATGGAGAGCAACATCGGCAAATGGTTTGGGGAATACGCCGGGGATGTCGACGTTATTGCCAAAGGCAATCTTCTGTACAACGAAGCGATGCTGGCCGAAAGCAACCTCGGCGTGGTCATCGGAATCCGCCTGAATTGCAGTTATGAAGGCTTGCGCTTCATTGCGCTGTCTCCCGCGCTGGAAAGCGGAACGGCGCTGGCATGGAAAAAAGAGCAGATGTTTTCCGCTGCTACGGCTTCCTTTATCGATTTTTCCAAGAAATTCATCAGAGGCATAACAGATCATAAATGATAAGTATTAGACATTGCATATCAACCGACTTATAATAAAGGTGTTCCAAGACGGGGCACCTTTATTTTTATGAGCGGCGAGACAGGAGAAGGGACTTGAATATGACCATGCATGAGGCGGAAAAGCATTTTTCCGTTTCCAGTCCCGACGACGCCGTCAGCGTCTGGCTCAGGGAAACCGGACCCATGCCATAACGAGACTTTCAGAGGATGCTCACCAATGACTGAACCAATCATCACAAGCCCATAAGCTGATTTACAATGGAGGTAATCTTATGAAAAAACTGGTAGCGTATTTTTCGGCAAGCGGCATTACAAAAGGCGTCGCGCAAAAGCTGGCAAAGGCGGCGGATGCCGATCTGTTTGAAATCAGGCCGTCCGTCCCCTATACCCGCGCCGACCTCGATTGGACCAATAAAAAAAGCCGTAGTTCGGTCGAAATGAACAATCCCGATTCCCGCCCCGAAATTGCGGAAACGCTCGGCAACATGGACGAATACGACACCGTGTTCCTCGGCTTTCCGATCTGGTGGTACGTCGCGCCCACCATCATCAACACCTTTCTGGAGAGTTATGATTTCTCAGGAAAGACCGTTATCCCCTTTGCCACCTCCGGCGGCAGCGGTTTTGGAAAAACCGCCGAAGTATTAAAGCCGCTCTGCCCGGCGGATGTCACCTGGCTGCCGGGCAAAATGCTCAACAGGGCGGCCGAGGCGGATGTAAAGAGTTGGATCAAAAGCCTTGAGGAGAAGCGCTGATCGTATGACGGAAAGGGAAAAGATGCTCGGCGGCGCGTTCTACGATACCAGAGACCCGGAACTGCGCGCCCTCAGCAGCAGCGCCAAGAACCTCATGCGGGTTTACAACAGCCTGCCCGCCGAAAATATCGATTTGCGCAACCAGACAATCCGTAAGCTGTTTGGCTTCTGCGGTGAAAACGTCAGAGTGAACCAGCCGGTATTCGTGGATTACGGCTGTCATATTTCCCTGGGAAGCAACAGTCTGATCAATATGAATTGTACCCTCCTGGATACGGGCAGAATTACCATCGGCGAGGATACGCTGATCGGCCCCGACGTTAAAATTTACACTGCGGTGCACCCGCTGGCTGCGAGCGAGCGCATGTATCTTGACGAAAATGGCAAAAAAGCGGCGCGCACGCGAACAAGCCCCGTCACTATCGGCAATCGCGTCTGGATCGGCGGCGGAACGGTGATCCTGCCCGGCGTGGTCATCGGAGACAACGCGGTTATCGGCGCGGGGAGCGTCGTGACAAGGTCCATTCCCGCAAACACCGTCGCCTGCGGAAATCCCTGTAGGGTAAAAAGGATGCTCGGTGAAACGGAACCATAAGGGGAAATCTACAGAAAATCACACGTCCGGCCCACAGGCAATCAGAAAATACGCGGGGAGACCTGCCATTGAATATGCATCAGACCGGTCCCAAATGCACCGAACGCTTTGCGTATTTTGCGTTCCAGGAAGTGACAGACGAGGAGCCGTAGCACGCCTAACAGTATACAGGCCATCAAAAGACACGCCCGCAGCAGTTCAAATGCGCTGCGGGCGTGTCTTTTGATGATACCATTTGTTTTTTGTCTGTCTGGAATTCCTATTTGTAAAAAAACATCCGACCTATCTTGAAGATAAGCCGTTTATCGAGCCAACATCGCCCCGGGCATTCGGAACATCGTCCCGCTCGCTCGGCAGACAAAAATGTGTTTCTGCCCCATCAGTTCTCCGGGCGGCCCAACCTTTCCTTGAAATCGTCGTAACCGAAATCGGTCAGCCGTTCCAGCGCGCCGGCGGCGGTACGCTTCCAGATATTCGGCAGAGGCATGCCGTTGAAGGTATTGTTCTTGCAGGTGGTATAGATCGCCATATCGCCGAACACCAGAAGGTCCCCTTCCTGCAACTCCCGCGCGAAGGTGTAATCGCCGATGACGTCCCCCGCAAGGCAGGTCGGCCCCGCCAAGCGGTACGAATACTCCTGCGAAGCGCCCGCCTCCGCCTGATACAGCGGCGGCGTGTAGGGCATTTCGATCACGTCCGGCATGTGGCAGGCCGCGCTCACGTCCAGAATCGCCGTCCGGACAGCCCCGTTGGAAACGACGTCCAGCACTCGGCTGACCAAAAAACCGGCGTTGAGCGCGCAAGCCTCCCCCGGCTCGAGATAGACCTCCAGCTTCCAGCGCTTCTGAACCTCTGAAATACACCGCTCCAATCTGTCTCTTTGATAGCCCGGCCGGGTGATGTGGTGCCCGCCGCCCATATTGAGCCACTTCATGCGCGGCAGAACGTCTCCAAAGCGTTCCTCCACCGCCCGCAGGGTGACCTCCAGCGCATCGGCGTCCTGCTCGCACAGGGTGTGAAAATGCAAACCGTCGAGCAGGCCGATCCATTCGCCGGTCATCTCCTCGTCCCAGCTCCTGCGCGTCGCGCCCAAGCGGCTGCCGGGGGCGCAGGGGTCGTAGATGGCGTGTCCCTCCTGTGTGGAGCGCTCGGGGTTGATGCGCAGGCCGAGGCTTTTGCCGGCCTCCTTCGCCCTGGGGCCGAACTTTTTCAGCTGGCGGGGAGAATTGAACACGATGTGATCCGCATAGCGCAGCAGCTCGTCGAATTCATCCTCGCGGTAGGCGGCGCAAAAGACGTGGACTTCCCTACCCGGCATTTTCTCCGCGCCGAGCCGCGCCTCATAGAGACCGCTCGCCTCGGTGCCGGACAGGCACTCGGCCAGCGACGGGTAAAAATCATAATTGGAGAAGGCCTTTTGCGCTAAAAGGATTTTACAGCCCGTATTTTTGGAAACCGAGGCGAGTATCTCACCGTTTTTCCGCAGCCGGCCTTCATCGATCACATAGCAGGGCGTGGGCAGCCCGGAGAAGAACTCCTCCGGCGCCTTGCCCGCAAGCAAAGCGAAGGCCGGGCGGAAATCAGCCGTTCCTCCCATCAGTCCACCAACACCGGATTGCGGTTCTCCCTGCGGGGCAGGCCGTATTGATCGAGCGCGTCGAGGAAGGGATCGGGATCAAACTCCTCCACGGTATACACGCCCGCCTTGCTCCATTTGCCCGTCAGCAGCATCAGCGCGCCGCACATCGCCGGGACGCCCGTCGTATAGCTGATCGCCTGGCTTGCCACCTCGCGGTAGCATTCCTGATGGTCGCACACGTTGTAGATGTAATAGGTCTTCTCCCTGCCGTCCTTCTTCCCTGTAAAGATACAGCCGATGTTGGTCTTGCCGTGGGTACGGGGGCCCAGGCTCGCCGGGTCGGGCAGGAGCGCCTTTAAAAACTTGATCGGGACAATCTCCCTGCCCTCAAAGAGGACCGGCGTGGTGGAAAGCATGCCGACATTCTCCAGGCACTTCATGTGCGTCAGGTAGCTCTGCCCGAAGGTCATGAAGAAGCGGATCCGCTTGACCTCCGGGAGGTTGAGCGCCAGGGACTCGATCTCCTCGTGGTGGAGAAGATACATATCCTTCTCGCCCACGCAGTCAAAGTCGTATTCCCGCTTGACGCTCATCGCGGGGATTTCCACCCAGCGTCCGTTTTCCCAATAGCTGCCGGGGGCGGAAACCTCGCGGAGATTGACCTCGGGATTGAAATTGGTGGCGAAGGGATAGCCGTGGTCGCCGCCGTTGCAGTCGAGGATGTCAATGGTGTCGATGACGTCAAATTCATGCTTTTTGGCATAGGCGCAGTAGGCCTGGGTCACGCCGGGATCAAAGCCGCAGCCGAGCAGGGCGGTAAGGCCCGCCTCCTCAAACTTTTTGCGGTAGGCCCACTGCCAACTGTAATCAAAATAGGCAGTGAATCCCTGCTCCCTGCACCGCTTTTCGTAGACCGCCCGCCATTCGGGGTCGTCGGTATCCTCGGGCTCATAGTTGGCGGTGTCCATATAGTCAACGCCGCAGGCGAGGCAGGCGTCCATGATGGTCAGGTCCTGATAGGGCAGGGCGATGTTCATCACCAGATCGGGCTTGTAAGCCTGAATCAGGCGGATGACCTGCTGCACGTCGTCCGCATCCACCTGCGCGGTCGTGATTTTGGTCGCCGTTTTGCCCTGCAGCTCGGCGGCGAGCGCATCGCATTTGGATTTTGTCCTGCTGGCGATGCACAGCTCAGCAAAGACCTCGCTGACCTGGCAGCATTTCCGGATGGCGACGGAGGCCACTCCGCCGCAGCCAATGACTAAAACCTTGCTCATATTCCTGTCTCCTTTATACAGCTGATTCAATTTACCATTTTTGATGCAGCGCCAGCAGCAGCTCGCGGAGAGTCTTGCAGGCCGTCGCCGTGGAAACGCCGCTGGCGTCGAGCATCGGCGCCAGCTCATTGAGATCCGCGCCGACGACCCTGGTCTCGCAGACCTGGAAGATCGCCTCCAAAAGCTGTATAAACCCGACGCCGCCCGCCTCGGGTGTGCCCGTTCCGGGCAATACCGACGGGTCGAGGCAATCCAGGTCTATGGTGAAATAGACGGGCGTCTGCGCCTTTTTGAGTTCCTTTGTCACCTCGGCAAGCCCGGAAAAATCGAACCGGTGCAGGTCGGTGTGCCCTTTGGCGAACTCCCATTCCGCCCAGTCCCCGCTGCGGATGCAGAACTGATGAATGCGTCCGCGGCCGAGCAGCTCATAGCAGCGCCGCATGACGCAGGCGTGGCTCAGCTGCGCCCCGAGGTAATCCTCCCGCAGATCGGCGTGGGCGTCAAACTGGATGACGTGCAGGTCGGGGTATTTCTTTGCGGCGGCCCGCACGGCGCCGAGGGTGACCAGGTGCTCCCCGCCGAGCAGCAGGGGGAACTTGCCGTCCGCCAGGATGGCCGACGCCCTAGCCTCGATGTCCTGCAGCGCCTGCTCGGCCTTCCCGAAGCACAGCTCCAGGTCTCCGCTGTCAAAGACGGCGGCGTCGCACAGGTCCCGGTCCTGATAGGGGCTGTAGGTCTCCAGGCCAAAGCTTTCGTGCCGCATGGCGGAGGAGCCGAAGCGCGCGCCGGGCCGGAAGCTGGTGGTGGAGTCAAAGGGAGCGCCGTACAGCACGATTTCCGCGTCGTCATACGCGCAGTCGCAGCCGATAAAGGTCTCCACATTCCGTTCGAGCATGTTTATTCGACCTCCTCAAGCATTCTTTCCAGAAAAGCCGGCAAATAAAACGCCCCAATGTGCAGCTTGGTCGTGTAATATTTGGTGCCCAGATTCAGTTTGAGCCAGGCCTTCGCGTCCAGATCGTCGATGGGATGGTACTTTTTGCTGGCGAAGCCGAAAAGCCAGTATCCGGCGGCGTAGGTTGGGATGTGCGCCTGATAGACGCGGCTGACGGGAAAGGTGCTGGCGATGCGTTTGTGGCTTCGCTGCATTTCCAGGGCGTCATGCCGGTAGAAGGGGCTGCCCTGCTGATTGACCATGATGCCGTCCTCCCGCAGGGCGGTGTAACAGATGCCGTAAAACTCGCGGGTGAAATACCCTTCGGAGGGGCCGAAGGGATCGGTGGAGTCGACGATGATCAGGTCGTACTGCTCCTTGCAGCGTCTGATGAACCGGAGCGCGTTGTCAAAATAGATGTGAACGCGGCTGTCGTCCAGGCGGCAGGCGTTTTCGGGAAGGTAGGTGCGGCAGGCGTCCACCACCTGCGGATCCATCTCCACCAGGTCGATCCGCCGGACCCTTTCATACCGCGCGAGCTCCCGCACCACGCCGCCGTCGCCCGCGCCGATCACCAGCACGTCCTGGATATTCTGATGCACCGCCATCGGGACATGGGTGATCATCTCGTCGTAGATGAATTCGTCCCGTTCGGTCAGCATGACGTTGCCGTCGAGCGCCAGGACACGGCCGAACTCGGGCGTCTCAAAAATATCGATCTGCTGATAATCGCTCTTCTGCGAATATAAATGCCGGTTGACGCGAATGCTGTGCTTCACGTCGGGCGCGTGAAATTCACTGAACCACAGCTCCATGGCCTATCTCCTCACTGCAAAACATTGATGTTCTGGATGTCCGGGTCCTCGGGGCCGGTCATCGAGCAGCCCTTGACCCTGGCGTATTCAATATAATCGAGTATTTCCCGTGTGATGCGTTCGCCCGGGGCCAGAATCGGAATGCCCGGCGGATAGCACATCACAAATTCGCTGCAGACATAGCCGACGCTTTCGCGCAGCGGAAGGCTCTTTTTCTGCGCGTAGAAGGCCTCCTGCGGGCTGGTGACCACCTCAGGATCGATGTACTCCTGGCTGAGCAGGCCGCTGCTGTCAGTCTGGTACCTGCGCCGGATTTCAGCGAGGGCGCTGACCAGCCGCTCCAGCTCCTGCATCCGGTCGCCGATAGACAGGTACGCGAGGATGTTCCCGATGTCTCCAAACTCGATCTGAATGTCGTATTCGTCGCGCAGGATGTCGTACACCTCGATCCCCGCGAGGCCGATGTCCCGCGTGTGCACGCTCAGTTTGGTCGGATCAAAATCGAAAATGGAGTTGCCGTTGACCAGTTCCTTGCCGAAGGCGTAGTAGCCGCCGACGGCGTTGATCTCCTCGCGGGCGTAATCGGCCATTTGGATCACTCTGGCAAAGACCTCTCTGCCCCGCAGCGCGAGGTTCCTCCGGCTGATGTCCAGGCTGGACATCAGCAGATAGCTGCCGGAGGTCGTCTGTGTCAGGTTGATGA
>CABSLJ010000104.1 GCA_902478455.1 uncultured Oscillospiraceae bacterium | reverse complement strand
ATCCTCCCCGTTCTGCTGCATGGAAACAGACATCAGGCCGCCGTCGGTTCTGGAAACCTCAAAGGCCGCGTCCACGGAAAAGGGAAGGGAAAAGAGGGGGGAAGCGTAATCGTCGTTGGAGTAATTGGTCAGCAGAAGCACCTCGCGCCCCTCCTGTGTAAAATGATTGACTGCAACATAGGGGCACCCTCTGAGCATGACCGGTCGGGCGGCCTTCGGCATCCGTGCGGCATGCTGCTGCAGAATTTCCTGTCGGATCGGATTGAGCAGTCCGCTGTACTGTTCGCCCATATGGCCGTACGGGAGGATCAGAACCTTGTTCCCGAAGCAGATGACGCCGTTTCCAACGTCGCTGCCGTCGGGCGCCTTCATTCTGGTAATGGTCTCGCGCGGTTCGGCGTCATAATCAATACGCAGGTAATCGGTGGGCTCCAGCGGTCTGCCGAACGATTGGCCCGTCATGCGCGCCTCGGGGAAATTCTGGTACCTGCGTCCATTGGAGACCTGCTCATAGCTGTGTCTGCCGGTATTTACGGGATACCATTCGACGGAAGTGATGTGGACCAGGTGTCCCAGCCCCATATCGTGCAGGACAAAGGCGGCCTCCCCGTCCAGAAGCAAAAAATTCTCCGCGAACAGACGCTCGATTTGCTCTGCCGACAGATTGCGGAAATATTGACCGCTCACGGCGACCGTTTTACCGGTGATGGAGGGATTGTCGCAGTACCGGTTGGCGATGCCGAGCGCCGAGAGAAACTCGGCCCAGAAGGTTTCCCTGGGTTTGATGGCGTCAGGGGTATTGCCGCCCGTGGAATGGATGGTATAGGAAGAGCGGCTGCTGTAGAGGACATGCACGCCCTGCTCCTGAGCGCAGGAGAGGGAGAGCCCGGTGACACCGTTGAGATAGGGCTTGATTTCAGCCAGCACCTTGTCGTATTCCTGTGAGGGATTGACGCCGTTGCCGATCATATCAAAGAGATTGAGCGTGATTCCGCCGGCGCAGAGCGCCAGCGTGCTTTCGATTTGCAGCTTTGTGAACCGATGGGATTTTGAGAATCTGGAATGGGGAAAGTTTTCCACCTCCGGCCAGAGCTCGGCGAGTCCCTTGGTTACGGCGGCGGTCAGTCTGGAGAATCTCTGAAAATGGATGGCGTAGCGGATGGAGGCCATGTCGTTGTAGCCGGGCAGATGCGGACGGTTCAGGGGCTTTCCCGGGCCGGAGATGGCCTTCAGCATCCGCTCCCAGTCCCGCCCTTCCACACAGTGGGATTCCGGAGCGGAGCTCATCAGCCCTATTCTGGTCTGCGGGGCCGTTTGGTGAACGGTTTCCCCCAGGCGCTCCGCCAGACCGGCCATGGTATCGCACGCCGTCTCCAGCCAGATTTTACGGTAGGGATGGGGCTCACCCTCCTGGGAAAAGGCCTGGGAGAATTCGGTAAGGGAAAGCCCCTTGCCCGCTCGTCTGGAAAATTCCTCCCGATGCAGCTCACAGAAACAGCCGCCCCACTCCAGCGGGCCGTGGTTGTGCAGACGGAAATCGTCCTCCAGCCAGATGGTATTAAAACCCAGCTCGGCGTATAGACGATAGATTTCCGTCAGATAGTCCCGGAACTTTTCATCCAGCGGGCAGGCGACCGCCTCCGCCCTGCGCCCGCTGAGATCGGTCATGAGAGTAAAGTGCTGGTCCGGCCGCAGCTTTCGGCCGCGGTCCTCATGGAGCACGGTGGTCCACGGATTTAAGGAGACAGTATAGCCCCTCTCTTCCGCCAGCGGCTTGAAGCGCGCTAGCATGGCAAGCCATTTTTTGGTTTCCTCCACTGTCAGATGCCCCTGATTGAGGTCCTCCATGTTCAGGAAAAACTGGATGTCGTCAATTTTTGCCCGGTCGCAGAATTTCAGCATGACGCCGAATTTTTCCTCCGGGTAGAAGTCGGGGCAGATGCCGATTCTCAGGGAATATACATAGTTGCTTCTCATGAACGGTTTCCTTTCTGATATGAACTCTTTCGGGGACCTGTTTAGTGAAACATAAACGTTTTGAAAATGGGATATCGGATATAACTTGTTTGTTATATAGCCTGTCCCGGTGTAAGAGTCAAGAGAAACTGATGAGGTTTGTCGTCGGAATCAAATTCTATCTCTAATCAGACAAAGGGCGGACGTCTCAACCGTCGGGATACGCGGAAAGATTTTCATCGGTTTTGGGCTGCCAAAGCCGGGAGATACGCCGGCTGAAAAACAGAAAAGCTGCCCCCCGGACAAGGGGGCAGCCTTTGGATGGCGTCAACGGGAACCGGCCTTAGTCCTATCGGTATGTTCTGCAAAGATTTCGCGCTAATTTTTAAGGCTTTGCAGCGGGGCGGGAATCCGTCCGCCGCGGGAGATGAAGCGCAGGGGGGAGTTAGGGTTGACCTGCATGACCGGGCCTTCTCCAAAGAGTCCGCCGAAGTTGAGTTCCTCGCCCGCCTCCTTGCCGATGGCGGGAATGACGCGCACCGCCGTTGTCTTGGAGTTGACCATGCCGATGGCGGCTTCGTCGGCGATGATGGCCGAGATGATCTCGGCGGGCGTGTCACCGGGGATGACGATCATATCGAGGCCGACCGAGCAGACGGCGGTCATGGCCTCGAGCTTATTGAGGGTCAGCGCGCCGCTGCGGGCGGCGTCGATCATGCCGGCGTCCTCGGTCACGGGGATAAAAGCGCCCGAAAGGCCGCCCACATGGGAAGAAGCCATGGTGCCGCCCTTTTTGACGGCGTCGTTGAGCAGCGCCAGCGCGGCGGTGGTGCCGTGCGCGCCGCAGCTTTCCAGCCCCATTTCCTCAAGAATGTGGGCCACCGAATCGCCCACCGCGGGGGTGGGAGCGAGGGAGAGGTCGACGATGCCGAAGGGCACGCACAGCCGGCGGGAGGCCTCCTGCGCCACCAGCTGGCCCATGCGGGTGATCTTGAAGGCGGTCTTCTTGACGATGTTCGCCACCTCGGTCAGATCGCAGTCGCCCGCCTTATGGAGCGCCGCGCGCACCACGCCGGGACCGGACACACCCACGTTGATGACGCAGTCGGGCTCGCCCGGACCGTGGAAGGCCCCGGCCATAAAGGGGTTGTCCTCCGGCGCGTTGCAGAAGATGACCAGCTTGGAAGCGCCCATGCACTCGCGGTCGGCCGTCAGACGCGCCGCCTCGCGGACGACGTGTCCCATCTTGGCCACGGCGTCCATGTTGATGCCGCTTTTGGTGGTACCGATGTTGACCGAGGAGCAGACGTGGTCGGTGATGCTCAGCGCCTCGGGAATGCTTTCAATCAGCGCGTAGTCGCCGGGGGCGAAGCCCTTGTGCACCAGCGCCGAATAGCCGCCGATGAAGTTGACGCCCACCGTTTTGGCGGCGCGCTCGAGAGCGAGGGCGAACTTGATGGGGTTTTTGGTCTGGCAGGGGGCGGCCACCATGGCGATGGGCGTGACCGAGATGCGCTTGTTGATGATCGGAATGCCGTAATCCTTGCTGATGTCCTCACCGGTTTTGACCAGGTCGCCGGCGTAGCGGCAGATTTTGTCGTAGATTTTATCGCACGCCTTGTCGATGTCGGCGTCGGCGCAGTCGAGCAGGGAGATGCCCATCGTGATGGTGCGCACGTCCAGATGCTCGTTTTCAATCATATCGATGGTTTCGAGAATGTCGTGGGAATTAATCATGCCGGTCCTCCGTCAAATGCGGTGCATCGAGTTGAAGATGTCCTCGTGCATCGTGTGAATTTTGAGCCCCATCTGATCGCCGAGGGCGGCCATTTCGTCGGCCAGCTCGGTAAAGGGCACGGTGCAGCCGGAGATGTCCACCATCATGATCATGGCAAACATGTCCTGCAGAATGGACTGGGTGACCTCGATGATATTGACGCCCTTTTCGGCGCACATGTTGGAAACTTTGGCAAGGATGCCAACCATGTCCTTGCCCAGAACGGTAATGACTGCTCGCATGGGAAAACCTCCAAGTTGTTTAATAGGGAACGTCCGCCTGCTCCAATTCGTCGAGCAGCGCCTGCGGCGAAAGATCGGCCGGCATCGCATAGTCGGCGCTCAAAAGGGAGAGCGGGCCGACGGCCGCGCTTTCCGGGGCGCAGCTGCGCTTGAACTGAGAGAAGACAAAGCGCCGGAGAAAGACGCGCAGGGTTTCTTTGATCTGCTCGGGCCGGTACTCCTCTCCGAAGGCGGCCAGGGCATAGTGGAATATCTTGGACGGCGCAAAACCGTACCGGACGAGATAATAGAGGAAAAATTCGTGCAGCTCGTAGGGTCCCAGGACCTCCTCGGTCTTCTGGCGGATGGCCCCGCTCGCGTCGGGCGGAAGAAGCTCGGGGCTGACGGGCGTGTCAAGCACGTCGAGGATATAGGGCTTAAGCGGGGAGAAGCTTTTCGCGTCGCACAGGCGGGCAAGGAGTCTTCTCGCCGTTGATTTGGTCACCGAGGCGTTGATGCCGAAGGAGGCGAGGTGATCCCCGCCGAAGGTGCACCAGCCGAGCGCCGCCTCGGAAAGATCGCCCGTGCCCACCACAAGCGCGCCCTCCCGGTTGGCGAGGTCGAAGAGAATCTGGGTGCGCTCTCTCGCTTGGGCGTTTTCGTAGGTGACGTCGTGAACCGAGACGTCGTGGCCGATGTCCAGAAAATGCTGCAAAACCGAATCCCTGATGGAAATCTCCCGAAATTCGGCGCCTGCGCCCTCAATCAGACGGATGGCGTTTTCGTAGGTGCGCCCCGTGGTGCCGAAGCCGGGCATGGTCACGCCGATTAAATTATGACGGGGAAGCTCCAATGTGTCAAGTGCCTTTGCGGAAACCAGCAGAGCCAGCGTGGAATCGATCCCGCCGGAAACGCCCAGTACCAGCTTTTTTACGCCGATGTGCGCCATGCGGGCGGCGAGGGAATGCACCTGCAAAGAGAAAAGCTCGGACAGGGCGTCCTCCGCCTCGGAGAAATCGGCGGGGAGGTAGGGGTCTTTGTCCACCTTGCGCAGCAGCACCGTTTTCTTCCGGGGCGTGTGGGAGCCCACGGCGAAAACGGGACGGACCTGCGGCAGGGAACGCCCGTGGGCGCGGAGAATGTCGGCGTCCACATCGGCGCAGGAGAGAATCGGCTGCACCAGGCTCTGTTCAAAGGAAAGTTCCCGCCCGCATTCATAAAGGGCGGTAAAACCCTCATACACTGCGGGGGCGGAGGTTTCCCCCGGCCCGCCGTTTACCAGGGCGACGGCGCAGGAAAGGGAGTCCGAAAGGGCGCGCGCCGTGCGGCGGATTTCAGCGAGCGTCCCCGCCCGCACCGGTACGGCGCTTGGAACGATGAGCAATCCGGCGCCGCGCCGCACCGCCTCGGGCGCGTGGAGCGCCAGCCGGCGGGGGTCGCAGGGGAGCACGGAAAAACGCAGCTCCCCGCAGCTGTAAACGGTATAGGGCGTGGCAAAGCCCGAGCAGCCCTCTTCGGAGAAGGGGGCTTCCGCCCCGCCGGACAGGGAAGCGGGCGGATCAAGGTCGGGAATGAGATCAAGCAGACGTCCTCGGTAGCAGACTGCCACGGCCGAAGCGGCGCGTCCGCCCGGCATGGCGGGCAGTCCCGCCAGCACATAGCAGCGGTGCTCCGCCGTTTTCTGCAGCAGCGCTTTCAGCGCTTCGTCGGCCGCGCGCAGGACCGAGCGGTTTTGAAGCAGCTCCCCGGCCGAAGCGCCGGTCAGCGACAGGGCGGGAAAGGCGACGATATCCGCGCCCAGCGAGGCGGCCTGGGAAACAGCGCCGACCGCGCCGGCAAGATTCTTTTCCGGCGCTGCCGGACAAACGGAGCAGACCGGGGTGGCGACCCGTATGATGGAATCCATTGTATCACCTCAAAACGGTTCTGGTTTCACATTGATAGTATCATACCATATTTTTACGGATTATGGCAGAGCTGCGCCCGATTTTTTAAAGCGCGCGCCCATTTTTTATTAGGATCTGGCCTGTTTTGGGAAGAAACAGCGGATTTTTGGAGATACGCAGAGATCATGGGGGAAAGAGAATGAAGTTTTTTGAAATTTTAATCCAATTAATTTGGAAATCGAACGAAGGATATGATATAATACCCTTAAATAACTGTCCGCGCGCGCCGTCTCCGTTTCCGTCGGCGGCGTTTTCTGTTCATGAAGCGTCTGGCTGCGGCATACAATGGTACTTCCACCTGCGGCAATCGGGGGATCCGGTGAATAGGAGGACCGTCCGCTGCCAAGGCTTTCTTTATTGCCGGAATCTCATCATCGTGCCCATGGGGCAGGAGGCATGTTATGCGTTACCGCTATATTTCCGATTCCCACGCCCACAGCGATTGTTCTATCGACGGCGTTGACCCCGCGACCATGCTCTGCGAGCGCGCGGCGGCGCTCGGTCTGTATGCCCTGACCGTAACCGACCACTGCGAGTGCGACGCTTATCTCAAGGACGGCTACGATAAAGCCATCCGCCAATCCTTTTTTGAAGCGCGCAAGGCGCGGGCCGTCTTTCGCGATCGCCTGCGCGTGTACGCGGGCATGGAGCTCGGCCAGCCGCTGCACGACCTGGATGCGGCCGAAAAGGCGCTTTCAAGCTGCAGTTTTGACTTTGTGCTCGGTTCGGTGCACAATCTGCGGGATAAAGAGGACTTTTATTTTCTGGACTACGGCAGCGTCAATGTCGAAGTGCTGCTGCAATGCTATTTTGATGAGCTGCTGGAGATGGTCGAATGGGGCGGCTTCGATTCGCTGGCCCACCTGACCTATCCGCTGCGCTACATTGTGGGGGATCACGGCATTCCGGTCGACCTCAACCGCTTCCGCCCGTCGATCGACGCCATCCTGAAGGCGCTCGTCGAGCGCGATCTGGCGCTGGAGATCAACACCTCAGGCCTGCGCCAGGCCATCGGCCGCACCATGCCGGAGCTCGACATCGTCGCCCGCTTTAAGGAGCTCGGCGGACGGTACGTCACCATCGGTTCGGACGCCCACCGCTGGGCGGACATCGGCGCGGGCGTGGAGGAGGGCATCGCCCTCGCGGCCAAGGCCGGATTCACCCATTTTGCCGTTTATGAGCAACGCAGGCCGCGCCTGCTGCCCATCGAATAAAAGCCCGGCCGTCCCTTGCGGATTTGCTCTGTATGCCTTATAATAAAAGCCTATCCATGGGAGAAAATCCTGCGGATGGGCTTGTTTGTTTACAAAATGAAAGGAGTGCCGGATTATGGATTCATTGCTCAACCTGCTCAATGAAAACGCGGAGCTTTCCAACGCGCAGCTGGCCGCGATGCTGGGAAAAACAGAGGAGGAAGTGGCGGCGGAGAAGGCCGCTTATGAAAAGGCGGGCGTCATCAAGGCCTACAAAGCGCTGATCGATTGGGATAAGGTCGGCGACGCCTACGCTTCGGCGCTCATAGAGCTCAAGGTCATTCCCCAGAAGGAGACCGGCTTCGATTCCATCGCCGAAGAAGTCATGCGCTTTGAAGAGGTGGAGAGCGTCTATCTGATGGCGGGGGCCTATGATCTGGCCGTCATGGTGCGCTGTTCTACCATTCAGGAGATCGCCAAGTTCGTGGCCAAGCGCCTTGCGACGATGGACGCCGTCCAGTCGACGGCCACCCATTTTATTCTCTCGCGCTTTAAGGACGGCGGGGTGATTCTCTGCGACGAGGAGCGTCCCGACGAGAGGGGGGACTTTTTGCTGTGATCGATTACCAGTCGCTGCTGAGCGGCAAGATCCAGGAGGTCAAGCCCTCCGGCATCCGCCGCTTTTTCGATATCGCCAACGAGATGGAGGACGTCATCTCCCTCTCCATCGGCGAGCCGGATTTTTCCACCCCCTGGCATGTCCGCGAGGCGGGCATCGATTCCCTGCAGAAGGGGAGGACCTGGTACACCCCCAACCGCGGCTTTTCAGAGCTGCGCAAGGAGATTTCCCGCTATTTTGCACGCCGTTTCGGCGTGCAGTATGCGCCGGACAGCGACGTCCTCGTCACCGTGGGCGGCTCGGAGGCCATCGATCTGTGTATCCGCGTGCTGGTCAACCCCGGCGAGGAGGTGCTCATCCCCCAGCCGAGCTTTGTCTGTTACGAGCCTATGACTCAGATGGCCGGCGGCGTGCCGGTCGTCATCGAAACCAAGGCGGAAAATGAATTCCGTATCACGGCAAAGGAGCTCGAGGAGCACATCACCGAACGGACCAAGCTGCTCGTGCTGCCCTATCCCAACAACCCCACCGGCGCGGTGATGAGAAAAGAGCATCTGGAGGAGATCGCCGCCGTCGTCCGCCGCCACAACATTCTGGTGCTCTCGGATGAGATTTACAGCGAGCTGACTTACGGCGACCGTCCGCACGTCTCCTTCGCCGCCATTGACGGCATGCGCGAGCGCACCGTGGTGGTCAACGGCTTTTCCAAATCTTACGCGATGACCGGCTGGCGTCTGGGCTACGCCCTCGGCCCTGCGGAACTCATCGGCGCGATGACCAAACTGCACCAGTACGCCATCATGAGCGCGCCCACCACGGCGCAGTACGCCGCCATCGAGGCGCTGCGCAACGGCGATGAGGACATCGAGAGCATGCGCGAACAGTACAATATGCGCCGCCGCCTGGTGGTCGACGGCTTCCGGGCCATCGGCCTCGATTGCTTTGAGCCGGAAGGGGCCTTTTACGTT
>CABSLJ010000103.1 GCA_902478455.1 uncultured Oscillospiraceae bacterium | reverse complement strand
GCTGAAGCTCGCACCAGACGTCGCCGCGGCCCTGGGCCTCCAGGAAGGAGCGGGTGATTTCGTCGGAGGGGAAGATGGAGGTGGTGGCGCCCAGCTCGGCGCCCATGTTGGTGATGGTGGCGCGCTCGGGAACGGTCAGAGATTTGACCCCCTCGCCGCCGTATTCGATGATCTTGCCCACGCCGCCCTTGACGGTCATGCGGCGGAGCACCTCGAGAATAACATCCTTAGCGGACACCCACGGGGAAAGCTTGCCTTTTAGGTTGATGCGCACCATCTTGGGCATGGAGATGTAGTAGGGGCCGCCGCCCATAGCCACGGCCACGTCCAGACCGCCCGCGCCCATGGCCAGCATGCCGATGCCGCCGCCGGTGGGAGTGTGGCTGTCCGACCCGATGAGGGTCTTGCCGGGCGCGCCGAAACGCTCCAGGTGCACCTGATGGCAGATGCCGTTGCCCGGACGGGAGAAATAGATTCCGTGCTTTTTGGCGACCGACTGGATGAAGCGGTGGTCGTCGGCGTTTTCAAAGCCGGTCTGCAGCGTGTTGTGGTCGATGTAGGCGACCGACCGCTCGGTCTTGACGCGGGGAACCCCCATCGCCTCGAATTCCAGGTAGGCCATGGTGCCCGTAGCGTCCTGTGTCAGGGTTTGGTCGATTTTCAGGCCGACGTCGGTTCCGACGGTCATCTCGCCGCTGACGAGATGGGCCTTGATGATTTTTTGTGCCAGTGTGTAACCCAATTTACCTTCTCCTTTCAGCGCCTTCCTGCGCAAGCAATTGCGTCAGACTGATAAACATATGTATTATTATCTAATAGATTGCTTCGATTGTCAATCTTTTAACCTACTGAATCTTGTTGGAAACGGACAACATTTTAGTAACTTTGGCCGCGCGCCTTGCTGCGATAGGGAACAAATGTTATAATCAAAACAACAGAGCATTCGCCAAATCAAAGCCGCCGTCCGCTGTGAAACCGGAAGACCATATTGATTAGAGAACTTATGTTGTCTATGATCGGCTGGAACTGTCTATGACCGGCTGATCATGAGCTGGTCAACCGCTGTTTTGTGAAATTGACGGAATCCCCCTCTTTCAGATTCCATGTATGATATCGCGCTTTCCACGGCAAACTAGGGTTTGGGAGGCGTGGTATTTATGAGCAAAAACAACGCGTACAACGATTATAAAAATCAATTTATTCCCGGCCCCGCGGAGCCGGACAAGCAGGAAAACAAGCCGGAGGACAATGGTCCCGGCAGCGAACGGCAGATGGAGCAGATCACCGAAACGGGCTCGGTCATCACAGGCAAGGGGAAATACACCATCCATTGCCTGACGGTCATCGGCCAGGTGGAGGGGCATTACATTCTGCCCGCCCAGAACAAGACCACTAAATATGAGCATGTGATCCCCCAGCTCGTGGCGATTGAGGAGGAGCCGACCATAGACGGCCTGCTGATTCTGCTCAATACCGTCGGTGGGGACGTGGAGGCGGGCCTGGCCATCGCCGAGCTTGTCGCCGGCATGAAAAAGCCGACGGTGTCCCTGGTGCTCGGCGGCGGGCATTCCATCGGCGTACCGCTCGCCGTGGCGGCAAAGAAATCCTTCATTGCGCCTTCGGCCTCCATGACGGTCCATCCCGTGCGCATGAGCGGCCTGGTGCTCGGCGTGCCGCAGACGCTGGAGTATTTCCAGCGCATGCAGGAGCGCATCACCCGGTTTGTGGTGAGCAATTCGAGCATCACGGCCGAGCGGTTTGAGAGCCTTTCGATGAACACCGAGGAGCTCGTCATGGATGTGGGTTCGGTGCTCGACGGTCCAGACGCCGTCAGAGAGGGGCTGATCGATTCCCTCGGCAGCCTATCGGACGCCATTTCCTGCCTGTACGACATGATCGACCAATACAAGGAGCATCCGCCGAAAAAAGACGCGCCCAAAAAGGGAAAAAAAGCGGCGAAATCGAAGTGATCCCTTCTTCCGCAGACCTTCTGCGGAAATACATATTTGTTTTGTCGGTAAAAAGCTGTTATAATGACCTCATAAGGCGCACGGTACACAGTGTCTTTTGTAACAGCCGGCGCTTGACGCCGTGAGAACAGAAATCCATAAAGCAGGCCGCGGCGCTGCGCCTTCGGCTATGGCGGAACGGATTCCTTGCAGGGGATAAACACGGTTCGCCCGTTTTCCTGTGCCTTGAAAGGATTGGCTGTCCCGCCGTTCTGCCGTGATGATGTTCCCACAGCAAAAAACAGGATTTTTGGAGGCATTCGATGGATATTTTACAAGCGATTATCCAAGGCATTGTTCAGGGACTGACCGAATTTCTACCCGTTTCGAGCAGCGGTCACCTGTCTCTTTCCCAGCATGTGATGGGCGTCAACCTCGACGGTTCGATCTTCTTCAACGTCATGCTGCATTTGGGTACTCTGGTGGCGGTGTGCGCCGTCTATTACAAGCTGATCATTCGTTTGATCGTCGCCTTTTTCCGCATGATCGGGGATATTTTCACCGGAAAATTCCACTGGAAGGGCATGGATGAGGACCGCCGGATGGTGGTCATGCTCATTCTCGGCTTGCTGCCGCTGCTCCTCTTTTTTATCCCGATTCCGGGCACCGGCAACAACATCAAGGATTACTTCGAGCTCTGGGCGGCGGACAACGACATTTTAATTGAAGGCGTCTGCTTCCTGATCACGGGTCTTCTGTTGACCCTCGGTATCCGCCGGAGCAAGCAAAACAGCGGCAGGCATTCCCGCACGCCGGGCGGGCGCACCCAGTACACCGTGGGAGACGCCCTCTCCGTCGGCCTGATGCAGGGAATCGCCGCGCTGCCCGGCGTTTCGCGCTCCGGCTCCACTCTTTCGGTGGGACTGCTGCGCGGCATCAACAAGCAGAAGGCGCTCGACTATTCCTTCATCCTCGGTGTTCCGGCCGTGCTGGGGGCCTCCCTGCTGGAGTTCAAGGACGCGCTCGAAACGGGAGCCGCTTTTGAGCCGCTGCCCGTCATCGTCGGCATGATCACGGCCGCGGTGGTCGGTTTCCTGTCCATCAAGGCGTTCAAGTGGCTGCTTAAAACCGATAAGCTCAGTATTTTTGCTTGGTATACGTTTATTCTTGGCATTGTTGTGGTGATCATCGGCATCATCGAGCGTATACAGGGGGTAAACCTGTTCAGCGGCATGCCCCTTTAATCTCAATACAGGGATCGAATGCAACCTTGAGAGAACCCCAAAACTTTTCCGGCAGGGTGATGAATCAATTGGCGACACAGAAATCCAAAACAACCAAAAAGAATGCCGCGCCGGCAAAACGGGCCTCCTCTTCTCAGGCGAAGCGGCCGGCGGGCCGTCAGGGGAAAGCGGGGAACTCCGCGCAGCGCGGGCAGGGAAAGACGACCGCCGCCGAGCGCGCCCAGAAGGCGCTGCGCCTGGAGGCTCAGATGAAAGCGCGCCACCAGGCGATTGCGGTGGTGCTTTTTGCGCTGTCGCTGTTGCTTTTCGCTTTGATTTTTATTCCCGGAGAGAGCGTCTGGTTCTGGACGCACAGCCAGATTCTCGGCCTGTTCGGCGTCTGCGCCATTTTATGGCCGATTCTGCTTATCTACATAGCGGTGGTCACGGCGCTGGAAAAGCCCCGCAACAAGGTCAGCGTAAAGATTTGGCTGATGGTGGCCATCATCGTCCTGTTCTGCGCGGCCAGCTACATCTTTCAGCCGGGCGAATTCGTTTCCGGTCTCTCCTACGGCGAGCGTCTGTCTGCGCTCTACTGGGAAGGGGTCGACCGCGTGGGCTCGGGCCTTTTCGGGGGGCTGTTGGGCGTGCCGATGGTCGCCGCGCTCGGCGGCGTGGGCGCGAAAATTTTCATCGTGCTGCTGCTTTTCGTGGCCATCATGATTCTGACCGGCACAAGCCTCATCCAGCTGTTTAAGGCGGTCACCAAGCCGATGGACATCGTATCCGACAAACTCGAGGGCAGAAACATGCGCCGGCAGCAGGAGCAGGAGGTCATCCGCCGCGGCGGCAATATCGACGTGCCGCTCGACCCGCTGGACGACGGCCTGCCCGCCCATCCGGTGCGCGTCAACAATCCCAACGCCATCCCCGAACGCAACGAAAAGCTGGAGCGCCTGGAGAAGGCCTTCAGCGTGCCCGCGCCGGAGCTGCCGCCCGAAAAGAAAAAGCCCGCGACCGAGGCGCAGACCAAACAGCCGGAGAAAACCGGACCGGAGGAGGGAACGGCCGAGGCGGCGGCTGCCGCCTTTGTAGCCAAACGCCGAGCCGCCCAGCAGAAGAGCGACCCCGCGCAGAAGCAGCCCGACCCGCAGAGCGTGCCCGTCCAGCTTTCCATCTATCCGGATGAACCGGTGCGCGACGGCAGCTATCAATACCCGCCCATTTCTCTGCTGCAGCCCTCCAAGGAACCGGACGAGGGAGACATCACCGCCGAGTTGCAGACGAGCGGCCAGATGCTGGTGGACACCCTCAAAAGCTTCGGCGTGCAGACACGGATTGTGGACATCAGCCGCGGACCGGCCGTCACCCGTTACGAGCTCCAGCCGGCGGCCGGCGTCAAGATCAGCAAGATCACCAACCTCGCCGACGACATCGCCCTGAATCTGGCCGCCTCCGGCGTGCGCATCGAGGCTCCCATTCCCGGCAAGGCCGCCGTGGGCATTGAGGTGCCGAACCAGAAGGTCAGCATCGTCAAAATGCGCGAGCTGATCGATTCCAACAGCTTTGCTCTGGCCAAGAGCCGTCTGACCGTCACTCTCGGGCGTGACATCGCCGGCAACGTCACGCTGGCCGACCTCGCCAAGATGCCGCACGTGCTCATCGCCGGTTCCACCGGTTCGGGTAAATCGGTGTGCATCAACTCGCTGATCATCAGCCTGCTTTACAAATCCACGCCCGACGAGGTCCGCTTTTTGATGGTCGACCCCAAGGTGGTTGAGCTGGGCATTTACAACGGCATTCCGCATCTGCTCGTCCCGGTCGTCACCGACCCGCGCAAGGCCGCGGGGGCGCTGGGCTGGGCGGTCAACGAGATGCTCAACCGGTATAAAATCTTTGCCGAATACAACGTGCGCGACCTGGAGGCCTACAACCGCATGGTCGACGCGCGCAGACAAGAGCCCGAGGAGGCGAAGGAAGGGGAGGCTTCCCCCGAGCTTCGCCGTATGCCGCAGATCGTCATCATCATCGATGAGCTGGCCGACCTCATGATGGCCGCGCCCAACGAGGTGGAAGATTCCATCTGCCGTCTGGCACAGATGGCCCGCGCCGCCGGCATGCACCTGGTCATCGCCACGCAGCGCCCGTCGGTCGACGTTATCACCGGCATCATCAAGGCCAATATTCCCAGCCGCATCGCCTTCGCCGTCTCTTCCCAGGTCGATTCCCGCACCATTCTCGACATGGGCGGCGCGGAAAAACTGCTCGGCCGGGGCGACATGCTCTTCTCTCCCGTCGGCTCACCCAAGCCCATCCGCGTGCAGGGCTGCTTTGTCACCGACGCCGAGATCGAGGCGGTCGTCGCCTTTGTCAAAAAGGCGCACGAATCGGGCTATGATGAAGGGATCATAGAAGAAATCGAGAAGAACGCCGTCTCGGAGAAGGACAAATCCTCGGGCGGCGACGAATCCGGAGAGGCCGATCCCATGCTCGAGGAGGCCATCAAGTGCGTCGTCGAGGCGGGGCAGGCTTCCACCTCTCTGCTGCAGCGCCGTCTGCGTCTGGGCTATGCCCGCGCCGGGCGTCTGATTGACGATATGGAGCAGATGGGGGTCGTTGGCCCGCACGAGGGTTCCAAGCCGCGCCAGGTGCTCATCACCTATCAGCAGTGGCTCGAACGCAACATGCAGCACGGGGACGAGTAGCCCCCGCACGGAAATAAGGAGTCAGCATGGCTTTTTTGCCCATCACCGAAAAAGAAATGGCGGCCCTCGGCTGGGAGCGGCCTGATTTTGTCTTTGTCACAGGGGATGCATACGTCGACCACCCGAGCTTCGGCGTGGCCATCATCTCCCGCGTGCTGGAGGCGCAGGGCTACCGCGTGGCCGTTCTCTCTCAGCCCGACTGGCGGGACAAAAGGGATTTCCGGCGCTTCGGCGAGCCGCGCCTCGGCTTTCTGGTGACCTCAGGGAACATCGATTCCATGGTCGCCCACTACACCGCCGCCAAACGGAAGCGCAGCGAGGACGCCTATTCCCCCGGCGGAAAGGCGGGGTTACGGCCCGACCGCGCTGTGATCGTCTATTCGAGAATCCTCAGGGAGCTTTATCCCGACCGTCCCATCCTGCTCGGCGGTCTGGAGGCTTCCCTGCGCCGCTTCGCCCACTATGATTATTGGGACGACGCCGTGCGCCCCTCCATTCTGCTAGACGCGCAGGCCGATTTGCTGATGTATGGAATGGGAGAGCGTTCGGTCGTGGAGATCGCCCGCCGTCTGGACGCGGGCCAGCCGGCGGCCAAGCTGCGGGATATCCGCGGCACCTGCTACGCCCTTCCCACCAGAGATTACACCCCTGGACCGGCCGTCTCCTGCCCGAGCTTTGAGCAGGTGTGCGCCTCCAAACGGGAGTACGCCGCCGCCTGCCGCAAACAGCAGGACGAACAGGACGCCGTTCGCGGACGGACGGTGATCCAGCGCCACGGCGACCGCATCCTGATTCAGAATCCGCCGGCCGAGCCGCTCTCCACCGAAGAGCTCGACCGCGTTTACGCCCTGCCTTATGAACGGACCTATCACCCCTCCTATGAAAGCGCCGGGGGCGTGCCGGGTATTGAGGAGGTGGAATTTTCCATCACCCACAACCGCGGCTGCTTCGGCGCCTGCAATTTCTGCTCTATTGCCTTCCACCAGGGGCGGGCGGTCACAACACGCAGCGAGCAATCGGTGCTGGAGGAGGCCGTTGGGCTGACGAAAAATCCCCGTTTCAAGGGATATATCCATGACGTCGGCGGGCCGACGGCCAATTTCCGTCATCCCTCCTGTGAAAAACAGAAGACTCTGGGGCTGTGCAAGGGGAAGAAATGCCTGGCGCCCACGCCCTGCCCGCAGTTGCAGGTCGACCACGGCGAATATCTGCGCCTGCTGCAAAAGCTCCGCGCGCTGCCCGGCGTCAAACGGGTGTTCATCCGCTCGGGCATCCGCTATGACTATCTGATGGAGGACCCGGATGATTCCTTTTTCCGCGAGCTGGTGGCCCACCATGTCAGCGGTCAGCTCAAGGTGGCTCCCGAGCATTGCTCCGCCCAGGTGCTCGACGCCATGGGCAAGCCGCACATCGAGGCCTACCGGGCGTTTGCCCGCACCTTTTACGCCATGACCAAAAGGGTGGGGAAGGAACAGTATCTGGTGCCCTACCTGATGTCCTCCCACCCCGGCTCCACCCTGAAAGACGCGGTGGAGCTCGCCTTGTTCCTCAAAAAGGAAAACATCCGGCCCGAGCAGGTGCAGGATTTTTATCCCACGCCGGGAACGGTCTCCACCTGCATGTTTTATACCGGCCTGGACCCCTACACCATGAAAGAAATCTTCGTCCCGCGCACCGCCCATGAGAAGGCCATGCAGCGGGCGCTGCTGCAATATTTCAATCCCAAAAACAGGACGCTGGTGCTCGAGGCGCTGAAAAAGGCGGGCAGGAGCGACCTCATCGGTTTTGGTCCCGACTGCCTCGTCCGCCCGGAGCCTGGGAGCGCTCCCCGGCAGCCGGCGCATAAGTCCTCCGGTTCGCAGAAAGGAAGGGGAGCATGGAAAAAGCCCCGGACTCCAAAAAGACGCGGTTAGGCCGCCTTTTGGCAGGCCTTCTTGCCGCCCTGGCGCTTCTTTTCTGCCTGCTTGCGACCTTTTTCCCCGGCGGCGGCATTCCCTCCTGGCGGCAAATATTCTCTTTTTTCGGCGTGTCCGATTTTACCGCGGCGGCCGACGGCGTTCCCCTCAGCGTGCATGTGCTGGACGTCGGAAAGGCCGACTGCATCTATATTGAAGCGGGGGAGCACCGCCTTCTGATCGATGCGGGAGACCGCGCGGCGACTCCGAAGGTGACCGAATATCTCAAGCGCCGCGGCGTGGAAAGGCTCGACCTTGTGCTCGCCACCCATCCGGATAAGGATCACATCGGCGGCATGGCCGACGTTCTGCGAAATTTTGCCGTGGAGCGCTTCTTCATGCCGGAACTGCCGGAAGAACTGATCCCGACCTCCAGAAGCTATGAGGAGATGCTGCTCGCCCTTGAAGAAACGGGCGTCCGGGTGCAGCGGCCGAGCGTGGGAGAGGTTCTGACGTTCGGCCAAGCGAGCCTCCATGTGCTCGCGCCCGGCACCTTCTTTCCGGAATCATCGAACGACAATTCGGTCGTCTGCCGTCTGGTCTTTGGAGAAATCAGCTTCCTCTTTATGGGGGATGCCGAGGAACCGGCCGAAGAAGCGCTGCTTTCTTCGGGACAGGCGCTTGCCTCCACCGTATTGAAGGTCGGCCATCACGGCAGCAATACGTCCACCACGCAGGCTCTGCTCAGCGCAGTGCAGCCCCGGTACGCGGTCATCTCCGTGGGGGAGGATGAGAACAACCTTCCGAAAAACAAGGTGCTCAAGCGGCTGACCGCCAATCAAATTCCGTTTTACCGGACCGATTTAAACGGCACGGTGCTTTTTTTGACCGACGGCAAAGATTTGAAGATAGAGACAGAAAGGTGAAGCATCATGAGAAAACTTTCCATCGACCGGTTTGAGGGAAACTACGCCATTTGCGAGGACGGCGAGCGCAAAATGTTTGCCATCGAGCTAGGCGAGCTGCCCAAGGG
>CABSLJ010000102.1 GCA_902478455.1 uncultured Oscillospiraceae bacterium | reverse complement strand
CCGCCCATAACAGCGGCGACGGCGCAAAATACACCAGAGCGAGGAGGCCTGTCGTCCTCGTCTATTATGAAGCCTTCCTTGAGAAAGGGGCGGCCATGAAGAGAGAGGCCGCGCTCAAAAGGCTCCGTCACGAGCAAAAAGAGGCGCTGGGCGCCGCTTTTTGCCCGAACAGCGCGCCCCCACCGGCGGAAAATGACCGCAACGCCTGCGCCGCGCCCCTCTGCAAATCCGGACGGCGCGGGAAAGAAGCAGGATAGAGCGCACAAGCGTCAGGGCGAATAAGCTTACCTGAGGACAAACAAAAAAACAACGGGCGGATGCCACGTCCCTCCTGATGGCCGAAAAGCGCTTCGGCTTTTTGGAGGGACCCGGGCATCCGCCCTTTTGTGTCTTTACAGCCCTCCCATTCTGTTCTCAACCGTGCCCCCGCCCCGGTCACACGCCGTCGGCGCCGGCCGCCTGGCTGCTTTGATACTCCCCGGGGCTAAGGCCATAGGTCTGGCGGAAGACGTGATAAAAATGCTTAATGTTGAAAAAGCCGCAGCTCTCGGCGATTTCCGCCACCTTTTGCGCCGGATTTTCCCGCAGCAGCCGCGCCGCCGCCTCCATGCGGATGCGGGTCAGGTATTTGATGTAGCTTTCTCCACCCTGGCGGCTGAAGAGGGTGCTCAGATAATTGGGCGAAACGCCGGCGTACTCGGCGATGTCGATCAGCGAGATGGGCTTTGGGTAATTTTCCAGAATAAAACGACGGGCCTTGTCCACGGGACCGCCTCCTGACTTGGCCGGTTCATCTCCCGGCGCCGGCGCTTCCGAGCGGTTCATCCGTTTGAAGGCGTCCAGGAGCAACCGCTTGACTTGTCCAAATGATCCGCCCGCACGCAGCGCCGACAGCAGCGCGTCCGTCGCTTCGGCACAGTCGGCCTCGCTGCCGAGAAGACGCGCCAACCCCTCCGGCCGCGGATAGAACAGCCACAGGGCATAGGCGGAAAGAGAGAGCGAAAGTTTCTCCGCCGCGTGCTCGTAGACGTCCAGCAGATGCTCGAGCCGGGGCAGGTCGTTTTCGATGGCCGCGTGATAGGCCTCCCGCCGGACGGAGAAAAGAGAGGGGCGTTCGGCCTGCGGCTCGTAGAGGTAGACGCCCGGTCCGCCCGCAAGATGACCGAGCAGAGCCGCATCCGCCTCCCGGACGCGGGAGGAAAACTCTTCCACGGAGGAGACGGGACGGCTGATCCCGCCCGCAGCCTCAAAGCCGACGCCGGTTTTGAGCGCTCGGACCAGCGTGCGAACAAAATCTGCGGCCTGCGCTTCTCCGCCCGAGATGAGCGCGCGGTAACCGCCGCTGCCGAAATAGTAGGCGCGGCCGGACGGCCATTCCTTGGAGAGGTCGCGCAGGGTCTGGTAGAGGACGAAATCGTATGTGGCGAGGTCGGCGGAAGTATCCGTATGGGGCAGCAGGCCCTGGTAATCGAGCGCAACGGAGACGACCCGCTGCTCGGACCCGAACAGCGAAAGGTCCAGCTGCTTGACAAAGGGGGCTACGGCCATCTTGCGGGAGGAGCTTCCCTCATAGAGGGCCTCCAGATATTCGGCGGCAAGGCTGTTTTGGTATTCCCCCGCGAGCTCGCGCAGATGCCGGCTGCTGTGCGTTCGGCTGCGGTGGTCTTCCAGACGGCGGACCATCTCTTCGAGCACCTGCTGCAGACGGTCGGTTTCAATCGGCTTGAGCAGATAATCGCTGACGCCGTGGCGTATGGCCTCCTGGGCGTAGGAGAATTCGTCGTAGCCCGAGAGAATGACGATGGGCAGCTGAGGATAGAGCTCCCGCGCCGCGCCGGCGAGCTTCAGACCGTCCATCTGCGGCATGCGGATATCGGTGATCAGAAGATCAAAGGACCTCCCGCGCAGCAGCTCTATGGCGTCCATGCCGTTTTTGGCGTCCTGTACCTCGCCGAACGCCGGGCAAAGCTTGGGGATGATCCCCGATAAAAAACGCCGGGTCAGCGGTTCGTCGTCCACAATCAGTACCGAATAGTTCACTTGTCCGCCTCCTTTTCCATGTTTTGTCTGGGACCGTCCAGCGGAAGCCGCAGGGTGACAGAAGTGCCCTCCCCGGGCCGGCTGTCCACCGTAAGGCCGTAGGACTCTCCATAATAAATGCGAATGCGTTGGTGGATATTGACCAGCCCCAGGCCGTGGTCGGCGCTGTAGGCCTCGGGATTTCCGGTGCGGTTCTCCCCCGCTTCGCGCAGCTTTTGCCGCAGAGCGGCAAGCTCCTCTTCGCCCATGCCGCCGGCGTCGTCCGACACGATAAGATACAGCGCGTCGGACGCCTTGCTGGTGATGAGCAGGGTGGAAACGCCGGGATTGTTTTCACAGCCGTGGACGATGCTGTTCTCCACAATCGGCTGTAACAGCAGGGCCGGGAAAAGATAATCGTAATACGCTGTGGAAACCGTTTCATGATAGACCAGCCGGTCGGCGTAGCGGCCGAGCTGTAGGTCAAGGTAGGCGCGCAGCAGAACCAGCTCCTGCCTCAGGGGGATCAGCGTGTCAAACTTGGTCAGGCCGCGCATCATGGTGCTTAACAGATGGATGTTTTTGACCGCCTCCTCCTGCTGCCCGCTCTGGATCATCATGCTGATCATATTGAGGGTGTTGCACATGAAGTGAGGCTTGATCTGCGCCTGCAGAGCGTGCAGGCGGGCCTTGTTCTGAAGGGCGCGCGCCTCGTATACCTCGGTGATGAGCTGGGTATTCAGGCGGTTGGCCTCGGTGATGCGCTCGAGCATGTCGTTAAAGGAGCGGCCGAGATAGCCGATCTCGTCCCTGCGGGCTTCGGTGTATTGGACGGTCATGTCGCCCCCCTCAGCCTTCTTCATAAGGTCGACGATGCCCAGCAGCGGGCGCAGAAAGCTGGAAGTAAACAGCAAAAGCACCAGAAGGGTCAAGAATCCGCAGCCCGCGGCGATGGCGACGGTCAGCAAAAGCTGCTGATCCTGGAGGGAGTTGAACTCCTCGGTGGAATGGAAGCTCAAGACCGTCCAGTGGAAGTTCTCAATGGTGGTCGTGTTGAAGATGTATTCCTCTTCCGCGACGGTGAGCAGGTACTCCTCCGTCTGAGGGTCGACCTGCAGAAAGGCTTCGAGGTTCACATCGGGAGGAAAGGTATTGAGCAGCACCGCGCCGCTCTCGTCCCGGACGATCAGACCGCCGGTCTCTCCGGTATCCACCTCTTCACAGATCGACTGGATGCCGCTGGTGTTGGCGTCCACCTTGATGACCCCGGCGTCCTTGAGTGAATTAGGATTCTGAAAGGCGCGGGCAAAGGAAAAGACGGTGTACTTCGGGTCGGTCAGCAGCTCCTCCAGATGGGCGGGAACGAAGACGCGCCGACCCGTGCGGAGGGCTTCCTTGTACCAGGGAAGGCTTTTGTAATCGGCTTCGGCGTCCACGCTGGAGGGATAGCGGCCCCCATGGTAGATGTCGTCCGCCAGAATAAAGACGTTCAGAATGTCCTTGCGGGGGGTGATCATGATGTCGTCAAGAAAGGCCTCTACGACGCGGCGCTTTTCCAGCTTTTCCAGCTCGGTTTCCGGCGCGGGGGCGGTCAGTTGCTCCATCAGATAGGTGTTGCTGATGGTGGTGAGGATCAGACGGTTGAGGTCGTCGAAATATCCTTCAATATTCAGGGCAAGCTGCTCGATGGTCTGCTGCTTGTTCTGATAGGTCTGGCGTTCGTAGCTCTGGTTATATAGGGTAAAGAGAGCGCCTGAAAGCACCGTGACCGTCAGAAACAGCACCAGCAGGCAGACGGCGAGCAGGCGAGTCTTGATGCTCATGTTGCGGGCTTTCACAGAATCTCTCCCCTTTCTATAATAGCGGATGAATTTAGTGTACAACAGGACGCGCGTTTTGTATAGCGGTGTGGAAAAAATCACACCTGAATCGGAACAAATAGGAATTTACACGCCGTTGCAGGGGATGTTATCCTGAAAACAGGAAGAACACACGCCGAATGCCAAGGCCACAGGGCCTTGCGATAAAAAGGAGGTTGTATTCACCATGAAAAAAGCAGTAGCCCTTGTTCTGGTCCTCTGCCTCGTCTGCCTGATGTTTGCAGGCTGCGGCGGAAACGGGAACGCCCCCGCATCGTCTCAGCCGGCAACCGAATCAACCGGTTCGTCCTCGTCTGAAGCGAACGTCGAGCCCGTCACCATCGAATTCCTGTTCGGTTCCCAGCCCATGCTGGAATGGTTTGAGGAATTTTTCCCCGACCTGATTTCCGGTGACAATCCCGACAAGATCACTGTACAGGCCGAATTCCAGAAGGAGGCCACCCAGATTCTTCAGATGAAGGCCGCCACCAACGAGATTCCCGACATGGTCAGCCTGGGCCTCCCGCAGGAAATGATCAATCAGGGCAAATTCCTCGATTTGAGCGAAGGCCCGTGGTGGGACAACACCCTGCCCTCCACCAAGGAACTCTCCACCGACGTCAAGAGCGGCAAGGTCTACACCGTGCCGATGGGCTCGGGCGCCGTGGGCATCTTCTACAACACCGAGATTCTGGAGTCCTTAAACATTGAGGTTCCCGAAACCTGGGAGGAGTTTGTGGCCGCGCTGGAAAAGGTGAAGGCCGAAATGCCCGACGTGACCCCCATGTACATGGGCGGAAAAGAGTCCTGGAGCCTGGGACACATCACCGAATTCACCCTCATGGGCGTCGCCAAGCAGGAGCTCGGCTTTGTCGACTATGAGACCGCCATGGCCGAAAGCGACCTCGAAGCCCTGGGCTGGAACGAGGACGCCGACGGCGTGCTCGCCACCTTTGCCAAGTGCATGATGGAGCTCAAGGAAAAAGAACTCGTCAACTCCAACGTCGTCACCGCTACCACTGACAATCTGGCCGACGCCTTTGTAAACGGCAAGGCCGCCTTTGTCAGCCAGGGCATGTGGGCTCTTGCCACCATGCAGGAAAAAAATCCAGATTTCAAGAGCATCGGCTTTATGGCCTATCCCTCCATCATGCCCGACACCAAGCCCTCCGTGGGCGGCCCGCTGGAAGGTCAGATCGCCATTTCCGCTTCCTCCTCCCCTGAGGAGATCGCCGCCGCCAAGAAGGTGCTTGAGCGTATGACCTCCCCCGACGCGATGAAGGCCTTCTGCGAAAAGAACGGCACCATCCCCGCCCGCACCGATGTGGACGCCAACTGGTCCTTCATCAAGGACGAGGTCAAAGAGGTCCTCGGCAGCGCGCAGGTGGAAATGTTCACCCAGAACCTGCCCGGCGCTTTCAACAGCGACGAATACGGCCGTCTGGTGCAGAACATCTTTGTAGACAAGTACGCCACCCCTGAAGATTTTGCGAGAGACTATCTCGCCATGTGGAACAGCGCCTACGAAGCCGCCAACGGCTGACAGACGCACAAAGACCGGACTGAATCGGCGCGCGTTCGCAGCTTACGCGGCGGGCGCGCGCCGAAAATTTTATGCGAGAGGGAGATTGTATGAAGAAACGGATGCTGAGGGTGAAACGCAACCTGCACATGCTCATGCTGCTGCCGGCCTGCGCGCTATTCTTCGTATTCTTCCTATTCCCCATCTTACAGGGTATTCTGCTGTCCTTTACCAACTGGGACGGTTTTGGCCGGATGGATTTTGTGGGATTGGAAAACTTCTTTGACTTTTTTAAGGACGACAGGGCTCTCAACGCCATGAAGAATACCCTGATCTTCGGCGTGTTCGGGGCGGTTTCCCTGAATTTGTTTGGTCTGATCTACGCTCTCATTCTGGATGAAGGCTTAAAAGGCAGCGGCCTTGTGCGCACGCTGGTCTACCTGCCCAACATCATAAGCCCCCTGATCATGGGCTACATTTGGGTGCTGATTCTCTCCAGCGAGGGCGGCGTGCTGAAGACCACGCTGGAAGGCCTGGGCCTTCCTCAGCTTTACAGCGACTGGCTTGCCGACCCAAAGGCCGCCATCGTCGTGATTCTGATCATCAATCTGTGGCAGGCCATCGGAGGAGATATGATGATCTACATCTCCGGCCTGCAAACCATTTCCGATTCGGTACATGAAGCGGCGCTGATCGACGGCGCAAGCTACTTAAAAGAGCTTATTTTCATCAAAATTCCGCTTTTGGGACCTTCGCTGCGGGTCAACATCATCACCAACATCATCGGCTGCATGTCCATCTTTGACATCATCATGTCCTTAACCGGCGGCGGACCAGGCTTCTTTACGGAATCGCTGAGCGTCTTCATCTACCGGCAGAGCTCGGCGGGCAACGCGGGCTATTCCTCGGCCGTGGCGGTGCTGCTGTTCCTTACCATCCTTGTGCCGGTCACGATCTCGTTTATGGCAACCAAAAAAATGGAAGATAACGCGTAGAAAGGAGGATGCACGATGAAATCGTTCGGAAAGCGCCGCAGGATGAAAAAGGCGGTGCTCTACCCTGTTATTATTCTGATGTCCCTGATCTCTTTTATCCCCTTCTTTGTGCTGTTTCAGATCACCTTTTCCACCCCGGAAGAAATGAGCCAGCTGGGAATTTGGCACGTGCCCTCCTTCACGCCGGATAATATTACCACCTCGTGGGAAGAAAGCAATCTGGGGCTGGCCATGCTCAATTCGGCCGTCGTCACAGTAAGCGGCGTGATCCTCACGGTGTTGATCTCCTGCGCCGCCGCCTATATCATCGCGCGCAGCAAAACAAAGCTGACAAACGCCGTCTACAACGTCTTCATCTTCAGTATGGCCATTCCCACCATCATCAGCACCGTTCCACTGTACCTGACCATGCGCACCCTTCAGGCGGTCAACACCCTGTGGGGGATCATCCTGGTCTGCGTGGCCAGCAGCCTGCCCTTCGCCATCTTTCTCTATACCGGCTTCATCCGCAACACGCCGGTGGAGATGGAGGAGGCCGCCATCATCGACGGCTGCAACAACTTTTCGGTGCTGTGGCGGGTGCTCTTCCCCGTCTTAAAGCCGGTCACCCTGACGGTGGTGCTGTTGAACACCGTCTACTACTGGAACGAATACGGTCGCTCGGTCTTCTTTTTGCAGAAAAGGCAACTTTACACCGTGCCGCTGGCTATTTCCACCTTCATCCAGCAGTACAGCACCTCCTGGGGACTGATGGCGGGCGGCGCGTTTGTGGCGCTCATTCCCGCGGTCATCATCTTCTTGATTTTCCAGAAATACTACGTCAAGGGCATTTCCGCCGGCGCGGTCAAGGGGTGATTCTATGGAAAATATCATACTGTATCCCGACCGCTGCCAGTACCGTTCCGGGGAACCGGTCACGCTGCTTCTCGAGTGCGGCGCTTCGCTGCCGCAGGACGCTCCCTACCGGGTGGAGATCACCCGCGGGCTGGATACGATTCTGGTAGAAACCGGGCGGCTGTGCGGCGGGCGCGCCGCCGTCAGCGCCGGAAGCTACGAGGAGGAGTTCCAGGGCTTCGGCGCGGCGGCCACGGTGGAAACCCCGGACGGTCCCTGTGCCGCTTACACCGCCTTTGACGTCGTGGACGGTCCCGGCAGGACCTTCCGCTACGGCTTTCTGTGCGGCTTTGACCGCTCGGACGAGGAGGACGCCGCCGACGTAAAGAGTATGGCGCGCCAGCACATCACTCACGTGCAGTTTTACGACTGGATGTACCGCCACGAGCAACTTTTGCCTCCACAGGAGGATTTTACAGACCTCATGGGACGGAGCCTGAGTCTGCGGGTGGTGAAAGAAAAGATCGCTTTGTGCAAGAAATGCGGCATGCGGCCCATCGCCTACGGCGCGGTCTACGCCGCAAGCCACGCCTTTTATCACGACCATCCCGACTGGGCGCTGTGCTCCGGCACGGGAGAGCCCTATGACTTCATCGGAAAGCTCAAAATCATGGGGCTTTCCGGGGAGCTGCCCTGGAGGAGGCACATCGTCGGCCAGTACGCGCAGGCCGTTTCCCTGGGCTTCGAGGGCATCCACATCGACACCTACGGCTGCCCCAAATGGGGGGAGACCCATTATCAGGGGATCAAGCGCGCCGAACAGCTGGAGCGGGAGTTTCCCGGCGTGATTGCCGACACCCGCCGCATCCTCGCCCAGAAAGGCCACGGCGACGCCGTGCTGGTCTTTAACAACGTGGGCAACTGGCCGGTGGACACGGTGGCCTCCGCCCCGCTCGATGCGATTTACATCGAGGTATGGAACCCCTACGACCGCTTCGGCGATCTCGGGGAAATCATTGAGGACGCCAAGCGCTGCGCCCCCGGCAAGCCGGTGGTGCTGGCCGCCTACATACGGCCCTATCTCGACGGCGCGGTTTCCGAAGGGCAGGAGGCGGCGCTGCTTACCATGGCGGCCATCTCCTCCCACGGAGCCTTCCATCTGGCGCTGGGGGAGGACAACGGAATTCTGACCCAGGCCTACTATGTGGATTACACCGAAATGGCCCCCTCCTTTGCCGAAGAAATGCGCCGCTGGTGCGACTTCATCACCCGGCACGGACACATCCTCTACGATCCGTCTCTGCGCGACGTCTCCAAGACCCATATGGGCTGGGACAACTACGAATACGCCTTCTCCGGCTGCGAGGCATCGGTTCACGGAGAAGCGGGCAGGGTGTACGCCGTCCTGCGGGAAAGCCCGGCGCGCAAGCTCGTAAGCCTTGTGAATCTCACAGCGAGCGACGGCTGCTGGAACAAGCCGCAGAAGGAACCGGAGGCGCTGGAAAACATCATCGTAACCATGGCCGTCCCGGCGGAGCCTGCGGAATTGTACGCCATTTCACCCGAAACAGACAACGGCGCGCCGCAGCGGCTTTCCTACACGCTGGAAAAACGCCCCGAAGGGCTCTTTATTTCCG
>CABSLJ010000101.1 GCA_902478455.1 uncultured Oscillospiraceae bacterium | reverse complement strand
TTCAGCAGCGGAGCTTTCCCCGTGAATTTGTGACGAGGCAGCATGGGAGGACTCCGGAGGCTCGGGTTCGGTATGGCAGGCGGACAAAAGGATGAAAAATATCAAAAACAGACAGAGTACAGTTTTTCGTTTCATACAGACTCCTTTCACCATGTGGAATCAGGCGGCCGGTAAGGCGCTTTTCTCCGGCGATAATCGACAAGCCGTGCTGGGTTTACAGCGCATTTCCTTCTATTTTATTATAATTCATGCGATGTAACCGGTCCAATACCTATCCATTATCTTCCGCCATGCCCGGGGAGTATGATCGGGGGCGCTGTATAAAAAGACCGGAACGCTTCCCGACTGATTCGGAAGCATTCCGGCCGTGCTTGGGATTAAGTATTCGCGTTTTATGCTTCCTCGCAGTCGCAAGCGGCCCTCTTCTCAAGAAAACGCCGGGAGCCATCAGGACAGAGAAAAAAGTCGTCCTGTTCGCCGCGGGGCAGGTAGCAGCCGATGCTTCGCCGCAGATAGCCTCTTTTGAAAAGGCGGACGCTGGTGCAGGTGGAACCGGCGGGCAGGCGGGAGGAAAAGGAACCGTCGCAGCCGGTAAAAAGCCGTGTCTCCATGGCATGGGAACCGAGGGAGACGCTCACGCCGGGCAGGGGCGCGCCGGTCGACTGATCAAACACTCTGCCGGAGATGATGACCGGAGGCGGCGGACAGGAAGGGCGGAAAAAGCGGTGTTGGGGCAGGTATTGCTTTACATTGAAATAGTCGGCGATTCGGATCATGACACTGAGCTCCTTTGCGTTTTTGAACGCTCACAAAGAGGCGCATGTGCGTTGCATTCGGAAGGCCGCAGGCACGGATAATGGATGTCCGCCGGAGATCGGCGGCCGCCCTCTGCGGGTTTTCCTCCGACGCCGCAATCTGACTCTTTGTATTCCATCCTATTCTCACGGACGGCGTTTGGTGCCGGAAGGATGCGCCGAGCGGCGGAAGGAAAATGCAAAACGATGGGGCGCATAGCCTGTGCGCTGCCGGACGCCGTCGAAATCGGGGGGAAGAGCAGGAAATGCGGAGAACGATTCCTGTTAAAACGCAAAAATAAGCCAATACTTTTTGTGAATCCAATCACAAAAAGAGGTTTGTATCCATGAAAAAAGCGATGTTGTTACTTCTGACCCTCCTTCTCTGCTTCCCCCTGCAGGGGAGCGTATCGGCCGCACAGAACGTTCAGGGACAGCTCATCTCCCGCTTGGAACGGGTCCGGGAGAGGCGTCCGGCTCTCCCACGGACGCTGGAGAAGAACCGGCAGCAGCGGCAGGAGACAGCGCAGCCCGAGCCGGAACGCTACTATTATCCCGAACTGGCCCTTTCCCGGGAGCTGCAGCGCTATACATATGAGCTGTGCAAGGAATATGCGGTGGACTACGAGCTGCTTTTGGCGATGATGTGGCATGAAAGCGGGTTTGACGTCGGCGCCGTGCGCTCCTACAGCAGCGGCATGTGCGACTGCGGTCTGCTGCAGATCAACAGTATCAACGCCGAGTGGCTGCTGGACGCCTACGGCATCGACGATCTCTTTGCCCCCGAACAGAATATCCGCGCGGGCGTGCTCATTCTTTCGGACAAAGTGGCCCGCTACGGCGAGCACGGCGGGCTGATGGCCTACAATCTGGGGGACGGCGGCTACGCAAGGGCGGTGAGAAACGGCGTCACCACCAACCAATACGCCGAGCTGATCCTGGAAACCCGGGCGGCCTACGAGCAGTTGGAAAGGACCGCGTAAGTCAACGCGGGGGGCGGCGGACCGTTCCGGAAACCTCCCATTTGCACAATCGACAAGCCCTTTCCGGTCTGTTATAATAAGCACTGCGCCCTCCTTTCAAACGGACGGCGCGGTGTTTTTTTGGCTCGGACGGCGGAAGCGGCTTTTCACGCGCTGCGCCGGACGGAGCCGAACCGGCCGGCGGCTGTACCCCGGCGGAGGATCGGGAGGCGGAAACGATGCGCATGAGAAGAAAACCCTGGGCGCGGCCGGAGCTCGCGGCCTGCCCCTTTTTTGTGGACAGGCCGGAGGAATGGAAGGGGCGCTGGAAGGAATTTTTTCCTCGGCGTCAGACGGTTTATCTGGAGCTCGGCTGCGGCAAGGGCTTCTTTCTGGCGGCCGCGGCGGCGGAAAATCCCGGCGTCAATTACATCGGTATCGATATCAACAGCGACGTTCTCGGCGTGGCCAGGCGGAAGATCGTTCAGAGCTATGAGGCTGCCGGCAGACCGGTCGACAATCTGGCGCTGCTTTCCCACGACATCGGGCGCATTGATCTGATGATGGATGAAAACGATCGTGTGGAGCGCATCTACATCCATTTTTGCAATCCCTGGCCTAAGGCGCGCCACCAGAAGCGCAGACTGACCCACCCGGGCATGTTGGCGCGGTACGCCGCCTTTCTGCCGGTGGGAGGGGAAGTCTACTTCAAAACAGATGACGTGGACCTCTTCGCCGCTTCCCTCGGCTATTTCCGCGAGACGGGCTATGAAATCCTCCTGCGCCGGGACGATCTGCCCGCGGACAACGAATGGGACGCCTATCCAACCGAGCATGAGAATATGTTCCGCAAGGAAGAAAAGCCGATTCACTTTCTGATTGCGCGGCGGGCGCGGTGAACCCTCTTTCTTTTTTGAAGCAGATACAGGAAAAAGCCTGGGAGGAACATCCTCTCAGGCTTTTTTGATGGAATAGGGCGGAAGGAACCGGATGGGCTTACTTTTTCAAAAGGTTGTCTGCACATTTGTGGAGCTGGTCGAGAGAAGTGATCTCTACACCGGTCTGCATGATGTTCTCCTGAACATACGCAGGGAGAGAATCGAAATATTTCTGCATCTCCGGCTTGTTTTCAAAGGGGCAGCATCCGGAATTGTTTTGCGTCATGACATTCACCTCCGCCGTTAGTTTTTGCCGGAAGGTGAGGATTAACAGCGGAAATGGCTGGAAAACGCGTCGTTTGGCGCGGTTTCAGTCGCGACTGAAAAATTTCATTTTAGAGATAAATTTCCGATTGAAAAAACTGCTCCTGAAAAGCCGTCTGCGCTTTGATGTCGCTTTCGCTGAAACGCTGCCCGTGGGGCGCGGCCACCCATTTGTCCTCCACGTCGTCCAGACGGTGGATGACCGCGATGACCTCGGCCCGGAAGCGTGAGACAGGCGCGTCCACGCCCAGAAGGTAGACGTCCTGTTCCTCACCGTCGCCACCCATGACGCCGGCAACGTACCCATAGTTTACCGGATAGAGAAGCTCTTTGTGCTTGGGATGGCGGCTGCCCAGCGGCCGGTCGACGATGATGTCCACGGTTTTCCCGATGATGCCCTCGTTGTGTTTCATTGCTCCGCCTCTTTTCGGTGTGATGGGCACAGTATACCATAATCACCCCCAAAAAGTCGACTGCCTGGCGGGTAGCCGGCTTTTTTTGCCGTGTTCTCTAGGCGAGGCCCGCGAGCCGGGCGGTCGTCGTCACCAGGAAGCAGGCGATGATCCCAATGGCGGTCGGGAGCAGGATGGCAAGCGCCGTCCACTTGAAGCTTTTGGTCTCCTTGGCGATGGTCCAGCAGGTGGTGGCGCAGGGAAAGTGCAGCAGGGAAAAAAGCATGGTGCAGGCCGCCGTCACCCAGGTCCAGCCGTTGGCTGTCAGCAGCTGATGCAGCTGTGTCAGATCGTCCATCGCCACCATGTTGCCGGTGCACAGATAGCTCATAAGGATGATGGGGAGGACGATCTCATTGGCGGGAAAGCCCAGCAGAAAGGCCATGAGGATCACGCCGTCGAGCCCGATGGCGCGGGCAAACGGATCAAGAAAGCCGGTGCAGTGGGAGAGAACGCTCATATCTCCAATCATGATGTTGGAGAGCAGCCAGATGACGACGCCCGCCGGAGCGGCCACCGCCGCCGCCCGGCCGAGGACAAAGAGCGTGCGGTCAAAGATGGAGCGGACGATCACCTTGCCGACCTGGGGTCGGCGGTAGGGCGGCAGCTCCAGCGCAAAGGAAGAGGGGATGCCTTTCAGCACCGTCCTGGAGAGCAGCTTGGAGACAAGCAGCGTCATCACGACGCCGAGGACGATCACTCCTGTCAGAAGCAGGGTGGAGAAAAGAGACTGAAAGGGAGCGGCCACCGTTCCCGCGAAAAACATGGTGATAATGGCGATGAGGGTGGGAAATCGCCCGTTGCAGGGAATGAAGTTGTTGGTCACGGTGGCAATCAGACGCTCGCGGGGGGAATCGATGATCCGGCAACCGATGACCCCGCAGGCGTTGCAGCCGAAACCCATGCACATGGTCAGGCTCTGTTTGCCGTGGGCGCCCGCCTTTTTGAAAAATTTATCCATGTTGAAGGCGATGCGGGGGAGATAACCCGAATCCTCCAGCAGCGTAAAGAGAGGAAAGAAGATGGCCATGGGCGGCAGCATAACAGAGATCACCCAGCCGAGGGTGCGGAAGCAGCCGGTGACGAGCACGCCGTGCAGCCATGCGGGCGCGTCCAGGTGATGGAAGAGAGCGGTCAGCTGATCCTCCAGGGTGAAAAAAAGATTGGAGAGCAGTTCGGAGGGATAGTTGGCGCCTGAAATGGTCAGCCAGAAGATGAGGGCCAGCAGGAGAATCATCACCGGGATGCCCGTCGCCTTGGAGGTGAGGATGCGGTCGATCTTCCGGTCCCGGCTGTTGTAGGATGGCGTCTCCAGACGGACGCACTGTCTGTAAATTCCTTCGGCCCTCTTGACGATGCTGGAGACGATGTGATCCCGCAGTTCGTCGGGGTCGAGTCCGTTTTCGGCGAGCAGGGCGAGGGCGGAATCGAGCGCCGTGCGCACGGCGTCGTCGTGCAGAATATCATATCCAAGATATGTATTCATCGCCTGGTGGAGGGCGTCGTCCAGATCGAGCAGCTTGAGGCTGGTCCAGCGGGCGTCGAGCGTCTGGCCCACAAGAGGCTCCACGGCCTGTTGCAGCAGAGAAAGGGCCGACTCCAGCGCCGGGCCGTAATCGGTTCGGACAATAAAGGTCTTTTTGTGCTGGAAGGTCAGCAGATAAACCTCATCCATGAGTTCCTGCAATCCCTGACCGGCGCGGGCGCTCGCACCGACGACCGGAACGCCCAGCTGAAGGGAAAGCTCGTCTAAGTCGATGTGGATGCGTTTTTTTTCGGCTTCGTCGAGCAGATTGACGCAGACGACGACGTTGCGCGTCACCTCTAGGATTTGCAGCACCAGATTCAGGTTGCGCTCCAGACAGGTGGCGTCGGTCACGACGACCACGCCGTCGGGCGAACCGAAGCAGACAAAGTCGCGCGCGACCTCCTCCTCCACCGAGCTGGCCATGAGGGAGTAGGTGCCGGGAATGTCCACCAGAATGAAGTTTTTATCCCGATGTGCATATTTGCCCTGGGCGTTGGTTACGGTTTTGCCCGGCCAGTTGCCCGTGTGCTGATTGAGGCCCGTCAGCGCATTGAAAACGGTGCTTTTGCCGACATTCGGATTGCCGGCCAGGGCGATCACTTTATCCTCCGGGGAGGCTTTGGTAATCTTGAGTTCCCCGGCCGCCACGGCGGAGCCGGTGGATTGGTGCGTCAGTCCCATGGAATCACTCCTTTGAAAATCGATGGGGACAACTTGTGCTTAACAGAGCAATCGGGCGCCCTGAGGCGCCCGACAAGCAATCTGAAATCCGTAAGCTACGCCAGCGTCTGCACAAGAATCTTGCTGGCGTCCTCGTCGCGCAGGGCGATGACCGCGCCGCGGATGAAGTAGGCGATGGGGTCTCCGGACGGACTGCGCTGCAGGGCCTCCACCGTCGTTCCGCGCACGAGACCGAGATCGAGCATGCGCCTGCGTTCACTGCCGCCGAAATGCAGGCTGTCCACCCGTCCCTTCTGGCCGATGGGAAGATGATTGAGGGAAAAAAGGCTGGTATCCATCTATCAAAATCTCCTGTTCTCATTTTTTGTACCAAGGGCAAGATTGTTTCCCTGCGCTAATATATGCCAAATATCGAGGGGTTGTTCCGCATATAGTTAGGCAGAGGCGCTTTTTGGGGGTCCCGTCCGGGCGCTGTTTCGTCCGTTTGACCGGGAAGGCGGCCTTTTTTCCCGGCAGGGAGGGGCCTCAGGGCCTTTTCGGCGCGGGAAAAAGAGTTTCCGCCGGCAAAACCGCCGGGGCAGAAGGGAGAAGCCATGGAACACGAAAAATTCTACACGGTTCGCGGCTATCAGCTGCAGGAGCAGAGCCAAAAAACGCTTACCGCCTCTTTGGAGGACTATTTGGAGATGATCGCCCGCAGCATCCGGGAGAACGGCTTTATCCGCGTCACCGAGCTGGCCGCCGAGCTCAACGTCAAGCCGTCGTCGGTTTCCAAGATGATCATGAAGCTGGCGGAGCAGGGGCTGTTGGATTATGAGAAATACGGCGTCATCCGCCTGACCGAAAAGGGAAAAGAGACCGGCGACTATCTTTTGTGGCGGCATGAGGTGATCCGCCGCTTTTATGAGCTGCTGTCCGGACACAACGACACGAGCTTTGTGGAAGCCGAGCGGACCGAGCATCTGCTGAGCGAGCACACCGTCCGGGGGATGGAAACGGTGCTTCGCTTCTTTGAAGCGCACGAGGAGGCCGCGGCCGAGTTGCACGGGCGAATGGAGAGGAAGGAACCGACCGAAGGAAGAAAAGAATCGACGAGAGATTCTTTTCCGGCGGAATGAATGTATCGAGGAAAAGATATTCACTGCTGTCTGGAAAGGAGGCGCTGCATGCGCCTCCTTTCTCCTTGACAACCCCTTCCGTTTGTGCTAGTTTAGACTCACGGGACGCGCGGCCTTTTTGCGGACTTCCGCCGGAAAAGACGCGGGCGTTCCGGCCCGCCGCGCGGGGCGTTTGACAGAATGCGCGGAGAAACGGCGGTGATTGAGATGGACAGCACCACAAAGGCGGCCCTTTCCTATGTGTTCGGCTGGCTGACCGGGCTTGTGTTCCTGCTGACCGAAAAGCAGGATGAATTTGTACGCAAAAACGCGGCGCAGTCCTTTGTGCTGAGCCTTTTGCTTATGGTCCTGACGGGCCTGTGCTCGGTCGTTCCCTTTTTGCGGGTGGCGGGCGTCGCTTCCCTCGGTGTGCTCGGCGCGGCGCTGTGGATTTTGCTGATTGTCAAATCCAGCCGGGGCGTTTATTACCGGCTCCCGTTTGTCAGTGACCTCTCGGAAAAATATGTGCTCGATTGGTTTAAATAGAGCGGAAAATCGTCAAAGGAAAGGAATTTCACGATGAAGCTGGAACTGAAACCGACCCCGATGACCCCCGAAGTAATGCAGATGTTGGAAGACAAAGGCCTAATCATCCGTCTTTGCCCCTCTCACCACGCTTTTGAGCTGCAGTCGGAGGACTGCGAGACAAAAGACATCTATGTCAGCGATGAAAAGTACGGTCCGCACAAGATCATCGTCGTGGTGGTCGACCGCACTGCATTTACCGCCTTTGGCACCCATCCCGACAACGAGGAGTTTCTCCTGATCGGCGGCGACCCGGCGGAGAAGAAGATGTATCTGCTGGTCGCGCTGTGCAAAAAGGAGGAGTTTGAAGCCAAAGTGCGCGAAAATCGCCTGACGGCCGAAGACCTCGTCTGCCTCGACTGCAAGTACAACGATCCCGAGGTCAGCTTCTTCACAATGCTCAAGGACGTCCCCCACGGGGAGGCCACCAAGGACGAACCGAAGAAGCCCGCCTCCTTCTACGTGACCGAACCGAACGACATGGGCTTGGATGCGGTCGATTTCGGCGCGTATGACATAGTCATCGACGACTGAGCGGCAAAACCGGATTTTTTAGGAGAAGGAAGCGAAAGCTTCCTTCTCTTTTTTGTCCCTGTCGCGCCGATTATTTACACAAATGAAACAGGATAAATTGACAAATCATCCGGGAAATATTACAATAACAATACAAGGAAGAAATTTCCGTTCAATTGAAAAGGGGGAACAGAACATGCCTGCAAATGATAAGCCGTTGCTGCTTCTGGACAACAGCAGCATGATGTCCGTGCTCAATCAGGGAGAGTTCAAGTGCTCCAACATGACCTTTGAAGAGACCAAGGCGGTTTTGGAGATGTACGACGAGGACGATATCCTTCTTTGCTTTACCAACAACGACATCAAGCACATCATCTTCAATTACCTCGGAATTGAGCGGAAGGAATACACCTACAAACACATCCGCAATATGCGCGTCGGTCAGGGGGCCATCGTCTTTAAATTATATGTCACTCCCTCCGAGAGCCAGCCGATCATCCAGGCGGACGACGGCGTGGAGGCCAAGAAAATCCAGAACGTCTATGTCTATTGCCAGTATGTGACCCGCGTCATTTAACCGTTCAGACGGAAAGGGCCGCCGCGAAGCCTCGCGGCGGCCCTTTTGCCTATCCGGCGGCCTCTTTTATTTGATCAGGAAGAAATACAGCAGAATGACGATGCCCAGCGCGATGCGGTAATAGCCGAAGGGCTTGAAGCCGACCCGCTGGATGAGCTTCATAAAGGCGGCGATGACCAACAAAGCCACGAGGAAAGAGACGGCAAAGCCGACCGCCAGCAGGAGGCTCTCCTGTGTGCTCAGTGCAAAGCCGCTCTTGAGCAGGCTGTAGCCGGAGGCGCACACCATGGTCGGAACGGCCAGAAAAAAGGAGAATTCCGCCGCCGCAACGCGCGACGCGCCCAGCAGCATAGCGCCGATGATGGTGCAGGCCGAGCGGGAGGTGCCGGGGATCATGGCGAGACATTGAATCAGTCCAATGAAAAAGGCGGTGCGGCAGCCGATGTCGTCCACCGTGTGCAGTCTGGGCGTGCGGTCGCGGCTTTCAATCCATAGAATAAGCACGCCGCCGACGGCGAGGGCGACGGCCACAACCACAGGATTGAAC
>CABSLJ010000100.1 GCA_902478455.1 uncultured Oscillospiraceae bacterium | reverse complement strand
TCTTGGCGTCCCTGCCGACGAGGTAGAGCGTGGCGCCGATCATATCGTTGCGGGAGGCGTGGATGATGGCGTTGGCCTCGGCGTGCACCGAGCGGCACAGCTCGTAGCGCTCGCCGCGCGGAATGCCCATCGACTCGCGGATGCAGCTGCCCATATCGATGCAGTTTTTGCGTCCCCGGGGCGCGCCCGTGTAGCCCGAGGAGACGATCTGATCGTTGCCCACGATGATGGCGCCGTAATTCCGACGCAGGCAGGTGCCGCGCTCGAGCACGGTTTCGGCGATGTCGAGGTAATAGTTTTCCTTGTCTCTTCTCTGCATAAAGCGATCCCCCTTGCGAGTTTGCGGCCCGTCCGCTTTTTCTTTTTATCTTAAAGGATTTTAGAGAAAGAATCAATCTTTTTATCGCCCGGGGGCGCAAAACATTTTTTGGAACAGAACGGGGAAGACGGTCCCCGGACGGAGGACAAAAACGGCTTTTTTCACCCGAATGCGATTTTTATTTGCAAGCTTTTCCATCCTGTGCTACAATAGCACGGAAAAGTGTATCAACCGGGTGAGCACCTACCGTATGCAAGGCTGTTGCATACGGTATTTTTTGTATTAGACTCCGTTTTTGAGGTGAAAGCATGGGCGTTGCGAAACAAAAAAGAACGGTGGGGACGGCGGCCGCGCTGATCAAATTCAGTCTGCCCCTGATTTTCAGCGGCGTATTGCAGCAGCTGTACAACTGGGCGGACGCCTTCATCGTCGGCAATGTGGAGGGCGAGCTGGCGCTGGCGGCCATCGGTGCGACCGGCACGGTGATCAATTTTTATCTGATGGCGATCACCGGCTTTACGCTGGGGCTGTCCATCCTGTTTGCGCAGAGGTTCGGCAGCGGGGACGCAGGCTTTTTGCCCAAGCTGCTTGCGGCCTTTTCCGTGACGCTGGGCGCCGTCTTTGTCCTGCTCGCGGCGGCGGGCGCGTGGCTGGCCGGACCTATGCTGCACCTGATGCGCACCACGGCGGACACGGTGGACCTGGCGAAGCGCTATTTGCGGATTATCTTTGCCGGCGTTCCCTTTTTGGCCGTTTACAATGTCTATTCCGCCGCTCTGCGGGGCATTGGGGACAGCCGCGCTCCCTTTCTGGCGATCCTCGTCTCCTCCGCCGTGAATGTGGGGCTGGACATCCTCTTTGTCGCTGCCTTTCGTTGGGGCGTGGAGGGAGCCGCCGCCGCAACGGCGGTTTCCCAGGCGGCAATGACGGTCTTCCTGGTGGGATACACGGTGAAGAAATATCCCTTGCTGCGCTTTCGCTTTCACAGGGGGACGTTCGACCGGACGGTGTTGGCGCAGGGCGCGCGGATGGGCTTTCCCCCCATGATACAGTCGAGCGTCAGCGCCTTTGGCAGTCTGCTGCTGCAAAACTTCATGAACGGCTTCGGCACGCAGACGGTGGCGGCCATCACGACGGCCTACCGTGTTGACAGCATCATCCTCCTGCCGATTGTCAATCTCGGGTCGGGCATTTCCACCATCGTCGCCCAGAATCACGGCGCGGGGCAGCCGGAGCGCGCGGGGAAAACCTTCGCGGCGGGCACGGCGTTGATGCTTGCGGCCTCCCTGCTCATGACGGGAGCGGTTATCCCTATGGGCGGTTATTTCATCGCAATGTTCGGCGTAGGAGAGGAAGCCGTGGCAATCGGGCGGAACTTTTTTCAGTGCATCGCCGTTTTCTACGTTGTTTACGGGCTGGCGATGGCGGTGCGCGGCTATCTGGAGGGGATTGGCGATGTGGTTTATTCCAGCATAGCGGGAATTGCGGCGCTGGTGTTCCGCATTATAGCCTCCTATGCCATGGCGGGGCTGTTTGGAAACATGGTGATCGCCTATGCGGAGGCGTTTTCCTGGGGAATCCTGCTGGGTTTGTTTTTGGCCCGCCTCTTGTGGCGGAGGCGTTCCCGAAGGGGCGGCGCGCTTTCCGAGCCGGCCTGAACCGCGGATCTCCGGTCCGGGGACTCTTGGCATCCGGAAAGGCGCGCGGTTTATGTTTTTCTTCTCAGGAGGAGGGATTTTTTCAGCAGGCCCGCGGCACGAATGGAAACAAGGCTCTTTTTCTTTGCCGCAACTTATGCTATACTGAACCAAGAAAGAACGCTTGTCCCGGGCGAAAGCAAGGAAGCCGCGGGCAGCGGGGAGGAAGCATGGAGAGACTATCGGACATCGGCACCATCAAAGAACTGCTGTCGAGGCACGGATTCCGTTTTTCCAAGGCGCTCGGGCAGAATTTCCTCGTCAATCCCACCGTCTGCCCCCGCATGGCGGAGGCCTGCGGCGCGGCGGAGGGGGGCGTGCTGGAGATCGGCCCGGGGATCGGCGTGCTGACCAAAGAGCTCGCGCTGCGGGCACAGCGGGTGGCGGCGGTGGAGCTCGACGACCGGCTGCTCCCCGTGCTGGCGGAGACGCTGGCGGCGTTTGACAACGTCCGTATCGTCCACGGGGATGTGATGAAGCTGGACCTGAAGGGGCTAATCGAACGGGAATTCCCCGGAATGCCCGTTTCGGTGTGCGCCAATCTGCCCTATTACATCACCTCGCCCATTCTGATGCGCCTTTTGGAGGAGCGGCTGCCGGTAGAATCGATCACCGTGATGGTGCAGAAGGAGGCGGCCGACCGCATCTGTGCCGCGCCGGGCCGCCGGGAGACGGGAGCCCTGAGCGTGGCGGTGCATTATTACGCCGAGCCGGAGCTGCTTTTTAAGGTGTCCGCCGGGAGCTTCCTGCCCGCGCCGAAGGTCGATTCGGCCGTCATCCGTCTGCGGGTGAGAAGCGCGCCTGCGGTGCAGGTCGCCGATGAAAGATGTTTTTTTGCCGTGGTAAGGGCAGCCTTCGGCCAGCGCAGAAAAACGCTGCTCAACGCCTTGAGCGCCGGACTCTCGGTTCCCAAGGGGGAGCTCGCCGCGGTGTTCAGCCGGGCGGGGATCGCCCCCGGCGCACGGGCGGAGGAACTTTCCATGGAACAGTTTGCCGCCCTGGCGAATTGCCTGCACGGCGGCCCGGAACAATAGTCAGTAAAAAGGGAGCGGATTGATATGCTGAAAGAAAACGGAAAGATGGGCTTTGCCGCCTTTGTCCTGTGCATTGCGCTGATCCTGGTGGCGATCATCCTGTGCGCCTTTGAACAGAAGAGCGATTCGGTCACGGTGGGCCTTCTCTGCTGCGGCGTGGCCATGCTGGGATGCTATTTCGCCTTCCAGAGCTGGAACGATCCCGACCCGGCGGAGCGGCCGTCCGGTGAAGTGGAACAAACAGAAAAAACGGACGCACGGTCCGATCAAACGCCCCTTCCGTAAAAGGAACGGGCGTTTTTTGCAAGCAAACCGCATCTTTTCATGTAAGAAGGCTTTCTCAGCGGCAAAAACAGTCCGGCCGCAAAAACCGAGAGGATTAAGCCGTCCTCTGTCATTCGGCAGAGGCGGCCGACCTGCTTTTTACGGGGGAACCGGAGCGCATCACATCCGGCCGGAAAGAGCGCTCTTTCCGGCACAGCGCCGCCTCTCCTTTCTTCTTTTTCCGGTGCTTTCCCCCTCCTTTCCGGCAAACAGGGGTTTCAGTACGCCGGCCTTTTTCAGAATCTGATAGAACACGCACAGAAACAGAAAGTAGAGAAAGACCATAAAATTGCCCGCGATGAGGGAGACGTACAAAGCGGCGAGCATCAGCAGGGGGTGGACCTCTACAGAGGAGGAAATGATTTTTGGCTCGACGATTTCGCGGATGACAATGATGAGAATCCAGCCGACAACGAGTCCCGCAGCGGCGAAGGTCTCCCCCGAGCAGAGGGAGACAACCGCCGCGGGCAGAAAGACAGCGCCCGGGCCGACCACTGGAATCAGGTCGGCCACACCGGCGGCGATGCTGAGCACAACCGGATATTTGACCCCGAGCAGCAGAAAGAGCGCAAGGCTTTCCACAAAGGTGAGCAGGCAAATCATCGCATAGGAGGAGAGATATCTGCCCGCCATGGCAAGCCCGTTTCGCCAGACGTCGCCCAGGCGGGAGACGACGTCCTCCGTAAAGGGAGAGAAGAGCCTTTGCTTGATGCGCGGCATGTCCTTGGAAAAAAAGTAGGTGGAGAAGATGATGACCAAAATCGTGGTGAGTACGGCGGGTAGGGAGGTTAAAAAGCGCAGCGCACCGGTCAGCAGCGCGGTCGCGACCGAGACGCCGCTCTGCGCAATGGAAAGCAGCTGATCCTTGTTTTCCGCCAAAAAATCGGCGTCTATTCTGACAAGGGAGGCTCCCAGCCGGGTGATCCAGTCGACGACCGGCTGGGTGATGTGGCTAAGGTCCATCTCCTTCAGCCGGCCTACAAGCCCCATCAGTTCGCCGACCAGCCCCACGCCGATGCCGAAAACGGCTCCAAAAAGCAACAGAAAGACCAGGACGGTCACAATCGCTGAGGCCACGCCGCTTTTCAGGCGCGCCTTTTCGGTGAGCAGCCGCATCAGCGGTTGAAGCAGGAGCGCCAGAACCCATCCTGCCAGAAAAGGAAAGGTGTATTGCAGCGTGGAAGAAAAGAGCCAGAACAGCAGGCTGTAGACGGCCCAAAAAAGCAGAAACGGTTTCCATCTGAGCAGAATATCCTTCTGAAACAACCCCTGTTTCCCTCCTTTTGCGGACCGCGGACCCGTTTCGCCGCGAACTTCCATCCGGCTTTCAGGCGGTTTGTTCCAATATATTGCGCCAGACGCGGTATTATACGGAGAAACATGTTATTCACCGCCGGCCCCCTGTGCGGAAAAACGTGTCCCCGTGCATCGGACCGCGGCTTACGGATGAAAAAAGCCCGATGCGGCTTGTGGGCCGTACCGGGCTTTTGGATTCAGATGCTTAGCGGAGATTTCCTATTTGTTCTCCTCGTCGGTCAGGCCCAAAAGCCAGTCGACGGAGACGTTCAGAATACGGGCGAGAGCGACCAGCTCCGAATCGGTGACAAAACGGATTTGCCCTTCCAGCTTGGAAAGACCGGAGGCGTTCATGTCAATTCCATTGACCTGAAGCTGAGCAAGCAGCTCCTTTTGTTTCATTCCCTGACGCTTCCGTTCACTTTCCACCCGCGCTCCGACCAGATTTCGGTTCCCCAGCGCTTGTTTACGCAACCTCATTTGTTTCTCACTCCTTAATTCGACGAAAACTGTGATTGTTGTACCAAAGCAGATGGCGTTGGTTCCATTATACAAGAAAGAAATAAAAAGCACAAGAACACAAAGGAGGAAATATTTTCCTACCCATGCTTTTTGCCGTCTTTTCAACGTCTGGCGGATTATAAAAAAGAGGGGGAAAACAGCAAAACCCCGGTATCAGGCCCTTTTTTGCGGGATTGTACTTTTCCGATTTTTTGCTATAATATGTTATAATAAATTCTTGGATGTACAGAATACCCAAGGAATAAACTGGTTTTTTCTCAGCGGCCCTGGAACACAGAAAGATGGGAGTGTGCTGAACCTATGGAGAACAAGGAACTCTTTTTAAAGGACGCCGCCGAGGCGCTTTCGGCCATCTATGACCAGCTTGAGGCCCTTCCCGGCGTCAGCCTGGAAGCCTTTCCCGCCGCATCAAGCGCTCTGCTGGTGATCGACATGGTCAACGGCTTTGTCAAGCGGGGGGCGCTGAGCAGTCCGCGGGTGGAGGCGATCAACGAAAGGGTGGCACAGCTCTGCCGGTCGTGCGCCGCAAGGGGCATTCCCATGCTCGCCTTTTGCGACAGCCACACAGAGGAAAGCCCTGAGTTTGAAAGCTACCCGGTCCACTGCCTGCAGGGGGACGAAGAATCCGCGCTGACCGGTGAAGTGGCTGCGGCCGGCCGCTTTACCGTGATCCCCAAAAATTCGACCAACGGCTTTCTGGAGCCGGCCTTTGCCGAATGGCTCGGAGCGCATCCGCAGGTGGATTCCTTCCTCTTGGCGGGGGACTGCACCGACCTGTGCGTGCAGCAGCTCGCTTTGACGCTCAAGGCAGACTTCAACCGGAGAAACCGGCGCTGCCGGGTGGTCGTCCCGCGCGCCCTGGTGGAGACCTACGATCTGGGCGCGCACAACGCCGCGCTCTGCAATGTCATGGCGCTTTACAATATGTCGGTCAACGGCGTCGAATTGTGCGCCGACGTCGGCTGAACCCGCCGGCGGGAAAGAAGAGGATACCATGCAACAAACAAAACCCACCCTGCGCGATAATTTGACCATGCTGACCGATTTTTATGAGATCACCATGGCGAACGGATATTTTGAAAACGGCTTTCAGAACTCAATCGCCTACTTTGATATGTTTTTCCGCCGCGTGCCCGACGGCGGCGGCTTCGCTCTGCTCGCCGGCGTGCAGCAGCTGGTGGAGTACCTCGAAAATCTGACCTTTACCGAAGAGGACATCGCCTATCTGCGCTCCCGCGGCATATTCAGCGAGGCGTTTCTCTCCTATCTTGCGGACTTCCAATTCAGCTGTGATGTCTGGGCCGTCCCCGAGGGGACGCCTGTGTTCCCCGGAGAGCCAGTGGTCACGGTGCGCGGTCCGGTCATCCAGGCCCAGTTTATTGAAACCATGGTGCTCTTAGCCATCAACCATCAGAGCCTGATCGCCACCAAGGCCAACCGCATTGTGCGCGCGGCGGGCGGCCGGGCGGTGATGGAATTCGGTTCCCGCCGCGCCCAGGGCTTTGACGGCGCCGTCTTCGGCGCGCGCGCGGCCTACATCGGCGGCTGCGCCGGTACGGCCTGCACCCTCTGCGAGCGCGATTTCGGCATTCCCGCCATGGGCACGATGGCCCACAGCTGGGTGCAGCTGTTCGATTCCGAGCTCGACGCTTTCCGCGCCTACGCGCGGGAATATCCGTCCTCCTGCACGCTGCTTGTGGATACCTACAACACCCTCAAATCAGGCGTGCCCAACGCCATCCGCGTCTTCAAGGAGGAAATTCTTCCGCGCGGCTTCCGGCCGGCGGGCATCCGCATTGACAGCGGCGACATCACCTATCTCTCCCGCAAGGCGCGCGCCATGCTCGATGCGGCCGGCTTCCCCGACTGCAAAATCTGCGCCTCCAACTCGCTAGACGAAACCATCATCCGCGACATGCTCATTCAGGGCGCCAAGGTGGACCTCTTCGGCGTGGGCGAACGGCTGATCACCTCCTCCTCCGAGCCGGTGTTCGGCGGGGTGTACAAGCTTTCGGCGGTCGAGCGGGAGGATGGGAGCATCCTGCCGAAAATCAAGGTCAGCGAGAATGTCTCCAAAATCACTACGCCCTGTTTTAAAAAGCTGTGGCGGCTCTTCGACCGGGAGACGGGCAAGGCCATTGCCGACGTCATTACCCTGCGCGACGAGGTGATCGATGACACAAAGCTTTATGAGATTTTTGACCCCGAGCACGTCTGGAAGCGCAAGCTGGTGGAAAATTTCCGCGCTGTGGAGCTTCAGAAGCAGCTGTTTAGCGGCGGCAAGCGGGTTTACGACTCCCCGCCGCTTGCGGAGATAAAGGACTACTGCGCCCGGCAGGTGGCCACGCTGTGGGACGAGGTCACCCGCTTTGAGAATCCGCATCGGTATTATGTCGACCTCTCGCAGCGGCTTTGGGAGGAAAAGCAGCGTCTGCTTTCGGAACATTCCTTTTAAACAGGATTTTAATTCCCGATAGATTACCATTTTTACATTGGAGGCAGCCATGAACAATCGAGTCATTCTGAGCGCCGACAGTACCTGCGATCTGGGCGACGCGCTCAAGGAACGCTATGGCGTCCATTACTATCCCTTCCACATCATTTTGGGGGAGAGACAGTATCAGGACGGAGTGGACATCACGCCGGACGAGCTGTACGAGGCCTACCGGAAGGAGAAAATCCTCCCCAAGACGGCGGCCATCGGCGCGGGGGAATACGCCGAGTATTTCCGCAAATGGACCGAGAAGGGGTACGACGTCGTTCATCTGAATCTGGGTTCGGCCCTTTCGGCCGCCTATCAGAACTGTTGCATCGCGGCCAGGGAGCTCGGCCATGTCTATCCCATCAATTCGTGCAATCTGTCCACCGGCATCGGCCTGCTGGTCATTGAGGCGGCCGAACGCATCGCCGCCGGCCTGTCCGCAGAGCAGGTGCAGGCGGAGGTCAGCGCCCTGACGGGAAAATGCCACGCGAGCTTTGTGCTCAACACGCTGGAATTCCTCCATGCGGGAGGACGCTGCTCGGCGCTGGCTGCGATGGGCGCCAACCTGCTGCGCCTGAAGCCGTGCATCGAGGTGGACAACACCTGCGGCCGGATGGGCGTGGGCAAAAAATACAGAGGTACGCTCGACAAGGCGCTGGAGCAGTACATAAGCGACAAGCTTTCCGGCCGGAACGACCTCAAGCTCGACCGCGTCTTCATCACCCATTCGGGCACCTCCAACGAGCGGATCGACGCCGTCTGTAAGCAGGTGTGCGCCCTGGCTCCCTTCAAGGAAGTGCTGGTCACCCGCGCAGGATGCACCATCTCCTCCCACTGCGGGCCGGATACCCTCGGCGTGCTTTTTTTGACGAAATAGGAAGGAGATTGCCTTGCAGTTTCCCATGGTACGCCCTTGCTGAATCTCAGTATGTGGGAGAGAACATCGTTCGCCCGGCCTTTCCAGCGTCCGTGCTGCGGGCGCACACTGCGCGCCCCTGCGCAGAGCGGTAAAACAATAAAAATACAACGGAAAGCGGCCCGCAAACGCGGACCGCTTTCCGTTTGCTATCTCAAATGAAAGATAGGCGACCAGACCTGTAAGCCGAGTTCTGTCTTGAACAGCCATCTATCTTGGCCGCACGTTGCCGCGCGGCTCACGCCACCTCCTCGGAACGCGCCGGGCAGACGCTTGTGTGTTCCTCTGCGGTGTTGCTCCGGATAGGGTTTGCATAGCCGCGCAGTCTCCTGCGCGCTGGTGAGCTCTTACCTCGCCTTTCCACCCTTG
>CABSLJ010000099.1 GCA_902478455.1 uncultured Oscillospiraceae bacterium | reverse complement strand
GTGCAATATAGACTATAATTTGAAAAACACGCAGGGGTTTGCGCCCCTGCAACAGGAAAGGCTTTTGCACCTGCGGGCCAAAACAGAAAGAAGGGTGGGAAAAAGGCGATTTCCGTTCTCCCGTTTTGCATCCGGCGGAACGCTTCGCCTAATCTATGAGCAATGCTTCACAAAACAGATCCAGATTCTGGATTTTCGGGCTGTCGTTTCTCATGCCCGTTTTGCTGCTGCTGACGATTTACGCCGCCTTCGGCGTATATCCGTTCGGGGAAAAATCCCTTCTGATCACCGACATGAGCCAGCAGTACGTCGATTTTCACTCCTGGTTTTACGACATCCTCCACGGACAGGACAGTATCTTCTTCTCCTGGAGAGCGGGCCTCGGCATGAATATGACCGGCGTCTACTCCTTCTACATCGCGAGCCCCTTCTCCTTTCTGGTGCTCCTCTTCCCCAAAAGCTGCATGCCCGAGGCGCTGCTTCTCATCACCCTGTTAAAGGTCGGCTGCGCGGGGCTTACCTTTTCCTGCTACGCCTACCGCATTCTGGGGTGCAAGGGGATCAGCTGCGTCTCCTTTTCGGTGCTCTACGCCATGATGACCTATGTGATGGTCTACGCCCTCAATATCATGTGGCTCGACGGCGTCATTCTTCTGCCGGTGGTGCTGATGTGCGTCCATCTGCTGCTCGACCGAGGCCGGCTGCTGCCTTTGATGCTGAGCCTCGCAGTGCTCTTTATCGCCCAGTTCTACATCGCCTTCATGGCGGGCCTCTTTACGGCCATGTACTTCCTCGCCGTGACCTTTACCGGGCGCATCTCCGGCGCGGAATTCTGGAAAAAGGCGGGGCTTTTCGCCCTGGGCGCGGGCATCGCCGCGGCGGCGGCCGCCTTCCTGTTGATTCCGACCTACCTTTCCCTCAATTATGTTTATCTGTACATCTCCTCCTCCAATGCGGGCGCGGCCACCCTGTCTCCCTTTGAAATTTTCAGCAAGATGCTCTACGGCAGCTACGATTCCATCACCTACGGGCTGCCCAATCTCTTCTGCGGAACCCTGTGCCTGCTGATGGCCCCCCTGTTTTTTCTCAACAGGCGCATCGACAAGCGCTTAAAAATCAGCGCCGGCGTGATCGTCTTTGTCCTCTTTCTGAGCATGACCTTCTGGCCGCTGAACATCCTCTGGCACGCGGGCGACGAGCCCACCTGGTTTCCCTACCGATTCACCTTTCTTTGGTGTTTCTGCCTGATTCTGATGTCCGCCCTGTGCTATCAAAACCGCGCGGGAATAAAGCTCAAGCACATCCTCGCCACCTTTGGGGTGCTGACGCTGCTCGTCGCCCTCCTGCCCGCTTTCGGATTTGAGCACGTCTCCACCGAGCTGGTGGTCAGCTCGGTCTTACTCCTGCTGCTTTATACCCTCCTGCTGTCGGTCATGCGTTCTCAGCGGCACTTGGCCGGCGCGATGGGGCTGATGATCCTCATCTGTTGCTGCACCGAAGTGTACGGCAACGGCGGTCAGATGATCCGCGAACTCGACGGTCAGCTCCGCTACGACAGCCGGGAAAGCTACGTCGGCTTCTATGAGGAGACGGCCCCGGTGATCGCAGACATCCGCGGCATGGACGACGGCTGGTACCGTGTGGAAAACCGGAAGATGCGCAACGCGAACGACGCCCTCTCCCTGGGCTACAACGGTATGGCGCATTACAGCTCCTTTACCAATCAGCATTCCAGCAAGCTGTTGTGCCGGATGGGAATTTCCTCCACCGTGCAGAACCGTTTTCTGCGGTATTTCGGTTCCACCAATGTGGTCGATTCCCTGTTGGGGATCAAGTATGTCCTCAGCAATGTGCAGCCCCACCAAGGCTATCAGCTGGCGCGTTCCTACGACGGCGTGCAGATGGTATATGAAAATCCCGACGCGCTGCCCATCGGCTTTATGGTCGATTCGGCCGTGCTGCGTTTCTCCGCCGTGGACAACGATCCCTTCTATTCCCAGACCTCGCTTTTAAATCTGATGGCCGGGGACAACGCCGTCTACTATACGCCCATCACCGGCGTAGCCATCCAGCCCGCGGACGGCGTGGACATGTCGGGCGGAAACGGCGAATGGCTCAAGCTTTCCAACAACTCGGGCGGCAAGAGCAGCGTCACCTTTTCCATCCTCAATCCGGAGGAACAGCAGGTGCTCTTCTTCCTGCCCCAGCGCTCCCTTTCCTCCTCCGCCGGCGTGACCGTGAACGGTCAGAAGCTCGACTGGGGCTACCACATCACCGGCGTGATCGACCTGGGCTTCTTCCAGGCGGGCGACGTCATCACCGTCACCGTGGATCTTCCGGCCGGCGTATCCTACATTCAGTCCCCAAAGGTCTGCGGCTTTGATTACGACGCTTTCAGCGCCTTGACGGACCGCCTCAAGACGGGCGGAATGTACGACATCGAGCAGGGTCAGTCCTCCCTCTCCGGCAGGGTAAGCGCCAGGGAGGACGGCGTGCTCTTTACCTCCATCCCCTACGATCCCGGTTGGAGCGTGTGGGTCGACGGAGAAGCCGTAACCCCGCAGGCGGTGGGGGATGGCTTCCTCGCCGTGCCGCTTGCGGCGGGCGAGCATACGCTCTCCTTCTCCTTCACGCCCGCCGGACTGCGGTCCGGCGCGGTAATTTCCGCACTGGGCGTTCTCGCTCTGCTCGCCGCAGCGTGGCTGTTCGATTTTGGAGGGCTCAAAAAGCTGAGGACCGCGCGCAAAAGGAATCTGCCCGAGCTGATCACTCATTCTCCCACGCAGGTCCCCGAGCCGCCGGTCGAAAACGGCGCGCCCTCCGGGCAGGAAAACGGGGAATGATTTTCTTAACACCAGTTAACCCCATGAAATGGAGGCAATTGCTATGAATGTTCTCGTGGTCGGCTGCGGCCGGCTCGGCACACAGCTCGCCGAATGGCTGGACCATTCGGGGCACGACGTATCGGTCATCGACGCGAATGCGGACAATTTCAACCGGCTGGACGAGGATTTTGACGGACTCACCGTCGCCGGGATGCCTATGGACATGAGCGTCCTGCGCTCGGCCGGCGTGGAGGGCTGCGACGCCGTCGCCGTCGTCACGCCCGACGACAATTTGAACATCACCGTCTCTCAGATTGTCCGGGAATTCTTCGGCGTGAAGAATGTGGTGGCCCGCATCTCCGACCCGGCGCGCGAAGAGGTGTTCACCCATTTCGGGCTTAAGACCATCTGTCCCACCCAGCTCGCCAGCAGCGCCATGTTCGCCGCGCTGACCCAGCCCTGGGAGGAACGGCAGCTCACCTTTGGGACCAGCACCGTCGCCTTCAATCCCCGGGAGATCGACCGCCAAACGGCCGGTCGGCCGATCGACTCGCTGACGCCGCGCGCCGGGGAAATCATTCTCGGCGTGGTCCACAAAAACGGACGCATGACCCTTTATGACGGCAAGCAGCGTCTGATATTGGAAGAGGGAGACCGCGTCGTCTACACAAGCATCAGCGACTGACGGGCGCTTTGACGTCAGGGAAAGAAGAGGCATGGCATGAAAATTGTGATCATCGGCGGCGGGAAGCTGGGGTTCCACCTCGCCCGCAGCATGCAGGATAAAAATCATCAAGTTACGCTCATCGAGCGGGATAAGCGGCGCTGCCAGGTGCTCGCCAACGACCTCGACGGCGAGGTCGTCTGCGGCGACGGCACCGAACTGAGCGTCCTTTCGGGCGCCTCGGTCAAGGGCGCCGACTGCTTTGTCGCCGTCACCGGCAGCGACCAGGACAATCTGGTCGCCTGCCAACTGGCCAAGCGGACCTTCGGCTGTAAAAAGGTGATCGCCCGCGCCAATAATCCGCGCAATTTGGAGGCTTTGCGGCGGCTGGGCGCGGACAACGCCGTTTGCAGTACAGAGGTCATCATGCGGCTGATCGAGCAGGAAATCCAGAGCGCGGGGATGCATCTGCTCGCCACCCTCAACCGCGGCCGGGCGGCCATCTCCACCGTCACCCTACCGCCCCGCAGCGCGCTCGACGGCCGGATGCTCAAGGACATCGCCCTCCCGCCGTCTAGCCTCATCATCTCGGTTCTGCGCGAGGAACAGCTCTATATCCCCCGGGGCGACACGGTTGTCCACGCGGGGGATGAGATCGTCGCCGTCTGCTTCGGCGACAATCAGCAGGAAATTCTGCGGGTGTTCTCGGCGGTGGAATAATCCGCTTTCGATTCCGGACACGCCGCGATAAACCAAAAAGCCGAACCGCGGCCTGCAATTACCGTGGTTCGGCTTTTGTTGTATTGAGTAAAGCGCAGGGAATTCATCCCACAATGACCTTGCCTTCCGGCAGGATGGTGCCGCCGCGGCCGGAGTGGCGCATGGAGACGGCAAAGGCGAGCGAGACCGGACCCACCCGGCCGACAAACATTGTAAAACTCAGCGCCAGCTTGGAAAACACGGAAAGCTCCGGCGTCAAGCCCGCGGAAAGCCCCACCGTGCCAAAGGCGGAGGTCGCTTCATACAGGGCGTCGATGGCGCTGACGCCGTCCCCCTCCGCCAGCAGGATCACCGTGGTGGTCAGGAGAACCAGCAGTAAGCCGACGGCCACGATGGCGAGCGACTTGTAAATCGCCTGCTTCTCGATCCGCCGCTTGAAAACCACGGTGTCCTCATGGCCGCGCAGCACGCTCCACACGGTGGCGGCGAGCACGACGAAGGTGGTCGTCTTGATGCCGCCGCCCGTGGAGGAGGGCGACGCGCCGATAAACATCAGGATGACGCTCATCAGCTTGGTGATATCGTGCATGGAGGCGATGTCCACGGTGGCAAAACCGGCAGTGCGCGCGGCGGCCGACTGAAAAAAGCTCACATTGAGCTTTTCAAAAAAGTTCATGCCCCGGAGAACACCGCCGTATTCCATGACAAAAAAGAGTATGGTCCCCACCGCCAAGAGGATTCCGGTCATCCAGAGGACAATCTTGCTGTGCAGCGTCAGACGAGGATGGCGTTCCCCCTCGCGTTTCTTGCGCAGATAGCAGATATGAATATCGCTGACAACAAGGAATCCGATACCGCCGATGATGATGAGAAAGGCCACCGTGAGCGACACAAGCGGATCCTTTGCATAGGGGATCAGATTGACAAACGGTCCCTTAAAACCCAAAATGTCAAAGCCCGCGTTGCAGTAGGCGGACACCGAGGTAAAAACCGCGACCCACACCCCATATCCGCCGAATTCAGGCACAAAGCGACACATCAGCAGCAGCGCCCCCGCCGCTTCACAGCCGAAGGTCCAGGCGAGGATGGTGCGAATCAGACGCGGCGCGTCCATCACGTTGCCGCTGGTGTACTCCTTCGCAAGCTGTAAATCGCGCAGACCGAGCTTGCGGCGCAGCAGCAGCGTAAAGCCGGTGGTAAAGGAAAGGAGCCCCAGCCCCCCAAGCTGGATCATCATCAGGATGACCGCCTGCCCGAAGGCCGACCATTTGCTCCAGGTGTCGAACACCACAAGGCCGGTCACGCAGGTGGCCGAAGTGGCGGTGAAAAAGGCGTCGAGCGGGGAAGTGAAGCCTCCGTCGCGCGACGAGAAAGGCAAAATCAGCAACAGGGCGCCGACGAGAATGATGGCCAGGAAGCTGCCCACAATCAGCCGGATGGGCGAAACCTCCCTGAGCTTTTGCAGAAAGGCGGCTTTGTTCAACATACGTCACTCCTGTTTTACGGCAAAGGACCGAATGGTCCGTGAGTTAGCGGAAAATGTGCCTGGCGGCTCCGCTTTTTTCCAGCAGAACGGCGAGCGGCAGGCCCAGTCCGTAGCATACGATGAGCTGTCCCAGACCGACCTCCAGCCCCGCCGCAAGGAAGGCGGCGAAGGAGAAGCCCTCCGGCAGCAGAAAGGTAATCACGCCGCCGACGATGAGGGCGTTGACCAGTACGGGCGGCAAGGGCGCCAGATAGGGGATGTTTTTGAAACGGACGTTCCGCAGCGCGCGGGTCAGCAGCGCGCCGAGGAGGGTCGCCAGGGTGCCGAACACCCAATCGATCACGCCGAAGGGACTGCCCAGATTGGAAATCAGGCAGCCGACGGCCAGCCCCGGCACGGCGGCCGGCGTAAAGACGGGCAGGATGGTCAGCGCCTCGGAAAAGCGGAACTGAAAGGCGGGGTAGGCGACGCCGATGGCGGCGGCGAGCATGGTGAGCACGGCGTAGAGCGCAGCGATGACCGCCCCCTCCGCCAGACGGTGGGTTCTTGTGATCTGCATATTCTGTTACCTCCGTAGTTTTGTTTTAGGTCAGGATTTTGCGACTGACCGCGCCGTTTGGTCCTTTGCCAAAGACGCCCCCACGGCGGATGCTCTCCGGCCGGAAGCTTTTTCCGCAGGGTTTTGTTGAATGCGAAAATGCCCCTGAAGGGATTCCCGCATTGGCTAGATTAACACTTTCCCATGTAAAAATCAAGCATAAGGTCAGACCCGCTCCGGGACATTTCCGTTGTTTCAAGCGGAGAAGCGCATCTCACAAACAGGGAGCGCGCCCTGTCCGCCCGCTGAATTCCCCGCAACAGACGGGAACTGCGGGCGCACATTGCGCGCCCCTGCAAGGTTATGTGATTGTTCTCTTCACAGGAAAGATCATACGCGCCGCGCGTCCTTCCCGCGGTGATGCGCGCCGTGTTTTCCCGCCGGGGAAGGTCCTTTTCCGGCAGGCCGTGGCGCGAAAGTCCATTTATTCTTCCTTCTGGCCGCGCCTGGAGGAGCCTTTCTCCTTTTCCTTCTCTTCCAGCTGGGGCGCTTCGGGTGGCGGATTCTTGACCACGCGGATTCTGGCGATCCGGCGTTCCTCCATCTGTTCGGCGGTGAAGGTGATGTTTTCAATCTCGATGGAGGGATGCTCGTCGCTCTTGGGAATGCGGCCGAGGGTCTCGACCATCAGCCCCGCGATGGTGTCGTAGTCCCCTTCCGGGAGCTCTATGTCCAGCAAGTCGTTGATCTCATCGATGGAGGTGCTGCCGTCCACGGTGAAGGTGTTGTCGCTCACCTTCTGGATTTCCTCCTCCTCGTTGTCGTACTCGTCCTGAATGTTGCCGACGATTGATTCCACCAGGTCCTCCATGGTGATGAGTCCCTCGGTGCCGCCGTATTCGTCCACAATGATGGCGATCTGTGTCTTGTTGGCCGTCATTTCGGCGAAGAGCTCGCTACACCGCTTGGATTCGGGAACGAAGAGGGCGGGACGCATGATGTCGGTCAGCCGGATTTCCGCGCCGACCTCGGTGCCCACATATTTGAGCAGGTCCTTGACGTAGACGATGCCGACGACGTTGTCGAGGTCCTCCTCATACACGGGGATGCGGGAGTAGCCCATCTCTATCGAAAGGTCAACCACATCCTGCACGCTGGCGGTGTCCTCCACGGCGGAGATGTCGGTGCGGTGGGTCATAACCTCGTTGGCTGTCTTGTCGTTAAAATCAAAGACATTGGCGATCATATCCTTGGCGCTGCCCTCGATGACGCCCTTTTCCTCGCCCGCGTCGACCATCATGAGGATTTCCTCCTCCGTGACCGCCTCTTCCGAGGCGTTGGGATCGAAACCGAACAGACGAACCACCAAATTGGTGGAGGCCGAAAGGAAGCGGATGAAGGGACTGAACACGGTGGCGACGCCGTTCAATATTCCAACCACCTTGAAGGATATCTCCTCCGCCCGCTGCATGGCGATCTTTTTGGGCACCAGTTCGCCGAGCACCAGCGAAAAATAAGAGAGGATGAGGGTGATGATCACCGTCGAGACGCCCTCAATCAGCGAGCGCGGCGCGGGGATGAAGCTCAGCGCGTCGGCCAGCTTTCCGGCAAAGCTCTGGGAGGCCGAGGCCGACGTCAGAAAGCCGGACAGCGTCACGCCCACCTGAATGGTGGCCAGAAATTTGCTGGAATTTTTCGTAAGCTTAAGTACCTTGGCCGCGGCCTTATGGCCGTCTTCCGCCATCTTTTTGATCTTGTTGTCGTTGAGGGTGATGATGGCGATTTCCGACATGGCGAAAAACGCGTTCAGGAAAATGAGAAACAGAAGCAGGAGCACCTGTAAAAAGGCGTCCCCCATGGAGCTGTCCGCCGTCTCCGCGGCGCTTGCGAGCAGCGTGGTCATACTGTGTCCATCCGGTTCGGGAGGCATAGATGTGTTAACCCCTTTCAAGCGGTAAAATAGAATTTGGTTAAAAAACCGCATTTTCATTTTATAAAAAACCGGCGTCGGTGTCAAACCGACCTTTTGACCGCTGCGGCGGGGTGCGGCAAAGCCCCGGCAAGCAGCGGGGAAATGATGCGCCGCATCGGATAAATTGGGCCTTTCGCGGGCAAAAATAGCCAGAATCGGGAGAATGTTTGCTTTTTGGTTCGGATGTGTGCCGGAAATGCGCTGCAAGCACATTTTTCCCTTTACAGTAAGAGGGAAAAATGATACTATTTAAAGTAGCGCGGTGGGACGGGCCCGCCGCTATACGCTTCATTCATTATCCTTAAAGGAGGAAATAATTTCATGGCAAGAAAGATGAAAACCATGGATGGCAACAACGCGGCCGCGCATGTATCCTATGCGTTTACCGACGTCGCCGCCATCTACCCGATCACCCCGTCGTCCGTGATGGCGGATGAGACGGACAAGTACGCCGCCGCCGGAAGAAAGAACCTTTTCGGCCGCGAGGTACAGGTCACCGAGATGCAGTCCGAAGGCGGCGCCGCCGGCGCTGTGCACGGCTCTCTGGCGGCCGGCGCGCTTACCACCACCTATACCGCTTCCCAGGGTCTTCTGCTGATGATCCCGAACATGTATAAGATGGCCGGCGAGCTGCTGCCGAGCGTCATCCATGTTTCCGCCCGTGCGCTCGCGAGCCACGCTCTCTCTATTTTTGGCGACCATTCGGATATTTATGCCTGCCGTCAGACCGGCTACGCCATGCTGTGCTCCAACAGCCCGCAAGAGGTCATGGACCTGGGCGCTGTGGCTCATCTTGCCGCCATCAAGGGCCGCGTGCCCTTCCTCCATTTCTTTGACGGTTTCCGCACCTCTCACGAGATCCAGAAGATCGAGACCTGGGATTACGAGGATCTCGGCGAAATGCTCGAC
>CABSLJ010000098.1 GCA_902478455.1 uncultured Oscillospiraceae bacterium | reverse complement strand
TTGTAAAGGAGGAGCATGAATATGCAAAACTTTTCCGCCGATATCGCCGTAATAGGCGGCGGCGCGGCCGGTCTGACTGCCGCTGTGGCGGCGGCCCGACAATGCGAGAACCGGGGAAAAAGCGCGCGCGTCCTCCTGCTGGAACAGGGCCCGCGGGTGGGGAAAAAGCTGCTCGCCACCGGCAACGGCCGCTGCAACCTGACCAACGCGCACATTTCATCCGAGGCGTACCACAGCCTTTCCCCGTCCGGGTTTCCGCGGCTGCTTTCATCCTTCAGGTCCGGGCAGGCGCTCGACTTTTTCGCACGGCTGGGTCTGCTCTGCCGCACCGAAGAAGCCGGACGGATTTACCCCTACAGCGGGCAGGCGTCCACCGTCCTCGACCTGCTGCGGCAGTCCTGCGCCTCCCTCGGCGTGGAGGAATGCTGCGGCTTTCCCGTGGAGAAGCTCCGCCGGACCAAGACAGGCTTTCTGATCTCCTCGCCGGAGAAAAGCTGCGCTGCGCGGGCGGTGATTCTAGCTACCGGCGGACGAGCCGCCCCCTCCCCGGGCGGCGGAACGGAGGGCTACGCCCTGCTTTCCGCGCTCGGTCACAGCGTCACGCCGCTTTTCCCCGCGCTGGCGCCGGTCAAAAGCGACCCCGCCCTCACCCGTGCCCTCAAGGGGGTGCGCTGCCGCTGCGCCGTCACCCTTCTGGCGGACGGACGGACAGTAAAAACCGAGACCGGCGAGCTGCAATTCACCGAGACAGGGCTTTCCGGCGTCTGTATCTTTCAGCTCTCCCGCTATGCGGGGGAATATCAGACCCTTCACACCGTAAACGGGCGTCCCTGCCGCGTGCTGGAATGTGCGGTGGATCTTTTCCCCTCGTTTGTCGCCGGCTCACTGGAAGAGCTGCTGTGCGCGGGCGCTGCGGGCAATCCCCTCTTTTCCACAGAGCAGCTTTTGTGCGGACTGCTGCACAAGCGCATCGCCCAATGCGTGCTGAAATCGCTCTCCCTGCCCGGCGACCGCCCCGCCGGAAGACTGGACAGCGCCGCCGTCAAAACGCTCGCGCGGCATATGAAGGACTGGCGCTTTCCCGTCCGCGGCGTGCTTCCCTGGCAAAATGCGCAGGTCACGGCGGGCGGGGTTCCCCTCGCCGAATTCGACCCGCTCACCCTGGAATCCAGATGCGCGCCCGGTCTCTACGCCGCTGGCGAGGTGCTCGATGTCGACGGCGACTGCGGCGGCTTTAACCTGCACTGGGCCTGGAGCTCAGGCATCCGCGCCGGAGAGTCGGCCGCCGGGCGGCTGCTTTCCGCCGCAAGATAGAAAGGAGATACGCATGGCGATCCGCATTTCCGACCTCTCCCTTCCCCTCGACTACAGCGAGGCGGATTTCAAAAAAGCGGCGGCCGAACGGCTGCGCCTGCCGCTGGAGGATATTCTCAGCCTTTCGCTTTACCGCCGTTCTGTCGACGCGCGCAAAAAGGACCGCATCCGCTTTATCTGTACGGCGGACGCCGTCGTCTCCGTTCCGGAGGACCGGCTGCTCGCCCGCTGCACCGGGCAAAAGGTGAGTCCCGCCCTTCCCTACCGCTACGAGCTGCCGCCGTACGGCCGTCTGCCCGAGCGGCCGGTCGTCGTGGGAAGCGGTCCCGCCGGGCTCTTTGCCGCTCTTCTTCTCGCCGAGGCGGGGCAGCGGCCTTTGCTGATCGAACGCGGCCGCCCCGTGGAGGAGCGCGCCGGCGACGTTGAACGCTTCTGGCGGGAGGGCGTTTTGCGCCCCGACTCCAACGTCCAGTTCGGCGAGGGCGGCGCGGGCACCTTTTCCGACGGCAAGCTCAATACCGGCACCAAGGACCCCCGCGCCCGCAGGGTGCTTGAGGATTTTGTCGCCGCCGGCGCGCCGGAGGAAATCCTTTGGACCGCCAAGCCGCACATCGGCACCGACCGTCTCAGAGAGACCGTGCGCGGCCTGCGCGCCCGCATTCTCTCTCTCGGCGGGGAGGTGCGCTTTTCCACACGGCTTTGCGGACTGCTGCAAAAAGAGGGCGCGCTTACCGGCGTGCGGGTCTGCGCTTCGGACGATCCAGACGTCCGGGAGGACATTCCCACCCGCCATGTGATCCTCGCCATCGGCCACAGCGCGCGGGATACCTTTGAGATGCTCTACCGGGCGGGCGTCATCATGGAGCAAAAGCCCTTCTCGGTCGGCGCGCGGATCGAGCACCGGCAAGCGCTGATCGACCGCGCCCAGTACGGCCGTTTTGCGGGGCACCCTTGCCTCGGCGCGGCCGACTACAAGCTGGCTGTTCATCTGAAAAACGGGCGCGGGGTGTACACCTTCTGCATGTGCCCCGGCGGCGAGGTGGTTGCCGCCGCATCCGAACCCGGGCGCGTTGTGACCAACGGCATGAGCGTCTTTGCCCGCGACGGCGCAAACGCCAACAGCGCCCTGCTCGTCGGCGTAGGCCCCGAGGATTTTGGAGAGGAGCATCCTCTGGCGGGCGTTTCCTACCAGCGGAAGCTCGAAGAAGCAGCCTTCACCCTGGGCGGCGGCGGCTTCCGCGCGCCCGTTCAGCGCGTGGGCGATTTTCTTTCCGCACGGTCCTCGGTCCGGTTGGGCGAGGTTTCTCCCACCTACCGCCCCGGCGTCACGCCCACCGATCTTTCCGGTTGTCTGCCGGAGGAAATCACGAGCTCCATGCGCGAGGGCATCCGTCTCATGGCCGCACGTCTGAAGGGCTTCGACGCGCCCGACGCGCTGCTGACCGGCGTGGAAACCCGCTCTTCCTCCCCCGTCCGCATCGTACGCGGGGAGGACTGCCAATCGGTTTCCCTTACGGGGCTCTACCCCTGCGGCGAGGGCGCGGGTTACGCCGGAGGGATCGTCTCCGCCGCCGTGGACGGCATCCGCTGCGCCGAGGCGATGCTGCGGTCTTCCCTCGATTCAGTTCACACAGGATAAAAGAAAAGCAGCCTTCTGCTGCCGGCTTTCCAATGCCGGCAGCAGAGGGCTGTTTACTTTTCAAGCGTTTGTGTTCCTATTCCTCCACGCGCCACTTGACGCCCTGGGGCGTGTCCTCCAGGACGATCTTGCGCGCTTTGAGCTCGTCGCGGATTTTGTCCGCCGTGGCCCAGTCCTTGTTTTTGCGCGCCTCGGCGCGCTGGGCGATGAGGGCTTCAATCTCTTCGTCGAGCGTCTGAGTCTTCCGGTTGTAAAGCAGGCCCAGCACGCCGCACAGCTCGTCAAAGAGGGAAAGCGCGAATTCGGCCAGCTCCTTTGAAGGCTCTTTGGCGGCGCTTACGGTCGTGTTGATGTCCCGCGCGAGGTCGAAGAGGGCGGAGATGGTGTCGGCCGTGTTGAGGTCGTCCTCCATGGCGGCAACAAAATGGGCGCGGCAGGCTTCGAAACGCTCGCGGGCGGCGGCGTCCTCCGGCTTCTCGCCGGGCTTGGCGCTTTCGAGCACGAAGGCAAGGTTTTCCCGGCAGGTGTAAAGGCGTTCCAGCGCCGCCTTGCACTGCTCGATGACCTCCACGCTGTAATTGATTGGGCTGCGGTAATGAGAGGCTACCATCAGGTAGCGGATGGGCTCGTAGCCGTATTCCTTGGCGACGTCGCGAACGGTGAAGAAGTTGCCGAGTGACTTGGACATTTTGCGGTTGTCCACATTGATGTAGCCGTTGTGCATCCAGTAGCGTGCGAAGGGGGCTCCGTTGCAGCATTCGCTTTGGGCGATCTCATTTTCGTGATGAGGGAAGATCAGGTCCTGGCCGCCGCAGTGGATGTCGATGGTCTCGCCCAAATAGCGCCGGGCCATGGCCGAGCACTCGATGTGCCAGCCGGGACGACCCTTGCCCCAGGGGGAATCCCACATTGGCTCGCCGGGTTTGGCAGCCTTCCAGAGGGCAAAGTCCATCGGATCTTCCTTGACCTCGCCGACGCTGATGCGCGCGCCCGCCTCCAGCTCCTCCAGGGGCTGATGGGAGAGCTTGCCGTAGCCCTCGTCCCTGCGGGTGCGGAAGTAAACGTCGCCGTTCTCCGCCGGGTAGGCGTAACCCTTCTCGACGAGCGTTTCAATGATGCCGAGGATTTCTCCGATATTCTCGGTCGCGCGCGGATGGATGGTCGCCTCACGGACGCCGAGGCCGGCGGCGTCGGTCTTATACTCGGCGATGTACCGCTCGGAGACGCTCATGTAGTCGGAGCCTTCCTCGTTGGCCTTTTTGATGATCTTGTCGTCGATGTCGGTGAAATTCTGGACGAAGGTCACGTCGTACCCGCGGTATTCAAAATACCGGCGCAGCACGTCGAAGACGCAGATGGGCCGCGCGTTGCCGATGTGGATGAAATTGTACACCGTCGGCCCGCAGGCGTAAATTTTGACCTTTCCCTCCTCAAGAGGGATAAATTCTTCCTTTTGTCTGGTGAGTGTGTTGAAGAGTTTCATCCTAGACCGCCTTTCCTTTGATGGGAAGGCGGAGGCTTTTCCGCCTTCCCACGAGAATATTTGATATCGCACGTCCCATGTGGGGACGGTTGTTCCGTTTTGGTGCGTCACAGCCGCGCAAGAGCAGCTATTCCCGCGGCTGTTTCGCCTGCTCTTCCGCTTCTTCCCTCTGACGCAGCCGCTCCTCCAGCTGAGAAAGCCCGCTTTGCAGCTGCACCACGTTGTATTGCAACCGGCACAGCTCCTGGGCGACCGGGTCGGTCACATGAATCTGGTCGAGCGAGGAGGTCTTCATGCCGTTGATGCGCACCACCCGCGCCGGCACGCCCACCGCCGTGGAGTTGGGCGGCACCTCGTTGAGCACCACCGCGCCCGCCGCGATGCGGGCGTTGTCCCCCACCTTGAAGGGGCCGAGCAGCTTGGCGCCCGAGCCCACCAGCACGTTGTCGCCCAGCGTGGGGTGGCGCTTGCCGTGGTCCTTGCCCGTGCCGCCAAGGGTCACGTTCTGGTAGATGGTGCAGTTGTCCCCGATCTCGGTTGTCTCACCGATGACCACGCCCATGCCGTGGTCGATGAACAGCCCTTTCCCTATTGTTGCGCCGGGATGGATTTCTATTCCCGTCTTGTGGCGCGCCCGCTGGGAAATGAAGCGGGCGATAAATTTCATATTGCGGCGGTAAAACCAGTTGGCCTTGCGGTAGGCCCGCACCGCTTTGAAGCCCGAATAGAGGAAATAGACCTCGGCGCGCGAGCGCGCGGCCGGGTCGCGCTCCATGATGGCGTCCAGCTCCTCCTTGAGTTTTCTGAACATGACAAACACCCTCCGTATTGGGATAAAACGCCCCTTCCGTCTCGGAACAGGGCAGACGTTGAGCGAACCAAACCGATGGTTTGTTCCTCCGGAAACCGCAGAGACGGCCTTCCGATCCCCTTTTTGGACAGGGCAAAGGACGGCCGGAAGGTCCGGAAACCAAAAAGCCTCCGTCCCCCAAATGGGGGACGGAGGCGGCTTTCCGCGGTTCCACTCCGGTTTTTCACTCGGGGGATCAAATCCCCTTGGGCAGGTAACGGCTGCCGACCGCACAGGGATACTCGCCTTCCTTTCCCCCTGCGTGCTGACGGGTGCATTTCCCCGGCGTTCCCACAAGGGCGCTCGCAGCATCACGCGCCCATTCTCTGGTATGGTCCCTCTCCGGATACTTCTCCCGGTAAACGCATTTGGTTCTATTGCTCTCTATTATATACCATCCGGCGACAAAATGCACCAGTTATTTTGCCTGCTTGATAAAATCCCGATTGTCCCAGATGTAAATGACGCCCGAGATGACGGTAAATACCACCGAAATCCACAAGCCGATCTCCCCGATGACGTAAAACGCGGTAAACAAGCCGTCCACCGGCACAAACGACGCCACAAAGCTCTGGGGAATGAGGTTCATCTCGACGAGTTCCTTCAAATACTGGAGCACGAGCACCACCAAAATGGCGACGATCTGGCTGACCGTTTTGGCTTTTCCCCAGTTGTTGGCGGCGATCACCTTGCCACTTTCCACCGCCACCAGCCGCACCGAGGTCACCATAAACTCGCGGGTGATGATGATCATCACCACAACCGAGCCGGTCAGGCCCAGCTGGACAAAGCAGACGAGGGCGGACAGGACAAGCACCTTGTCCGCCAGGGGATCGAGAAATTTGCCGAAATCGGTGATCATCCCGTTTTTCCGGGCAAGCTTGCCGTCGTAATGGTCGGTTAGCGAGGCGATTCCAAAGATCACGGCGGCGATCAAAAAGCGGTGCGGCAGGGAGGTGATGAGCAGAGACGCCATAAAGAAGGGCACCAGCAGCATCCGCAGCACCGTCAGCTTGTTGGGTGTGTTCATCTTGCGCCTCCCCTCTCTATTTTTCGGCCAGCTCGCCGATGAGATCGCAATCCATATGGTCGGTCACCAGAACGTCCACAAAGTCTCCCGGCCGCGGCTTGTGGCCCTTTACCGTAAAGAACACCTTGCCGTCCACATCGGGCGAATCGGCCGCGCTCCGGCCGTAATGGCATTCGGCGTAGCGGTCGAAGCCCTCATACAGCACGCGGATGGTCCTGCCGTGCATCTCCTCGCACTGCTCCTCCACGATGCGCGCCTGGGTCTCCATGATGATCTCCTGGCGGCGGAGCTTGGTCTCTTCATCGATCTGGCCGGGCAGGTCATAGGCGGGGGTGTCCTCCTCGCGGGAATAGGGGAAGCAGCCCAGGCGTTCAAAGCGCGCCTCCTTGACAAATTCGGCCAGTTCGCAGAATTCCTCCTCGGTCTCGCCGGGGAAGCCGGCGATGAGCGTTGTGCGGAGGATCACGCCGGGGATGCGCCGACGCAGCTTGCGGATGAGAGCCATGAGGCTTTCCCGGTCGCCCCGGCGGTTCATGGCGGACAGCAGACGGCCGTTGCAGTGCTGCAGGGGCAGATCGATGTAAGGAAGTATCTTGGGTTCCCGCGCGACGGTATCGATCAGCTCGTCGGTCACGCGGTCGGGGTAGCAGTAGAGCAGGCGAATCCACTCAAGGCCGTCGACTGTGCACAGCCTGCGCAGCAGCTCGGGCAGCATCAGCTTACCGTAGAGGTCCTCGCCGTAGCGGGTGGTGTCCTGAGCGATGACCATCAGCTCGCGCACGCCGTTGCGCGCCAGGGTTTCAGCCTCCGCCACGACATCCTCCATCCTCCTGCTGCGGAAGCCGCCGCGGATGAGGGGGATGGCGCAGTAGGAGCAGCGGTTATCGCACCCGTCGGCCACCTTGAGGTAGGCGGTGTAAAAGGGGGTGGACTGCACCCGGCCGCCGTCGAGCGGGAGCTTTTCCTTTTCGGGAAAGCGTTCGGTCGTCTCTCCTGCGAGCGCGCGGCCGACCACCTCGGCGATGTCCGCGTTGGCGCCAATGCCGATGACGGCGTCCGCCTCGGGCAGCTCCTTCAAGACCTCTTCGCGGTAACGCTCGGCCAGACAGCCGGTCACCACAATAGCTTTTATTTTTCCTTCTTTCTTCAAGCTTATGAGCTCCAGTATCTCATCTATGCTTTCTTTTTTTGCATCTTCAATAAAACCACAGGTGTTGACGATGGCCACGTCGGCCAGAGCGGGGTCCTCGCTTAGGGCGTAGCCCGCCTCCTTCAATTTTGAGAGCATCAGCTCGGCGTCCACGCGGTTCTTCGCGCAGCCGAGGCTTACCATGCCAATTCGGTAAGACATACTATCAATCATCCTCATAGCCCGTGTCGGGCGCGTAATGGGCAAGGGCGCGGCGGATTTCCTCCCACGGATAGCCGAGCCTCTGCAGCGCCGAAACCGCCCGCTTTTTCCCCTTCTCGTCTTCTGGGGCAAAGGCGTACCGCCGTTCCAGCAGGGCGGCGATCTGCTCCCCCGGATCGGGGGCCAACTCGGCCACAAGCGCCTCGGCGCGCTCCTTGTCGATCCCCTTCTGGGTCAATTCAAAAACGGTCCGCCTGGCGGCGCAGTACTTGTGAAAGAGAAGTTCGCGCGCGAGCTTCTCCGCATAAAGATCGTCGTTGACAAGCCCCAGCGACTCCATCCGACCGACGGCCTGACCTGCGGCCTCCTCCCCGGCGGCGCGCCTGAGCTTATCAAAAAGCTCCTTTTTGGAATGGTCGCGGCAGGAGAGCAGATAGAGCGCCTTCTCCTTCGCCCTGCGTAGCTCCGATTTGTCGGTCAGCTCGCGCAGCGCGTCGTCGGAGAGTTCCATGCCCGGGCGAACGCCCTCCTCCTTGAGGGTCTCGGCGTCCAGGCAGGCGGCGAGCTCGCCGTCGAGATACAGGGCGCTCAGGCGCTTGCGGCGGGGCTTGATTTCGGTCACCTGCATATCAATCGTCCACCGTGATATCGATGTTCGCCTTGGCCGAACCGCGCGAACGGGCCGGCGCGGCGGGCGTGACCACCGCAACCTCCACCGGTTTGGCGGCGGGGGCGGCTTCCTCCTCCTTGGAGGGCTTGGCGCGCAGCTTGGCGAGGGCCTCCATCACCTTGCCCTCGATCTCCCCCGCCAGCTCCCGGTTGTTGCGGAAGAGCTCGCGGACATTGTCGCGCCCCTGCGCCAGACGGGCGTCCCCATAGGAGAACCATGCGCCGCTCTTCTGGACAATGTCCATCTTGACGGCGATGTCGAGCAGCTCGCCCTCGCGGGAAATGCCCTTGCCGTAGATGACGTCGAATTCCGCCTCGCGGAAGGGCGGCGCCATCTTGTTTTTCACGACCTTGGTGCGCGTGCGCACGCCGACCGCCTCTCCGCCGACCTTGAGGGTTTCTCCCTTGCGCACCTCAATGCGCACGGAGGAATAGAACTTGAGCGCGCGGCCTCCGGGCGTGACCTCGGGATTGCCGTAGGCGATGCCCACCTTCTCGCGCAGCTGATTGATGAAGATGGCTACACAGTTGGACTTGGAAATGGCACCGGCCAGCTTGCGCAGCGCCTGGGACATCAGACGCGCCTGCAGGCCGACGTGGGCGTCCCCCATCTCTCCTTCGATTTCGGCGCGGGGCACCAGCGCCGCCACCGAGTCGACGACGATGACGTCAATCGCGCCCGACCGGACGAGCGCCTCGGTGATTTCCAGCGCCTGCTCGCCCGTGTCCGGCTGGGAAACCAGCAGCGATTCGACGTCCACGCCGAGCGAGCTGGCATAGACCGGGTCGAGTGCATGCTCCACAT
>CABSLJ010000097.1 GCA_902478455.1 uncultured Oscillospiraceae bacterium | reverse complement strand
ACCGGACACGGGCGTCGAGGCGGTCGTCATCTCGGACGGCGTGATCTCCGATTTCTCGGTCTCCCTGTGCGGTCTGACGCGGGAGTGGATCGACGGCGTCCTCAAGGGACAAAACCTTACGCTGGAACAAGTGTTTATCATGACGGCCGACAAGAACAAAAATTACAACATCGTCAAAAAGGAGATGGTGCAATGAAGCGGGTGTGGATCGCCTGCGCGGTTCTCGCGGCGCTGTTTCTCCTGTGCGGCAGCGGACTTCTCGCCACGGAGCGTTCCACAAAGGATCTGGAGGGCCAGTTAAACGAGGTGCAGCGACTTGCGGACGAGGACAAAATTGAAGAAGCCATCGAGATGAGCCGGCAAATTGAGGAAGACTGGCACAGCGCACACGAATTTCTTTCCACCTTCATTGAGCACAGCCGTCTGGAGCAGATCGACCAGTCGATGGCCGTGCTCACCGTCTGGCTGGAGCAGGACAACGTGCAGGAGTTCATGACCGAATGCAGACGGGCGCTGTCCCAGCTGATCCATTTGAAGGACACGGAAATCCCAACCTGGGGGAACATTCTGTAGCGTTTCCGCAGGCTGCGCGTTTTTCATCAAAACGAAGGGGCGAACAGCCTCGTCCGCTTGTTCCCCGCCTCTGCCGGCGGGGAAAGCGAGCGCTTGCTGTTCGCCCCTGATTTATTCGTGCGCTTTTTGCTGCTCAAAAGACGGCTTGAGATTCAAACGTTTTATTGAATCTCAATGCTCCTGCCGGAGGGGAGAGCGCCCTCCCTTTTGGGCATTACGAGCTCCAGCACGCCGTTTTTATATGCGGCGGAAATGCCGTCCGGCTTGACGTCGGAAATGCGGAAGCTGCGGCTGTAGGAGCTGTAGCTACGCTCCTGACGGACGTACTTGTGATGCTTTTTCTCCTCCTCGCTGTTGTGTTCGGCGCGGATGGTGAGCATATCGCCGTCGAGGTCGATGTGGATGTCGCCCTTTTCAAAGCCGGGGAGTTCGGCCTCCAGAACGTATTTGTCGCCCTTGTCGATGATATCGGTCCGGAACCCGGTCATCATGCCCGACCAGTCCCCGAAAAAGTTCTTTTCAAAATCGTCCCAAGCGCGCAGCATATTTCTGTCTCTGCGGTCAAACGGAATCATGTCAAACATATCAATGCCTCCTAAAACTTTGTTTGTGGAAATGAAATCAATCGTTCAGGTTGGACGATGGTGTCATGGGAATCGCCCTCTTTCTTTTATCTGGTTCTTTTCTTTTGGAACTGTCTTTAGTATAGGCGGGAATTTTTAAGAAACAACACATGAGATTTGAATAAACTGTAAAAATTAGCACTCTCGCAAAGAGAGTGCTAATAATATGATCGGATTCCATTTTGCAGGCTGTGCGGCGGAAGCAATTACTGCTGCGGGCTGCTTTCTCCGGATTCCCTGGGAGCAAAACCGGCTGCTTTGGCGCTGTCCGCGCCGACGGAGGACGGAGCTTCTATTCCGCAGGGCGCGTCGACGGACGCCTCAGGGGAGAAATTCATTCTCACAAAGGTTTCCACAATGCCCATGAAAAAGCTCGTTTTTCCGCGGCGGTAGTAGAGATACATGGGAAAAAGCAAAATCAGCGAGCCGAGCGTGCAGACGATCATATCGATCATCGTGTCCGCCACGCCGGTGCCGATGACGTTTTGCGGGTCGGTGTGGAATATCAGACTGAGAAAATATTCCCCGATCTCCCAAATACCCGCCACCGCAAGGGAAACGGCGATGGAAAAGACCGCGTTTAAGGCGAAATCGTTTCTCTCAATCTGATGAGAAGGCTTGAGCAGGTAGAAAAAGACCATGGCGAAGAGGGTAACGAAGGTGCCGGACAGGGTGTGCATGATCTTGTCGTATCCCAGAAAGACATAATAGCCCCGCATCAGGATACCATAGGTAAAGGCGAGCATGACAAACAGATAGTAAGCGAACTCAAGCTGGTACATCCGTTTGAGGCGCAGCAGGCGGTAGAGCGCGGGAAAAACGCCGAGGAAAAGCAGCCCGCCGAAGGAGAGCAGGTAAAAGTAAGGCAGCCCCTGGATGATGTTGTACACCGCCAGCCATAGCGTCCAGACGGTGTACAGGCCGATGACAAAGGGATGAATTTTGCGAAACAGCGCTTCTCTTCGGTTCAAAACGTCTCCTCCGTTTCAGGCGGTTTTCCGCTTTTTGGTTTGGCGTCCGGATGCTTCCTATTGTAGCACGCCGCGGCGGGAAAAGGAAGTGTTTTCCGCGGCGCTGACGGAACCGAGCGCCGGAACGGAAAAGAGAGGCCGCCGCCTCCCTTGCCGTTCCCTTATTTGCCGATGAGCCCCATCACATACCGGTGCATCTCCTCTTTAGATTGAATCTGATGGGTATGGTCTATGATGGCCTGCTGCTTTGCCGGGGACTGGGACGCAAAATATTGCATCACATCCGGGTGCTGTGCCAGCGCCATGCCAAAGCCGAGCGGCAGTTCGTCCATGCGAGCGCCTCCTTTCCGCTTCCTTTTGTTCTTAGCATACCCCCATAAGCGGCGCTTCATCCCGCAGGGGCTACTTACCAGCGGCGCGCGCCCTCGATGTGCAGAAAACGGATGTCGGCATAAAGATAGCTTGAGAGAGGCCGGTCGAGCGCGTCGAAGGAGTGAGCGCATACAAGGACGTCCCCGGGCGCCAGCTCGGTGACGACGGGCGTGTGGTAGAATTTTCCGGAAGCGTCGCCCAGCTGGATAAGGTCGCCCGGCTGCAGCTCGGAGATGTTCGCCTCCCGGGCGTAGGGGCCGGTCTTTTTGTTGCCGGTCAGAAAGTTGTAGAGGTATTCCACTCCGCTCCAAGAGGGCGTCCGGTCACCCGCGCTGTTGTAATACCAGCCGAAAGTGGGCGTGTAATTCATCACGCCGCAGCTGGCGAACAGACATTGGGAGGCGTAGCTGGTACAGTCTCCCCCAAGATTTTCAAAATCGAGATAGCGCGGATTTCTCCCCAGCGCCCAGGCGCGGGCATAGGCCACCGCTCTATTGCGGTCGTATGGGATTTCTTGCAGCATGCCGAGACTCTCCTTTGCCTTTTTCTCATTTTATTAAGAAAAACGGCAAAGGGTGAAGGAAAAGCTCTTTTTGTCCGTCCGTTTACTTCCGGCGCGAGATGCGTTATAATACTCTCACAGCGGCAATCCAAGAGAAATACGAAGAAAAATAAAGGAATGAATCCGATGAAAAAAGTGCTTATACTTTTGCTTGCAGCCGTTTTGCTGCTTTGCTCCGCCTGCCAGGCCGAGCGTCCCGTCTCCTCGGAGCCGCCGGTGGAGATCAAAGACGGCGCGATCGACCTGACGGCGGCGCAGTTCCAGAAAAATTACAACGGACAGCTGGACAGCGGCGTCCCGCGCATCGAAACGCTTGAGGAATCGGAGGAAGCGGGCAAGCCGGTCTACATCTGCGCCATCCGCCGCGACGTCGCCGTGAAGCTCGTATGCACGGCGGATAAAAAGGGGATCGAAAGCATTCTGTTTACCTTTGACAGCAGCGATCCCCAGAACACCGATTACGATTCCCATTTTTCCTATTTAAGAGCGGCGCTGTGGGCGCTCAATCCCGCCGCCGACGGCGAGGCCTATCTGGAGGCCATCTTCAAGACGGGGAGCAAGACGGGAGACGTCAACCTTTATCAGGTAAACGGATATTCTTACGCCCTGCATGCGCTCGAAGACAGCCTCGCGCTGGAGATTGAGCCGTCTGGGGAAGCGCAGAGCGCTCCCGACGCAGCCTCTCCGGCGGAATGACGTTCTAAACCGGTCAGAACATTCCCTGAAAAGGACCGCCCCACGGATGCAGACGGATGGCATGCGCGGCGGTCCTTTTTTCATTGCCGACGACCTATCCAGTTTATTTTAGTGAAACGAAACAATAACCCCTTTTCTTTTTAGTGATCCCTACAAAACACACAAAGGAAGAGGAGCGACGGTTGCTTTTATTGTATAAGATGTGCTAGAATGTAACCAATTTGTAATCTTTGTAACTGTTTGTAATCTCTTCCGGCGGATGTCCGGGAGGTTGTGATGCGGCCGGGAGCCTTTCTGCATCCGGACCGAAGAAAAGGGGATTTGATCGTGAAAAAGCCGGTGCGATTGCTCGTTTGCCTGATGCTTGCACTTGCGGTGCTCCTGCCCGCCGGTCTGTACGCCGCGCCCAAAGCGGAAGCGGCCTCGGCCAAGACGGGTCCGGGGCTCGCGGCCCATGCCCTGCGCGCCGTCAATGAAAACTGGCGGTATGTCTATGGCGGCTACGGACAAATCAGCGGAGGGACCCGTGTTGCCGACTGCGCGGGACTGATCAAATCCTATCTCTGGTGGACCGACGACAGCAGCAATCCCCGCGCGGGCGCGGTCGCCGTGGCGGGCGGAGCCAACAGCATGCGCAACTCGGCTTCGGTCGCAGGCTCCATCAACCGCAGCGACCTCGACTCCATCCCAAACATCCACGGGCTGATCGTCTACCACAGCGGCCATGTGGGCGTTTATGTGGGGGGCAATATGGCGGTCGATTGCCGCAATTCCTATGATGGAATCAAGTACCAGAAGGTGTGCGGCCCGGGCAGCTACCGCTGGACCGCCTGGTTCAAGCTTCCCCAGGTGCAGTACCCCAACACCGGATGGATCAAATTCAACGGACAGTCCTTCTATTATGAAAACGGCGAATACGTCGAGAACGTCACCAAGACAATCGGCGGCGTGGACTATGCGTTCGGCGCGGACGGCGCGCTCATCGGCGGCGAACCGCCTGCGGAGGATTATCTTTCGGTCGATTACACGCCCGCCGCCGTCCAGTCCACCGCCAAGGAGACCAGCACTGCGTCCGCGCCTCAGCCGGTGGTTTATCAGATCGGTTCCCAGGGCAGCGTGGTGGGGACCATCCAGACCCGGCTCAAGGAGCTCGGCTATTTCTGGGAGGACGTCACCAATTATTATGGTGAAATCACGGCGGAGGCGGTCAGGGCCTTCCAGCAGCAGGCGGGACTTTCCCAGACGGGCAAGACCGACGAAACCACCCTTTCCAGGCTCAAGGCGGACGGCGCGCCTGTCCGCCCGGCGCTGACGGAGGGAGACGCGGGCGACGATGTCTCGAGATTGCAGCAGCGCCTTGCCGAGCTGCTTTACTTTGAGGAAACGCCCGACGGCGGCTTCGGACCGGTCACGGCGGAGGCGGTTGCCGCTTTCCAGACGGCGAACGGGCTGGAGGCGACCGGAAAGGCCGGTCTCGATACGCTCACAAAGCTCTATTCCGACGCGGCGGCCGTCAATCCCGACGCCGGGACGCTGCGTCCCGGCAAGAAGGGGGAGAAGGTTTCCGCCCTGCAGGCGAGACTTTGCGAGCTGCGCTATCTGACCGCGTATGAATGTGAAAACGGCCTGTTCGACGAGGCCACCGAAGCGGCCGTGCGCGCCTATCAGCAGGCCGCCGGGCTGGAGGCGACCGGGGAGCTCCGGGAGGAGGAGCAGGAGGCGCTTTATGCGGAGGCCGCCGTCCCTTCCCCCGATTGGACGCTTTTGAGAAAGGGCTTTTCCGGCGAGGACGTCGCCGCGCTGCAGCAGGACCTGCTGGAGCTGCATCTTTATGAAGGGACCGTCGACGGCGTGTTCGGGGATGTTACCGAGGCCGCCCTCAAAGCGTTCCAGGCAAAACGCGGCCTGGAGGAGACGGGGATCGTCGGCATGGAGGTGCGTGAGGAGCTGGAGGCTGCCCTGTTTGAGCAGGAGACGCTCGCCACCGTCGCTCTGCGCATGGAAAAGATGCTGGCGCCGCCCGAACCGTCGCCCGTCCGCTCCATCGACGTGCCGCAGGATGCCAGCGCCGGTGTCGGTGTCAATTTCGGCCTGATGATCGCCGTCACGCTGGGCGGCATGCTCAGTTTCAGTCTCCTGGCCGCGGCGGTATTTCGCCGCAGGGAGCTTGGTCGTCTGCTGCATTGCGCCGTCAAGCTCAGACGTTGGGGACGCCGGTCGGGGCGCGTCCTGACGGAGGAGGAAATCTTTTCTTAAAATCCGGCGGCGGCCGTTCCGTCCTTCCGACATCATCTGATATGGATCAAAAGACCCGCTCCACGCTTCCGCATTGGGAGGCATGGAGCGGGTCTTCTATCAGCGCGGGAAAAAGCGCGCGCATCCGGGAATTACGAGAGCAGAGAGCCTAGCAATGCCAGAAATTCCGCTTCGGTCACACCGTTTTCCGCCGTCACGGTAAAGCCTGCGCCCTTGTAGGAAAAGTCGGCGCAGAGATAGTCGGAAAATTCATATTCTCTGCCGCTGTAACCCGCAAAGCCGCCCTGCCAGCCGGTCCCCGAGGCGGCCTGCCACAGCATGACCTCCACGCCGTTTAAGAGCGAAGACTCGCCCTGTCTCAGAAGGGCGGAAATGTCCTCCTGCGTCACGGCGTCGGTCAGTTCATAGGCGCGCGGCGCGTTCCAATAGGGGATAAAATCGGAATTGACATAGACGTGCACCCGCCGGGAGGAGGGCGCAGCGCTCTCCTCATAGGTAAAGCACCAGGTGTTGTAAAAATTGCAGAGCGCGTCGTCACGGAAAGCCATTTCTCGGCTGTCGGCTCCGGCGAAGGTCAGCCCCTCCGGCAGGATGGTCGGCTGGGGAGAAAAGCCCAGAAACTCCTCATATTGGGCGAGCGTCCAGGTTTCCCGATGCGTCATGAAGGGGCCGCAGCCGAGTATTTGGCGCGCTTCCACCGTCTCTACCCGGTTCCAGACCGCCTGTCCGGCGACCGGCGTGGCAGGAGCGCCGCTTTCCTCCGGCGAAGGGAGAACGGAGGAGGGCGCTTGGTGTCCGGAGACCGCGGACGCAGGCGCTGCAACGGCTGGCGCGCGCGCCGTTTCCGGCATATACCATGGCAGCAGGCCGGCGGCAAGCAGACAGCATGCCGCGCAGGCGGCCGCAAAACGGGGAGCGATGCGCGCAGGCTCTCTTTTGCGCGCCATGCGCGCGGCCGTCCGCGTGAGCAGGTCGGGACGCAGGGGAATGGCTTCGACGGCTTTTTTATAGGGATTCATCCAGAAATTCGCCTCCTAACTGATCTTTGAGCAGCTTCCTCGCGCGGAACAGGCGGGAACGCACCGTGGACGGGCGGACGGTGAGCAGCCGGGCGATCTCCTCGGTGGAGTAGCCCTCGTAATAGTGCAGATGGATGACCGTCCGGTAGCCGCGGGGGAGGGCCAGCACGGCGTCGTAGAGCGCGCTGCGCCCGGGCGGGGAAAAGGGGATGTCTTCCGAAAGGGGGACCCGCTTTTTGCGGTAGGCCGAGGCAAAGAGGCTGCGGCAGCGGCTCAATGTGACGCGGATCAGCCAGGCCTTGCGGTGCTCCTCGCTTTCAAAAGGAGCTTTCCGTTCCATCAGACGGAGAAAAACCTCCTGGAAAACGTCCTCAGCGTCCTCGCGGCTGCGGGTCTGAGAGAGGGCCAGGGTGTACACCGTCCGTCCGTAGCGTTCGAGGACGGCGGAGATGAAATCGTCCGTACGCAGCGATTTGAGTTCCATGCCCCTTCCCTCCTTTCATACCAAATACCGTTTGGATGGGCGGATTGTTGCATCATCTCTCTCAAATTTTAAATTGGACGTTCCGCCGCTTGGTTCCCGTGCGGACGGAAGGAAAAGATCGGATAACAATCTGAGAACACCGCAGATTTTTTGAGAAAAGCAGGGGTAAATCGGACTATTTCTTGCAAATTCAAGAGTTTTGTAATATATTCAAGATAATATTGACATTGTACAGGATAGACTCTATATTTTTAAATGTTGTTTTGCAGCGATCCTTTGTGACGGGAGAGACAGGGACTGTTTTAAGGTCGGCTGCAAACAGGAGCTCGGGGCAGACGGCGGAAAAGGGCCCTCGCCCCGCTGCGGCGGGCTTTCTGTATGTTAAGGAGGAGAAAGAAATGATTGCAACCCTGAAAAACAAGGCGGCCATCGCAGAGATCGACACCATGGGCGCGCAGCTTGTGTCCTTCCAGGATATTCTGGGCATCGAATACCTCTGGCAGGGGGATCCGGCCTACTGGAGCGGACAGGCGCCCATTCTCTTTCCCATCGTGGGCGCGCTCAGAGGCGGAAAGACGTGCATCGGCGGGAAAGAATATGAGATGAAACGCCACGGCTTCGCCCGGGGCAGGGAATTCCGGCTGGTGGCGCACAACGACGCCATGGCCGTCCTCTCCCTTTCGGCCGACGACGAGACCAGGGCGCGCTATCCCTTCGACTTCCAACTGCTCGTCACCTACCGTCTGGACGACGGCGCGCTTTCCTGTTCCTTCACGGTCATCAACCAGGGGACGGAGGAAATGCCCTTCGCCGTGGGGGGACACCCCGCCTTTAACTGTCCTCTGCTTGCGCGCGAGGTGTTTACCGACTATGTGCTCGCGTTTGAACAGAACGAAACGGCCGACTGTCCGCAGATCGACCTGGCGACCGGACTGATCGATCCCGCGGTCCGCACGCGGGTGCTGGAGAACGAAAGAATACTGCCGCTCGAGCACGGCCTCTTTGCGCGTGACGCGCTCGTGTTCGACGCGCTGCGCTCCAAAAAGGTCCAATATTACAGTAAGCTCAGCGGCGTGGGGCTGGAAATGGATTTTTCCGGTTTTCCCTATCTCGGCGTGTGGTCGGCGGCGGGGGATGCGCCCTTTGTGGCCCTCGAGCCGTGGACCGGCATGGCCACCTGCGCCGACGAGGACGACGAATTCCTCCACAAGCGCGGCACGCGCCTGCTTCCGGCGGGGGAATCCTTCCAGGTCGGCTTTACCGTGCGGATTCTGTAAAAAGCAATTACCATACGGCGCAAAGAGGCCGGCAAAGCAGGGTTCTGCTTTGCCGTTTTTTCCTCTTGCCTCTCTTTTTATGCATTCCCCTGGAATGCGATTGTATGCGCTCATGCCGTGCGGGGCTTTTCCCGCTTCGGCGGGGGATGATGGCAGGGGATTTCTCCGGTTTCCCTGCCCTTTTTCGTGCATTCCCCTGGAATGCGATTGTATGCGCTTATGCCGCGCGGGCAGTTTCTTCTTTTGCTGGTGCAAAAGAAGGTTGTTACACAACGGTACGCACCTCCGGTGAGCCTCTCAAAAAGAATCAGTAAACA
>CABSLJ010000096.1 GCA_902478455.1 uncultured Oscillospiraceae bacterium | reverse complement strand
GTCTACTCGGATGAGGTATGCGGCCGCATGGCCGGAAGAATCGCACGAGGAAAGGAAGGGAATCAAAATGGATCACAACAAGCTGCGGGAATACAGCAGGGCGGCCCAGGGATTGGATCAGGCGGACCTTGTTCTGAAGAACGCGCGGATTGCCGACGTCTTCTGCGGCGCGTTTTTTCAGGGGGACGTCGCCGTCTGCGGGGAAACCATCGTCGGCGTGGGGCAATATGAGGGCAGGACTGAGGTTGACCTGACCGGCAAGACGCTCTGCCCCGGATTTATCGATTCCCACCTGCATCTGGAATCCACCCTGGTCTCTCCGGGCCAGCTCATCTGCAACGCCGCCGCCTTCGGCACCACGACCTTTATCGTCGACCCGCACGAATCGGCCAATGTGGCGGGGGGCGCGGGCATCGATTACATTCTGGAGCAGACCGAGCGGGCGCCGGCCAACGTCTATGTGATGCTGCCTTCCTGCGTGCCGGCCGCGCCGGGCGAGGACAACGGCTGCGTCTTTACCGCCGCGCAGATGGCGCGTTATCTCGGTCATCCACGCGTCCTCGGACTGGGCGAGGTGATGGACTGCCCCGCCGTGCTCAGCGGAGCACCCGATATGCTCGACAAGCTCGACCTCTTCCGGGACAAAAACATCGACGGCCACGCGCCCGGCCTGACCGACCGCGCGCTGTGCGCTTACGCGCTCGCCGGCATCGAGACCGACCATGAGTGCTGCGACTTTGAATATGCCCGCAGGGAGCGCCGGAACGGCCTGCAAATCCACGTGCGGGAGGGAACGGCCGCCAAGAATCTGGAGGCCATCGTCTCCGGACTGGTGCGCGAAGGGATGGACACCACCGGCTTCAGCTTCTGCACCGACGACAAGCACATCGAGGAAATCCGGCGGGAGGGGCACATCAGCTTCTGCGTCAAAAAGGCCGTTTCGCTCGGGTTGCCGGCCGTCAAGGCCATCCAGATGGCCACCATCAACGCCGCGCGGTGCTATGGACTGCGTCGCCTCGGCGCGGTCGCTCCCGGTTATCAGGCCGATTTTGTCATCCTGGACGATGTGGAAACCATGGACATCGCCGCCGTTTACCACAAGGGCCGACTGATCAGCAGGAGGGGCGTCGTTCCCGAGTCTCAGCGGCTTCCCTGCCCGGAGAGCCTGCGCGGCACGGTGCGCCTCGCGCCGCTGTCCCCGGAAAGCCTTCGCCTGCCCATAGGCGAAGGGCCGCAGCCGGTCATCGAGCTGCTGCCGCATCAGATCGTCACCGAACGGGCCGAATGTCCCCTGCCGCGCCGGGAGGGCTGCTTCCTCCCGAACGCCGAGTTCAATAAGCTCGCCGCCGTCGAACGGCACAGGGCGACCGGACGGATCGGCGTCGGCGTGGTGCGCGGCTTTGGCGTGCGGGACGGGGCCATCGCCTCGAGCGTTTCCCACGACTCCCACAACATCATCGTCGTGGGGGATAACGACGCCGATATGCTGCGCGCCGTGGAGGAGCTGGCCCGCGTGCAGGGGGGCTATGCCATCGTTTCTGGCGGCAGGGTGCTCGCCGTCCTGCCCCTTCCCGTGATGGGCCTTATGAGCGAGGAACCGTCCGATGCAGTCAATGAGCGGCTGGCATCGATGCTGCAAATCGCCCACCGGATGGGCGTTTGTCCGGACATCGACCCCTTCATCACCCTATCCTTCCTGGCGCTGCCGGTCATTCCCCGGCTGCGCATCACCACAAGGGGGCTGCTCGACGTGGTCGAGGGACGGATTCTCTCGATGGAATGAAGGCGCGCTTTTCCGGAAACCCTGATAGAAACCCCACAGCGGCCGCGGAAAGAATACTCCGCGGCCGCTGCTTTCACGTGCAGGGCGCACTTCCCGCCGCCCGGCGTCGGCCGGTCAGATTTTTTATAAAACGCGGGAAGGCCGGAAAACAAGCCGGTTTTTCCGCTTTCCCAGAACTTGCGGTCGGCTTCCTCGCTTGCAAAGGGGATCGCTTTCGGGTATGATAGGGCAGGGCATGTGAAAGCTGGAGCGGACCGCGCCGTTTTGTGAGCGACGTCGGGGAGGAGGCCCCGAACACGCGGCCCCACACCGCCCGGAGGGACGCTTCCACAAGGAATTTAGGGAGGAATGCAGATGCAGGAAAATGTGATTGTTGGTCAGTCCGGCGGCCCGACCGCCGTCATCAATTCCAGTCTGGCCGGCGTCTACAAGACGGCCAAGGACCGCGGAGCGGGCGAGGTTTACGGGATGCTGCACGGCATCCAGGGCTTTTTGGAGGGGCGCTACGTCTCGCTGCACGACCATATTAAGAGCAATCTGGATATTGAGCTGCTCAAACGCACGCCGTCGTCCTACCTCGGTTCCTGCCGCTACAAGCTGCCCGATCCCTCTGAGAACGAGGAAATCTACCAGCGGATTTTTTCCTTCCTGGAACAGCTGAAAATCACCAGCTTTTTTTACATCGGCGGCAACGACTCGATGGATACCATCGCCAAGCTTTCCGAATACGCGCAGAGAATCGGCAGCCCGGTCCGCTTCATCGGCGTGCCCAAGACCATCGACAACGACCTCGCCGTCACCGACCACACGCCGGGCTACGGCAGCGCGGCCAAATACATCGCCTCCATCACCAAGGAGGTTATCCGGGACGGCCTTGTCTATGACAGGGACAGCGTCACCGTCATAGAGATCATGGGGCGCAACGCCGGCTGGCTCACGGGGGCGGCGGCCCTCTCCGCCGGCGAGGACTGCGAGGGCCCGGACCTGATCTTCCTGCCGGAGGTGCCTTTCGAGATCGACCGTTTCCTCGAACGCATGGAGGCCATCCGCCGGTATAAAAAGTCTATGGTCATTGCCGTTTCCGAGGGAATCCGGGAGCCCGGCGGAAGATATGTCTGCGAACTGGAGCAGGGCGCGCACAATGTGGACGTATTCGGACACACGCAGCTGACCGGAACCTCCCGCTACCTGGCCGGGCGCATTTCGGCCGCCTTTGGCTGCAAAAGCCGGGCGATAGAATTCAACACCCTGCAGCGCTGCGCCTCGCACATCGTCAGCCGGGTGGACATCACCGAGGCCTTCCAGGTGGGCGGCGCAGCGGTCAAGGCCGCCTTTGAGGGAGAGACCGGCAAAATGGTCATTCTGCGCCGTCTGTCGGACGATCCCTACCAATGTACCACCGGGCTTTACGACCTCAAATACATCGCCAATGTGGAAAAGACCGTGCCGCGCGACTGGATCAACGAAGAGGGAACCTTTGTCACTGCGCCGTTCCTGACCTATGTGCGGCCGCTGATCCAGGCGGAGCTGACCCCCATTATGGTGGACGGCCTGCCGCAGCACCTTTATTACGCCAACAATATGGGCCGTACTGTGCCCGGCAGCGTGGAAAAATGAGTCGCATCCGGCAAAAAAGCAAAAGACGCGGCGGTCGGGGGCGCTTGCTTCCTTTGCGCCACAGGCGGAATCAAAAAGAGGATGCAGTGAAATCCGGCGGTCGCCGCTGGACGGCGGAAGGGGAAAGGTTCTCCGCCTTTATTTTGCAGCGCCCCAGTTTTCATGGAAGGGAGAGAAGCCGCTTGAAGCAGCTGGAAAATCAGGAATACCGGCGGCTGGACCTGCAGGGGGAAAGCCTGGAGGACAGCAGGTTTGTGGAATGCCGGTTTTCCCACTGCCGTTTTCAGAATTTAGAGCTTTCCCATTGCTCCTTTTATGATTGTACCTTTGAGGACTGCACGGCGCTCGGCGTTTCCTTCCGTTATACCGACGCCAAGAACAATCGGTTTGTCCGCTGCAGCCTCCTCGGCGTCAATTGGACCGAGCTGCAGAAAAGCGGCAACGCCTTCCTGCCGTTTCTCTCCTTTGAGGCGTGCACCCTGAAGCACAACGTCTTTTTTCACCAGCGGCTCAAGCGCATGGATTTCAGCTTCTGCGACCTCGGCGGCTCGTTTTTCGATGAATGCGATCTGACGGAGAGCCGGTTTACCGGCGCCAATCTCAAGGGAACTCTTTTTTCCAACAACAACCTCACCGGCGCGGATTTTCGCGAGGCGAAGGATTACGCCATCTCGCTCGAGAACAACAAGCTCAAAAAAGCGCGCTTTTCCTTTCCGGACGCCCTCAATCTGCTGACGGCGCTCGGCATTGTGATCAACTGACAGTCTACCCCTGTAAAAATCAACGCCCATCGGTACGGAGCAGGTCCGCGCCGGTGGGCGTTGTGTTTTCCGGAGAGATTTATTTTATGGTCTGAGCCGTTTTTAGCCGGTCCAGAATCATGTGGGCGCACTGATAGACGTTGCCGCCGCCGAGGGTCAGCACGAGGTCGCCGGGTGCGGCCTTTCCAGCGATGTAGTCGGCGATTTCCTCAAAGGTGGTGAACCACACGCAGCCGGGAACCTTGTCCGCCAGGTCCTTGGCGTAGATGTGGTAGGTGTTGGTTTCCCGCACAGCGAGAATTTCCGAAAGCACTGCGCGGTCGGGAATGGAGAGGGCGCGGGCGAAATCGTCGAGCAGAAGATAGGTGCGCGAGTAGGTGTGCGGCTGGAAAACGGCCCATACCCGCTCAAAGCCCATGCCCATGGCGGCCGTCAGCGTGGCGGTCAGCTCGGTGGGATGATGGGCGAAATCATCGGCGACCGTGACGCCGCCCGGTTTGCCGAGAATTTCAAACCGGCGGTGCACCCCGGTGAAGTCGCTCAGCCCGCGCGCGATGTCCTCCGGCCGCGCGCCGAGCTGATGCGCGGCTGCGGCCGCGGCGAGGGCGTTGCAGATGTTGTGGCGGCCGGGCACCTTGAGGTGAATCTCACACAGCTTTTCCCCATGGTGTATGAGCGCGAAGTGCTCGCGCACGCCTGTTTCCTCGCCAACCTCGGCTGCGAAATAGTCGTTTTTCTCTCCGATGCCGAAGGTGACGACCGGGATTTCCAGGCCGGAGATGGCCTTTTTCGTGTTTTCGTCGTCGCCGTTTACCACCAGCAATCTTTCGGTCTGGGAGGCAAACTGATGGAAGGAGTGGATGATGTTCTCCAGATTCTTGAAATAATCGAGGTGGTCGGCGTCGATGTTGAGAATGATGGAGACCGCGGGCGTCAGCTGGAGATAGGTGTCCACATACTCGCATGCCTCGCACACCATCAGATCGGATTTTCCCACACAGCTGTTCCCGCCCAGCAGGGGCAACTTGCCGCCGATGATGGCGGTGGGGTCCATTCCGGCCGTCAGAAAAACTTGCGTCAGCATGGCGGTGGTGGTGGTCTTCCCATGCGTGCCGGAGACGGCCACCGCGTCCTCATACCGCCTGGTGACCATGCCGAGCAGCACCGAGCGCTCCACCGTCGGAATGCCGCGCTCGTGCGCGGCCATGAGCTCGGGATTATCCTGCTTGACGGCGGCGGTGTACACCACAAGCTCGGCGCATTCGACGTTTTCCGCCCGGTGTCCCATGAAGATGGGGAAGCCGTAGCCGCGGATCCGTTCGAGCGTATCCGATTCAAATACGTCCGAGCCGGAGAGCGAAAACCCCTTGTGATACAGGATTTCGGCCAGCGGACACATGCCCGACCCGCCGATCCCGACGAAATGAATCCTTTTTACCCTGCTTAAAATATCGTCACAGTTTTTCAAGCCTGAAACACTCCTACCAAAACAAACTATATCTATTATATTGCGGGACGGGTGTAAAATAAACACTTTTTTGCCCGGAAGGCCGGACAAATTTCCCTCCTGTCCCTTTTTTGCGGAAAAAGGTGGCACAAAACGGGACAAGATCGCCCCGCCGGTTTGGCTTATCCTGCCGGAATAACCCGAAAAGGACGTGTTTTCCGCCCTCTTTTTCCCGCCCTCTTTTTTCCGAAACGGGTCGCTTTGCGCAAAAAAGAGAGGCAGACAAGCCCTGAAAAAATCGGAATCGGAGAATCCGGCAAAATGCTCCCGCACACCTTGGAAGTCTGCCCCATAGTATGTTGATGTAGATTGGCTTTGGGGGTAACACTATGATAAAGATAAACAGCTTCGGCGTGATTGGGGGAGACAAACGACAGGTCGCAATGATCGACGCCATCGCGCAGGACGGCTACACCGTCTATGCGGCCGGCTTTGAAAAGGCCGAATTCGCGGGCGGCGTGGAAAAGGTCGGCTGGCAAGAGGCGGTCGAAAAGGGGGACTACGTCATTCTGCCTCTGCCCGCCACGCGCGACGCAAAAACGCTCAATGCGCCCTTCTCTGCGGCCCGCATTCCGCTGGACGACGATTTCGCCGCCTCTATGCAGGAGAAGACCGTCTTCTGCGGCATGAAGGGCAAACTTGTACCGACGAGCGATCTTTGGGGAAAGGTGGACTTGCGCGACTATTTCGAGCGGGAGGAATTCGCCGTGCGCAACGCCGTCCCTACGGCCGAGGGGGCTATCGAAATCGCCATGCGGGAATTCCCCGGCACCATAAACGGCGCGCGCTGTCTGGTTACCGGCTTTGGCCGCATCGGCAAGGTGCTCGCCGTCATGCTCCGCGGTCTGGGAGCCGACGTGACCGTCAGCGCACGCAAGGCGCAGGACCTCGCCTGGATTGAGCTGTTCGGCTGCCGCGCCGTTCAGACGGCACGGCTCGCCGACCACAGCGGCTTTGACCTGATCTTCAATACCATCCCGCAGATGGTGTTTGACGCGCACGTCCTCGCCAAAACAGCGCCGGGCGCGATTGTAATCGACCTCGCCTCCGCGCCCGGCGGCGTGGATTTTGACTCCGCCCAGCGGCTGGGCATCCGTTCCATTCAGGCGCTCTCCCTGCCGGGCAAGGTGGCTCCGAAGGCGGCGGGAGAGATCATCAGGACCACCATTTACAATATGATTGAGGAGGGATGACCGTGGGCGCCGTCACCGTCGGATTCGCCCTGTGCGGATCCTTTTGCACCTTTTCCAGGGCTTTGCCTCAGATGCAGGCGCTGCTGGACGCCGGCTATGAGGTACTGCCCATCATGTCCTTCAACGCCGGCTCCATCGATACCCGGTTTGGCAAGGCCGCCGATTTTATAGAAAAAATAGAAGCCATGTGCGGTCGCAAGGTAATCCGCAGCATTCTGGAGGCCGAGCCCATCGGCCCTAAAAAGATGACCGACATCATGCTCATCGCCCCCTGCACGGGCAACACTCTGGCAAAGCTGGCGAACGGGATCACCGATACCCCCGTCACCATGGCAGCAAAATCCCATCTGCGCGGCGCGCGTCCGGTGCTGCTCGCCGTCGCCACCAACGACGCGCTCGGCGCGTCGGCACAGAACATCGGCAGGCTTCTCAATCGGAAGCACTACTATTTTGTCCCGCTCTCCCAGGATGATTCTCAGAAAAAGCCGACCTCCCTTGTGGCGCACTTCGATCTCATTGTCCCGGCCGTGGAGGCGGCGCTCGCAGGAAAGCAGCTCCAGCCTGTTTTTCTGGCGCCCGATCCAAAATAATATGCGCCGAAAATAAAATTTGGCTGAGCCTGCGTTCAGGGCCGTCTGTTTGCTCTTTGGAGGACAAACAGACGGCCCTTTTTGCGGTGGAGTAGAGCACCATTGTAAGGCAAAAGCAGAAAAGCGCTGTCGGAAAGGCGGAAGGAAGAATGGAATGGCAGGTGGTAGGCGTCATCGTCGTGCTGGCCGGGCTTGCGGGGACAATCGTGACCCCGCTGCTCCGGCTCAATACAGCCATCACCCGGCTGACGGTGACCATGGAACGGCTGACGAGGGATTTGGACCGCCAGAAGGACTCGGACCGGGAGGCGCACAGGCGACTGTGGGACAAAAACGACAGACAGGATCAGCGTCTCAACGACCATGAGACCAGGATTACGGGCCTGGAAAAGAAATGAAAAAATTCCCTCCCATGCAAAACGGGAGGGAAAACTCAGTTGGCTTTTTTGAGGTCTTCTACTTCTTTTCTAAGATCGACAACTACGCGTTCAAGAATTCTTACGCGGCTTTTAAGTTCGGCCTGCTCTTCCGCTTCGGGTAGCCGCTCAAGAATCTGCGCGTGACCTTCGGCTAAGGTCTTAATATCCTTTTTAACATCGCTTTCTATGATTGCCTGAACGCCGTTCATGATTCTTTTCTCCTGCTGTTCCATCAACTGCGCAATCGCCTGTAAATCTTTTTCGTCCAACACCTGAATCACCTCGCTTACAGTATATCTTTTATCTCCCTGCTTGGCAAGGGGAATTTTAAAGCAATAGGAGTGTAACATATGAATGACTTTTTCACTTGGGAAACCCTTGTAACCTTTTCCGGCTGCGCGCTGGCAACAGGCGTGTTGACGCAGTTCTTAAAGAACATTTTCAAAAAGCTGCCGACCCAATGGCTTTCCTATCTCATCGCCGTGCCGCTGCTGTTCGGCGCAACGGCGGCGACGGGCGGCTTTGCACAGCCCTGGACGGTTTGGGCGCTGATTCCCCTCAACGCGGCGATCGTCTCTCTTGCCTCCAATGGAGCCTATGAGGCGGTCGGTCGCGCGGCCAAAGGGGAAAACCCGCCAAAGCAATGAAAGCGCAGGCGTGCTTGCAAGTCCGGCAAACCAACCGGCCGTATCGCCAAAGGATACGGCCGGTTGGTTTGGTCCAAGAGACGCGAAGAGGAAGCTGCTGTGCTGCCCGACCGCTTGGAAGTTATTCACATATCATTGATTTTGATAGAAACTGTGATAAAATAACCCCGATTCGCATGCCATATTACAATAAGAAGGGGTTTGAGGAAATGGCAACAACTGAAGAAAAGGTCTGTCCGAACTGCGGCAAGTTGGACGAGACCGGCCGGCAGCTTTGTGAGCAATGCGGACTCGCTTTGACGCCGTTGGGGGAACCATCCCGTGAAGCGGTTCCCGCACGGTCCGGAAAAAAGCGGCGGTGGATTTGGCTGGGGGCGATTGCGGGCGCTGCGCTCTTGATTTACCTGGCGCTTTTGGGCGTTCATCTGGCGGGAAAAAACGAATTGCACCAGAAGGTTCAGCGGGTCTGGAGTAGGGTGGAGGAAGACAATGGAACCTATTACACCCTGGAACTCGATTTTTCCGAGGATTCGGTCTGCTATAATTTCGACAGCCTTTTCTCCTGGCTGGATATGACCATTATTGAATACGATTATGAGGCGCTTTCCCGCGACCGACTCAAAATCGGGGACAGGGTTTTCAGCGTTCAGTTCGACAAAACCGGAACAATGATGACCTTGCGGCCGTCGCTGACCGATTCCGGCCGGTTTGAATACTGGTTTGATCCTGTCTCTTATACACATCTGACGCTGCCGACGAATAGAGAG
>CABSLJ010000095.1 GCA_902478455.1 uncultured Oscillospiraceae bacterium | reverse complement strand
CTGACCTCTTGAATGCCATTCAAGCGCTCTCCCAGCTGAGCTATACCCCCATGTCCAAATCGGAGCTTTGTTATAATATCATATCCTGGCTCGTTTGGCAAGGGTTTTTTCAAATTTTTTTCTTTTTTTGCTTGGTTTCTCCTTCTGGGAAAGAAAAATTGCCGGCAACCGAAAACAGCACTTGATTTTACCGCCTCTAAGCGCCGTTTGAATCGCCGCCAGGCTCATGCGGGGTGACGTACACCGTCTGATATTTGACATAGTTGACCATTCCCGGACGCGCGCCCTGCGGCTTGAAAACATTGCGCACGCGGGTGTAGTCGACCGGAACCTGAGAAGACAGCTTGGCCTTGCTGTGGGCCGCAGCCAGCTCGGCCGCCTCAATTACGGCCTCCTCACTCGGCTCCTTGCCGCCGGTTACAAGGATCACATGCGAACCCGGAATATTCTTGGTATGGAACCAAATGTCGTTCTTATCCGCCTGCCTGAGCGTCAGCCGGTCGTTCTGCCGGTTGTTCCGTCCGGCGAGCAGCGCAAAGCCGTCCGACGTCCTGTATTCCAGAGGCCCCAGTAAGGGAGGCGCCTTCTGTTTGCTCCGCTGAACGCGCAGATATCCCTGTTCTTTGAGTTCCTCCCGGATTTCGGCAAGCTCCCGCTCCACCGTCGCCCGGGACAGCGCCTCAAAAACCGAATCCAGGTAGAGCAGCTCCTTTTCCGCCTGATCAATCTGGACGGTCAGCATCTCTTCGGCGGTGCGGGCCTTGCGGTATTCCTTGTAGTATTTCTGCGCGTTCTGCGCGGCGGTCAGCGACGGGTCGAGCGGCACGCGGATAAGCGGCTGTCCCTCCTCGTAGAAATTCTCCAGATCGGCAAAGGGCAGACCTTTTTCCACCCGGTAAAGGTTGGCGCTCAACAGGTCGCCGAACATACGCAGCTTGTCCCGCTCGGCGCACTGCTTCAGCTCCTCCTTCTGATGTCCGATCTTACGGGACAGGCGTTCGGAAGCGGTTGTGAGCACCTTTAACAGGTCCTGCGAGCGCACCCGCATCCGCTCGACGCTGTCCTTCTGCGCATAAAAGGCGTCCAAAAGCTCGGAAAAACTCTCGTAACGGACGCAGTTCCCCGCTTCGCCGTATTGCCGGATGGGCAGGAAGGAAAAGTCGACCGGTTTTCCCCGACCGTCTGCAACGCCATACGGTCTGCCTGAGACGGCGCGCACCGTCTGGAACAGCTCCTCCAGGGCGGCGTACAGTCGTTCTTTGGACGTTCCGTCCAGCGCGCCGGTAAAGAGCTCGGCTCCATTCCCCGCCCGGTATTGCAGCTCGCGGCAGACCACCGGGGACACGCCCTGCAGCGCCCCCAGAAGCGCCTTGGAAAGTTCGGCCCGTTTTTCGCACGCGTCCAGCAGTTCCACAACCCGTTCGGGCGGAATCTCCAGCATGCACAGCTTATCCTGCGCAGGCGGCGCTTCATAACGCAGCCCGGGCAGTACCAGACGCTGAGAGGACATCCCGGCGTCCACCCGCTTGAGTGCGTCCAGAATGACGCCTTCGCCGTCCACAAATACAACGTTGCTGTGTCTGCCCATGATCTCGATGATCAGGGAAAGGCTGACGCGGTCGCCGAGCTCGTTGACGGCGTCAAATTCCAGCGCAAGCGCACGCTCGAGCCCTGTTTGACGGATGTGCGCAAGCCGCGCTCCTGCCAGCCGTTTGCGCAGCAGCATGCAAAGCATGGGCGGAACGGCCGGGTTTTCCGGCGCGAAGCGGGTAAAATGCACGCGGGGACTGTTGGCCCGCGCCGACAGCAGTAGGCGCAACGCCTCCTCCCTCGTTCTCAGGGAAAGCACCAGCTCTTCGCGGTTGGGCTGGTAGACCTTGTCCACCTTTGCGCCGACCGCCTTCTCCAATTCTTTTGCGATATGTCTCAAAAAAGCGCCGTCGAGTGCCATGGGTTTCCTCCATTGATTCCGATCCAGCGGGCGGCCAGCGCACCGCTTTTTTCTTTTCCGGTTCCGGAACGCCCGGAAGCCTTCGCGCCTGTGCTCCCCGCTCTCAGATAAAGTGAACCGGGTCGGCGCAGGAGGCCGATTTGACAAAGCGCACTTCGGGAAAGCGTTCGCTCAGCCGTCTGCGCAGGGGCTCCATCGCCACGTCCTCCGTTTTGAAATGCCCGGCGCAGACCAACGTTTTTCCCATCTGCGCGGCAAGCAACCATTCGTGATGCCTGACCTCGCCGGTGACATAGGCGTCGGCCCGCTTCAGCGCGGCGGACAGACTGTCCCCGCCCGCGCCGCCGCAAAGAGCCACCGAGCGCACCTCTTCGCCGCCGTAGGCCGCGCTCACGCCCTCGCAGCCGAGGGCGCGCTTGACGTGCCCGGCAAAGGCGCGCGGGGAAAGCGGGGTTTCCAGCTCGCCGATGAGCGCCTCGGGGAAATCAGTGTGCACCGCATGGTTGCGCGTCACCGAAAAGGCGGGCTCCTCGTAGGGATGCGCCTGTCGCATGGCCGAAAGCACCGCCTGCAGAGACGCAGGCGCGCACAGCGCTTCGATCCTCTCCTCCGCAACGACCGCTTCCTTCCCCGATGCGCCGAGGAAGGGCTGCGCAGCGGAGTCGGGCGTGAAACGGCCGATCCCCTCGGCGGTAAAGGAGAAGCCGTCGTAAGCGCCCAGGCGCCCCGCGCCGGCGGAGGCCATCGCCTGCCGGACGGCGTCTCCATAGTCCTTCGGGGCAAAGACGGTCACCTGATACCACGGCGTTTGCTTGTAGAGCGCCAGCGGGCGCACCGAGCGCAGCCCCAGCGCCGCCGCAAGGCAGTCGTTGACGCCGCCGGGCGCCATATCGTAATTTGTATGGGCGCAGATCGCCGCAATCCCCCGGCTGGCGAGCAGATAGGGCGCGCTTTCCGCCTCCAGGCGCTTGAGCGGATGAAAGATGACCGGATGATGACTGATAATCAGTTCGGCCCCCAGTCCGGCCGCCTCTTCCACCACCTCGGGCGTGATATCGAGCGCGACGACGGCGGCCGTCACCGGCGTCTGCGGACCGCCGACCAGCAGGCCGGGGTTGTCAAAATCCATCGCCGAGGAAAAGGGGGCGAAGGCGTCGATGTAACGGTAGATGTCTCCCGCGGTTGTCATTGCGTCTTTCCTCCAATCCATTTCTTTAAGGCGGCCGCCGCTTTCTGCAGGCAGGCGGCCTCCTCTGTCTTTCCCCTGTGCGTGAGCCCCTTGATCTGGTTTTCCAGATGGGTGCATTCCCGCGCCGCGTATTCCCGCGCCAGCGCATCCGGCCGGTGTTCCAGCCCGCCGAGATAAGGGTATAAAAGAGACCCCTCCTCCCGTCTGCCGGTGTATTCCACCCGCTGCACGGCGTACACCCTCCCCTGCGAGCGCACCGCCCATTCTTCCACAATCGCAAAGCCCTCTTCCGCGAGGAAAAGGCGCAGTTCGCGCGCCGCGGTCATCGGCTGGAGAATCAGACGTTTGCTTTTGTCCTTTAACCAGGGCGTGCGGGAAAGGATTTGAGCGATCAGCTCGCCCCCCATCCCGGCGATTACAATGTCCTCGGCTTCTTCCGGCTGTACGGCGGAGAGGCCGTCAGATAAGCGGGTTTCCACCAGGTCTTCCACCCGGTAGGAGGCGATGTGCTCCTTGGCCCGGGCCAACGGCGCCTCCCGCAGGTCGAGCGCCAGGGCGTGGACGATCTTTCTCCGCCTGGCCAGCCAGACGGGGAGATAGGCGTGATCGGTGCCGACGTCCGCCAGAAGGGCGCCGGGGCGCACCAGCTCGGCGCAGCGCTCGAGCCGCTCATTGAGCTGGAACAAGGGTCTCCCCATATTGCTTCATCCTCCCAGGATTCTTTCAAAAAGACGGCGCAGCGCCATCGGAATAGATTTCTTTCTATGTAAGACGGCCGCCCGACGCTATGCGCCAGCCGGGCGGCCGTCTTCTTTTTGGGAATCCTACTTGTTTTCCATGTGCTTGTTGAGCTTGTCGACCAACTCCTGCACATCCACGCCGTGGATCATGCAGGCCTGCTCGAGGGATTCGCCGCGGGACGACGGGCAGCCCAGGCAGTGCATGCCCTGTCTCTTATACACATCTCCGAGCCCAGGCAGTGCATGCCCATCTCCAAAAAATAGGGCGCGGTGGTGCGGTCCATGTCGAGAATGTCGCCGATGATGGTGTCTTTGGTCACGGTAGCCATTTACTATACCTCCTGTGTTTGAAACTTCCTGCCGTCCGTCCCTTTTTCTCCGCCTGCGGCCGCGCCGCGCTCCGAGGCCAATCGGAGCGGCGAAGAGAAGAAACGGAAAGCGGATTGCGCTTCATCTGCTTTATTATAATCTCCCTTTCCCGCTAATGCAATACGCTGCGGAGCAATCTGTCCGGATGAAATTTATTTTCCGGCCGGTCAAAAAGGCACAACCATAAAACCTGAGCGGCAGACAGGAAAAAGCGCCCCGGGATTCCGGGGCGCTTCTGATTGACGCGGACGAATATCCTTATTCTTCCCTCATCTTCGCAAAACAATCGCTGCAATAAACAGGACGGTCTTCACGGGGCTTGAAGGGAACCTTTGCTTCCTGACCGCAGGAGGCGCACACAGCGGTGAACATCTCGCGCTCGGGCTTCGCAGCGTTCTTGCGGGCGTCGCGGCAGGCCTTGCATCTCTGGGGCTCATTCACAAAGCCCTTGGAAGCATAGAATTCCTGCTCGCCGGCAGTGAAAACGAATTCATTGCCGCATTCCTTGCAGATGAGAGTCTTGTCTTCGTACATTTGATATACCTCGCTTTGGATAAAGATATTTGCCCTTGGACGGATTCGCACCGTCGCCTTTGGTGACCAACGCTCTACAAGTTAAGCTACCGGGGCATATGGAACGGCTACGCGCCGAAGGGAAACAAAGAAAAGTCAGGACACGGTTTTCCTCAGTTTGCAGCGCACGCGCTGCAGGGCGTTATCCACAGCTTTTTCTGAAATATGAAGCGCGCGGGCGATCTCTTCATAAGAGGCCCCGCCGAGATAATAGGAAAGCACGTTTTTTTCCAAGCCTGACAATGTTTCTTCGATGCGCCGCTCCATGCGTTCTAAATCCTCGCGGCCAATGAGAAGCTCTTCCGGATCCGCCATCCGGTCGGAAGGGAGGTCAATGCCGGCATTCTGTCCGCCGGCCGAATCGTTTAAGGAGACGTACTGGTTCAGGGGAATGTGCTTTTGCCGGGTCGCAATTTTATAAGCCGAAAAAAGTCTGCGTTCCATGCAGACCGCCGCATAGGTACGAAAGGAGGCCCCGGCGTCCGGATTGTAGCTTTTTGCCGCGCTCAAAAGGCCCATGGAAGCCTCCTGGCTGAGATCGTCCGGCTCCAGTCCGGCCCAGCCATAGGCGCCCGCCTTCTTGCGGATAAAGGGAAGATATCTGGCAAGCAGCTCACAGAAGGCCGCCTCGCTGTCTTCCTTCACCAACGCGGAAAGCGCTTCGTCGGTAAGATGCTGCAAATCCACATCCTGCCCGGGGATTCCCAATCCTACCACCTCAAGATTTGATAATCAGCATCTTTCTGTATCATAACCGATTATCGGATTTTTGTCAACGAAATTTTAGGTATAATGCAGAACAAGCCTATCGCGTCACATTTGTGAGCCATTTCATGCTCTTAAAACGCCAGATACAGATAAAAAACTTGACAAATTCGTCGCTGATCATCAAAATCTGCACGAAGGGCGCGGGGATGTGAAACACATAACCCGCCAGCAGGCCCACCGGCAGGGAGATCAGCCACATGGTCAGAGCGTCCATTAAGAAGGCCGCGCGCGTATCCCCGCCGCCGCGCATGATGCCCACGATGGTCGTGGCGTTGAACGACTGCAAAAAGACGAAGGCAGCGGTGCCGTAAAGCATGATGTGAACGTACTCGGCGGTTTGGTTCTCCATGTCAAACAGTCCGGCGGACATCGCTCCGTTTCCGATGAGCAGCGCCAGCGCCGCCGAAAAAACGCCCAGCAGGGCGCTCAGCCGCACCAGGGTGGAGCCGGCCGCCCTGGCCTCCTCCTCTTTTCCCGCGCCGATGAGCTTGCCGACGATGACCGTCGTCGCGTCGCACACGCCGAAGATGAGCACCGTGGTCAGCTTCTGCACCACGCCGACGATATTGGCCGCCGCGGAAGCCGAGTTGCCCAGGTTGCCGATGACGGCCGCCTGCATGGAGATTCCCACGCCCCAGCAGGTCTCTCCCAGCAGCACCGGCGTGCTGTAGCGGAAGAAGTCGCGCAGCAGGCCGCCGTCGGCCCGGACCAGATAGGAGAGTTTCAAGTGAAACCATTTTTTGTTCTGCACAGCCGCGTAGATCATCACGATGAGAAATTCGGCCACGCGCGCCGAAAGGGTGGCGATGGCGGCTCCCTCCACGCCGAGCGCGGGAGCCGGTCCGAGTCCAAAGATGAGCACGGCGTTGAGTCCGACGTTGGTCACAAAGGCCACGATGCTCGAAGCAAGCGAAATCTTCACCCGCTCGACGCTGCGCATCACGCACAGATAGATGACCGTCACCGCGCTGAGCAGGTAGGAAAAGGAGACGATCCGCAGATATTTGACCCCTTCGGTCACGACGTCGGGCTCGTTGGTGTAAAAGCCCATGATCTCCTCGGGAAAAAGCTGACAGAGGAGCACCACCGCGGCGGCCAGAAGGATGGAAAAGCGCAGCGCGATTCCCGTCACCTTGCTGATGGAAGCGGTGTCCTGCTTGCCCCAGTATTGGGCCGTCAGCACGATGCTGCCGCCCGAAAGTCCGCAAAGCATCAGGTAAAAAATAAAATAGGGCTGATTGGCCAGTGAGGAGGCCGAGATAGCCGTCTCTCCGAGCTGGCCGAGCATGACGGTGTCGGTCATAGACACGCCCACGGTGATGATGTTTTGCAGCGCAAGCGGAAGCGCGATTCTGGCAAGCTGGCGGTAAAAACTCCTGTCTTTGATCAGCGTCATTTTCTGCTTCCCTTTCCCTCATAAACATTTTCCTGCGCCGGACCCGGACCACAGCCTGCCGGGAAAGCTCGCTGCCGCACGCTTTCCCGCCTCCGACCGGCTTACCCGGTCGGCTCCCCCATACGCAAAAAAGCAGCCGCCGGGCGGCCGTAAAGAGGAGGATGCAGTCCCATTATATCAGCAAGGCAGTGCAAATGCAATCTCCCTTTCCGCTCTCCGTTTGCAGACGTTCGCCGGAAAAAAAGCATCCTGTATTCCCGGTCTTTTTGGGACCATACCCGTGATATTGCTTCACAAATCCCCCCGGACGTTCTGCAAGCGGTATAATGAAAAGTAAATAGCATGTTTCTACGGGATTGGGAGGCGATGCGGTATGATCTCTCTGGTGCACAGCATGGGACTTTTGGGCATAGACGCCTTTCCGGTGGAGGTGGAGGCCTCCCTTTCGAGCGGGCTGCCCGCCTTTGATCTCGTCGGCCTGCCCGACCAGGCCGTCAAGGAATCGCGCGAGCGGGTGCGCGCTGCACTCAAAAACTGCGGGTTTGATTTTCCCGTCGGCCATATCATTCTCAATCTCGCCCCGGCCGACGTGCGCAAGGAGGGGCCGATCTACGATCTCCCCGTCCTGCTTTCCCTGCTGCTCGCCTCCGGGCAGCTTTCCTGCGAGTTGAACGACTGCGCGTTCGCCGGTGAGCTGTCCCTTTCGGGCGAAGTCCGGCCGATGCACGGCCTGCTCGCCATGGCGCTCGAGGCGAAAAAGCGGGGCTTCCGGCGCTTTTTCGTCCCCGCCGCCAACGCGCGGGAGGCAGCAGTGGCGGAAGGATTGGAGATTTATCCCGTCACCCGGCTGGAGGATCTGCTCTCCCATCTTAAAGGGGAAGCGAGGCTTTCCCCCTTGCCGGGCGGCCTGCCGGACGCGCCGCTCCCTTCCACGCTTTACGACTTTTCCCAGGTGCGCGGGCAGGAGGAGGCCAAGCGGGCGCTGGAAATCGCTGCGGCCGGCGGACACAACGTGCTGCTGATCGGTCCGCCCGGTTCGGGGAAAAGCATGCTCGCCAAGCGGCTGCCCTCCATTCTGCCCACCATGAGCTTTGAGGAGGCGCTCGAAACCACCAAGATTCATTCCATTGCCGGGCATCTCCCCCCGGATGTCCCCTTTTTGAACACGCGCCCCTTCCGCTCTCCCCATCACACCATCTCCCCTGCGGGCCTTTCCGGCGGCGGCAGACTTCCCAGACCGGGCGAAATTTCCCTGGCGCACAACGGCGTGCTGTTTCTTGATGAGCTGCCCGAGTTCTCCCGCAGCGCCATGGAAGTGCTGCGTCAGCCTGTGGAAGACGGAACGGTCACCATCTCGCGCGTCAGCGGGACGCTGACCTATCCCTGCTCGACCATGGTGGTCGCCGCCATGAATCCCTGCCCCTGCGGCTACTACGGGCACCCCGTCCGCCCGTGCACCTGCCCGCCCAAAAGCGTCTCCAAATACCTCTCCCGCATCTCCGGGCCCCTGCTCGACCGCCTGGACCTGCACATCGAGGTGCCGCCGGTGGATTTTGAGGCCCTCTCGGGCTCCGCCGACGCCGAGCCCTCCGCAGCCATCCGGAAGCGCGTGGAAGCCGCCCGCGCCCTCCAGCGGGAGCGCTACCGCGGCGTGGACATCGCCTGCAACGCGCGGCTGGGTCCCGCTCTGCTGCGTGAGGTCTGCGCCCTGAAAAGCGAGGCCTCCGCGCTCCTGAAGGCGGTTTTCGAGAAGACCGGCCTGTCCGCCCGGGCCTACGACCGCATCCTCAAGGTGGCGCGCACCATCGCCGACCTGGAGGGCTCGCCGCAGATCGAGGCTGCACACGTCGCCGAAGCGGTGCAGTACCGCACCCTTGACCGCAAATACTGGCTCCGGGAGGCTTGACGTTACACTGTTTGATTTGATAGGATGATCCTAGAAAACAAAAAAATATAGATCGACTCAGAATGGAGGGAGTTCTTTGAAGATTTGGGTTGCCGGTTTCCTTTCCCTGCTGTTATCCGCTTCTTTGGCAGGGTGCAGCAATGGCTCTTCGTCCCCGGCAACGGCCGGGATTTCTAAGAAAGGGGCATTTTCGGCAAAGACGGACATGCTGTCTTCCAGCTATTGCAAAATTACGCCTGACGAGAACAGCTCCATCTTTTTCCATACCTTGGAGGACGGCCGGAGCGCGGAAATCACCAGTATCTTTGACGGCTCAAATCCCACACGGGAACTGGGCTACCTGACCACCCTCCTGGCCGCCGTCAACGAAAAGGGGCTTTCCAATCTGACACTCCGGATTTCCAGCGGCAAAGAGGAAGGCCTTTATGTCTGGGAGGACAAACAAAGCACCGTCCAGCAG
>CABSLJ010000094.1 GCA_902478455.1 uncultured Oscillospiraceae bacterium | reverse complement strand
TGGGAAAAATAAAGCACGGCATTGTGATTGCTCTCGTCCCGTACGGTGGAGGAGGCGCCCAAATAGCAGGCATAGATGCACATCGCCATAAAAATGACCGGCATCAGCACCGAGAAATAGACCGAAAAAGAGGAAAAGTCCGGGATGGAGTTCAAATAGAAGCGCTCCAGAATCTCCTCCGGGAAGGCCTCCAGCATTTCGCTGATGATGTTTCCTATGCCGCTCGCCGCGACCTGAGGGTAAAACATCAGTCCCAACGTCAGGACAAAGCCCATCACGCAGACGGTGAACAGCAGGCCCAAAAGCTTATCCTTGAGGTCCTTGCCGATCAGCGTCAGATGAAACCAGGGTGTCATTGCAAGCCCGCCTCCTTCTCCTTTTCCGCTTCCTTCTCATAAAAGTGAACGATGGCGTCCTCCAGGGAAGGCCGGCCGATCTGCAGATCGTCAATGTGGTAATTCGCCAGCGCCTGGATCAGACGGTCAATCGGATGGGCGAAACGGAAGGTCAGATAGCCGTTGGAAGCGCGCACATGCTTAATCCCGAACAGGGCGAACAGGGCGCTGAGATCGTCGTCGGTGCGGATACTCACGCGTCGGGAAGCGTCTGAGCTCAGATCGGTCAGCGGCGTCGTCTCCAGAATGGAGCCCTTGCGGATGACCGCCATGCGTCCGCACAGATCCTGTACCTCGTTCATGTTGTGGGTGCTGAAAAAGACGGTGGTCCCCTTTTTGTTTTCCTCCCGCAGATAGTCGCAGAACCGCCGGCGCACCACCGGGTCTAATCCTACCGTCGCCTCGTCTAACAGCAACAGGCGCGGCCTGGCGTACAGCGCGAGCACCAGCGCGATCTTCTTGCGGTTGCCCAGGGACATCTTGGACACATAGCGGTTTTCCTCCACCTCAAAGAGCTCGCACAGCTCGTGGATGGCCGCACGGTCAACGTTTTTGCGCAGCTTGGCCGCCGTGAGGATGACGTCGATGGCCTTCATATTCAGGCCGAAGTCGAGGTCGCTCGGCACATAGCCGACCATCCGCTTAATCTGCACGCTCTTTTTGATACAGTCCATTCCAAAAATCCGGGCGCTGCCGCTCGAAGGCTTCAGATAGTGCATCAGGATGCGCAGCGTGGTCGATTTTCCAGAACCGTTCGGCCCCACAAAGCCGAAAAACTCCCCCTCGTCCACCGTCAGGTTGGCTTCCAGCAGGGCAGGCGTCTTGCCGAAGTATTTATAAAGATTCGTCAATTCTATGGCCGTCACGTGCAACGTTCCCCCTCGCGTGCTTTCTCGCGGTCCCGCCTTTGGGAAGGCAAGAAAAACGGGATGGCATCAAAGCCGTCTTGCGGCTATTATACCATCCCTTTCGACAAGGTTCAAGTAAAAAGGCGTCTGTACGCGCGTTCTTCGTGCTCAAACAGCACAAAAAAGAGAAAAAATTTATTCAATTAACACGAAATCCTCGATTAGACCAAGGGAAAGAAAGACAGATTTCCCTCTACTTTACAAAATACGCCACGCCCGCGCACCCGGGACCCGCGTGGGTGCCGACCACGGGACCTACCTCCACGGTGAGCTCTTCCCTGCCTTTTATATCCTCCCGGCAGAGTTTCTGAAGCATGCGGGCCTTGTCAGGCGCATCGGAATGCACAAAGCACATCGGCATCCGGCGATCGACGTCGTCGGCCAGGAAGATGTGGGAAACCCGCTCGCAGGCCGTCGCAAAGCCGCGTGCCTTTCCCTCCATAGCGAGGCTGCCGTCCTTGACGGAGAGGATGGGCTTGATGCCCAGCACGCTGCCCGCCACAGCCACGGTGGCGGAGAGGCGGCCGCCCATCCGCAGATATTTGAGGGTGTCCACCACGGCGTAAAGGCGCGCCTTTTCCCGTTTGCGCTCCAGCGCCGCAGCAATCTGCTCCGCCGAGCGGCCCTCGTCGCGCAAGCGCGCGGCATAGCGCACAAGGATGGCGAGGGAGGCGGTGACCTGCCGCGAATCAACTACATGAATTTTGTCGCTCCCAAGCTGCTCCTTGGCCATCAGGGCCGATTGATAGGTCCCGCTCAGCGTCGACGAAATGGTGAGGATCACCACCTCGTCTTCCGCCCTCAGGCACTGCGCGCACAGCTGCAAAAAGGTCTGCGGCGGCACCTGGCTCGTTTTCGGCAGCTCCTGCTGCTGCGCCAGCATCTTGTAAAACTGCGGAGCGGTCAGGTCCACCCCGTCGATATATTCGGTCTCTCCAAACAACACCTTGAGCGGGATGATATCCACGCCCAGGCGCTTCACTTCCTCAGCGGACAAATCACAGGTACTGTCAGTGACAATGCGGACGGCCATGCTTTCCCAGTCCTTTCGTCGGTAAAATGGTTTGATTATCAAAGCGTCTCTATCCTAGCAGACGCCGTTTCATTTGTCAAGCATTCTCCGCCGCGGCTTCCCTGATCTCTCTATTGCGTCTGAAACTGCGCCGCGGCGGTGCAAATCGTAATAAAGCTGTAACTTTACTTTCCAAAATGCCCGTTGTATGATGAAAAGGAAAAAAGACGGCAATCTCTGGAGAGGAGCGTGGGAAACCATGCCAAATCAAAATTCTCAGACGCCCGCACCCCGTAAGCGGAAACTCAGCAAGCGGGCCCTCATCTGGATCATCACCATTTCGGTCCTCGTCGTCGCCGCAGCGGGCATTACCACCGCCGTGCTCTACCAGCAGCATGTGGAACGCGTGCGGGCCGAGGAACAGGCCATCGCCGAGCGGGACGCCGCGCTCGACGTCGACACCTTCTATCACGGCGTGCTCGTCGCCGGACAGGACCTCGGCGGCAAAACGCGCGAAGAAGCCAAAGAGCTGCTCGAAGAGCTCGCTCCCTCTCTGCGTGAAAAGATCGACATCAAGCTCACCTTGGAAAAGGAGGAGCGCCGTCTCACCACCGACGATTTCACCTTCACTTACGACATCGACGACGTGCTCGACGAAGCCTACGCCGTCGCCCGCGAGGGCGACCGGGACGAGCGCTACGAGCAGGTAAAAGCCCTCCGGACCGATCCGGTCGAATTTGAAATCACGCCCGCTCTGGAGGAGAGCTCCATCCGCGCCGCGGCCAAAAAGATCGCGGACGACGTCACCATCGAGGCTAAGGACGCCGAAATCCTTTCTTTTGAGCCCCTGGCGGCCGAAAAGTTCACCTACTCGGAGGGTTCCCTCGGCCTGGCTGTGGAGGAAGACAAGCTCTACGAGGAGCTGCGCGATCTTCTGCGCAAAAAAAACACCGGCGCCATTGAGATTCCCAGCCGTGTGACCGAATACGCCGTCACGGTCGAAGACCTGAAAAAGCGGACCCAGCTGCTCGGCTCGTGCAGCTCGGTTTCCATCAACACGCTCGACGCCAACCACAACATGTCTCTTGCGATGGCCTCCGCCAACGGTCAGATTATCCAGCCGGGCGAGCGTTTCTCCTTCAACGGCTCCACCGGCGATTCCACCACCGGCAAGCTCGGCTACCGAAAAGCCGGCGTCATCTCCGGCGGACGGCTGATTCAAAATTACGGAGGCGGCATCTGTCAGGCGGCCTCCACCATCTACGGCGCCGCGCTGCGCGCCGGCATGACCACCACCGAGCGCTACAACCACCTGTGGGCGCCCGGCTATGTGCCCGACGGCCAGGACGCCACCGTCAGCTACGGCGCGCTCGATTATAAATTCCGAAACGACCTGGAGTATCCCGTTTACATTGTGGCCTATATGACCGGCACGAAGCTGACCTGTGAAATCTATGGCTGCCGTCCCGATGATTACGACAACATAGAGGTCAAATCACGCATTACCGAAGTGATCCCCGCCCCACAGACCAAATACGTGACCGACAACAACCTCAAGCCCGGCGAATCTCAGGTCTACGTTCAGTCCCGCAAGGGCTACAAGACGACCGGCGAGCGCTATTTCTATAAAAACGGCGTTCTGGTCAAAACTGAGGCCATCCACAACTCCTACTACCGCGAGGTACAGGGCGTTGTCAAGGTTGGTCCCACGCCCGCCCCGCCGTCAAGCTCCAGCGTCCCGGAGAGTTCCTCCTCACCGGAAAGCTCCTCTTCGCAGGAAAGCACCGCCCCGCCGGAGAGTACCGCTCCTCCCGCGGAATCCGCCTCATCGGAGGGGACGTCCGCCGAACAGCCGCAGGAATAAGCCTGTTTTCTCCTTTTCGCGGGGTACCGGCGCCGTATGGGACGGAAAGTTCTTTTGATATGCATTCCCGAATCAAGCAGAAGGAAGCCCTTCTTTGCGGGCCGGCGGAGACGTCGGCCCCTTTTGCGTCCATCCCGTTGCGGCCCGACTTTCGTTTCGGCAGGGACGGCATCCTCTTTCGCTTACACCGTCTGCGTCCCGTCCCGCCCACCGCCCTCCCGGCGCGGCGCATGTCATGTATTCCCGTTGTGAATCGATTTTTTCGGTCCGCCGGATCAAAAATCCGTCCTTTTTCTTGACTTTTGACCATTTCGCTGTATCATGATAGAGACGGTCTTTGCAGACGGTCCTCTTTTTCATGCCCGTATATCCACGGCTCAGGGAGGCACCTTATATCGGGGATGGGCGCGTATCCGGTTCTTCGGCCGTTGGGGAGGTTTCTATGAAGAAAAAGGTCAGCGGAAAAACAATATTTAATCTGGTCGTTCTGGTGCTTTCACTCGGAATGCTTTTATACTTCTGCGTTTCCGAAAACGGCCTCGCCGATCTTCTCAGAAACGCTAAGGATTTACAATACGGCTGGCTTGCAATGGCGGTTGTCTGCCATCTGTTGAATTTGGCAATCGACGCCTACATGATTTATATTTTCACGCGCAATTCCCATCCCGGTTACCGCATACGCGACGCCGTCAAATCCTCCATGGTCGGCCAGTTTTTCAGCGCCATCACCCCCTTCTCCACCGGCGGCCAGCCCATGCAGGTCTATGTGATGTCCAAGCAGGGGGTCAGTCCCGGCGTCTCCACCTCCGCCCTGGTGCAGAAATTCCTTGTCTATCAGACCACCATCGTCTCTTACAGCGCCATCGCCATGATGCTGCGCTTCAATTATTTTGATACCCAGCTCAGCGGCGTCATGTGGGGGTTCGCCGTGTTCGGCTTCGCCTCGCAGGCGTTTGTCATCGTCGCGCTGCTGGTCTTCTCCTTCAACCGGAAATTTACCCACGTCATCATCACCTTCGCATTCAAGCTGCTCGCCAAGCTGCACTTTATCAAAAATCCCGAGGAAAGAATCGAGGGGCTCGAATCCCAGCTTTCCTATTTTCACGACAGCAATCGAGAACTTTACAAAAACCGCCGGCTGCTGCTCGAATCCTACGTCTGCACCGCCATTCAGCTGACGGCGATGTTCATCATCCCCTACTGCATCTACCGTTCCTTCAACCTCAGCGAGGCCCCCGCGGTCGATATGATCTGTTCTCAAGCCTTCGTGACCATGGCTTCCTGCTTTATTCCCCTGCCGGGCGCGGCGGGCGCCTCCGAGGTCAGCTTCATCGGCTTTTTCAGCAGCCTTTTCTCCGACCAATACGTCAAATCGGCCGTTCTCTTGTGGCGCATTATCACCTTCTACGGCAACATTCTGCTGACCGCGCCTTTTTCGCGTCTGGCCAAACAAAAAGATACCGAAGAGCTGGCGACCCGCTGACCGGCAGGCCGGCTTGCTTCCTGTTCAGAGGGAAGGAGCGATCTTGTGCAAAACGCGCCCAAAATCAGCGTGATTATCCCCGTTTATAACGTGGAATCCTTTCTTGAAGCTACTTTAAATTCTGTTTTCACCCAAACTTTTGAGGATTTTGAGGTGATCGCCGTCAACGACGGCTCCACCGACGCAAGTCCCGACATTCTCCGGTCCTATGCGCGGGAGCACTCCAGGCTCACAGTGATCGATCAGGAAAACGCCGGACAATCAGCCGCACGCAATGCCGCTATCCGGATTGCCCGCGGCGAATACCTCGCTTTTCTCGACAGCGACGACGCCTACCTTCCCACCTTTCTCGAGGAGCTTTACACCGCTGCCGCGGCGCAGAACGCCGACATCGTCTGCTGCAATTATTACCTTGCCTATGCAGAAAGCGGCCGCAGACTCCCCTGCCCGCTGGCGCACCGTTCCTGCGTGCTGGACAGAACGGCCGCGCTGCGATTGCTCCTGCGCGACACCTCCCTGCACTTCTACTTCTGGAACAAGCTCTTCCGCCGCTCGCTTTTCACCGGGCACGGCATCGAGATTCCCTCCATCTGCTATGAGGACATCGCCACTACTCCACGGCTGTTTTATTACGCCGAACGGATTGTGATTCTCAAAAAGCCGCTTTATCTCTACACCAAGCATCCGGGCAGCATCATGGCCATAAACGGCCACAAGCGCCGGGTCAACGATTACGTCGTCTCTCTCGGCATACTGCGGGATTTTCTGGAAAGCGAACACGCTTATGAAACCTACAAGGGCAGCTTCAACTATTACGCCCGCCGCTGCATCACCGCTTCCTGGCTGACGATTTACCGCTATCACAAGGCTGTGGGCTCTTACCGGGGCTTTCTGGGGAACATCCGGCGCTGTACGCGGGGCGTCACCCGTTACATAGGCCGCGGCTATCCGCAAAGAGCCGCTCGAGAGCCTGTCTTCCCGCCCGTCCTGCCGGACGGCGAACCCCAAAAAGGAGGGAGAAACCACTGAACCGGACACCTGCCGTGAGCATTATCATCCCGGTCTACAAGGTGGAGGATTATCTGCGTAAGGCGCTCGACTCGGTCGCCGCCCAGACCTTTACCGACTTTGAAGCCATTGTCGTCAACGACGGTTCCCCGGACAACTGCCTTGCCATCATCCGGGAATATGTGGAGCGCTACCCCAATTTTCATCTGATCGACCAGAAAAACGCCGGCCTTTCCGCTGCACGCAACGCCGGGCTGCGCGAGGCCTCCGGCGAATACGTCGCCTTTCTGGACAGCGACGATTACCTTGCGCCCGACTACCTCGAACGCCTTTACCGCACGGCGCAGGAAACGGGGGCCGACATCGTCTACTGCAACTATTCCTTTTACTATCCCAAAAGCGGTATAAACATTCCCATGCCGCTTACTTCCCGCACCCGCACACAGGGCAAAAAGAAGGCTCTGCGCCGCCTGATCCGGGACATCACCGTCCACCATTTCGCCTGGAACAAGCTCTACCGCCGCAGCCTTTTCACCGAACACGGGATTGAATATCCCTCCATGTACTTTGAGGACGTCGCCACCACTCCCAGGCTCTTCTATTTTGCAGACAGGATCGCCTTCCTGCATAAATCGCTTTATCACTACACCCGGCGCAAGGGCAGCATTCTGGCAACCATGGACGTCAAAAAGGTCAACGACTACATCAATTCCGCAGCCATGCTGCGCAACTTTCTCGAGCACCAGAACGCCTACACCGATTACAGGGGCAGCCTCCGTTTTTACGGCTGGCGCACCGTCATCTGCAACCTTTATTCCATCACCCGCGCGCATCTGCTGAGCCGTTCCTTTTCAGGCATGGGCCGCAATCTGCGGGTAGCGACCCGTGCGGTCCTATACTACACCGGCAAAAAATTTCGTCCCATTGAAAACAGTTCGGATTTTCCCGCTCTGGTGGAGAATCCTAAAAAAAGAGCGCGCGGCGCAAAATAGATTCTTCCGGAAAATCCCCCGGGCGGCGCCGGAAATCGTTTTGGAAACGGCTGTTTCCGCATAAAATAGGAAAAAGAGCGCCATATTTCAAAGGACAAGGAGGCGGCGGATTGAAAAAGAAATTTGACTGGAATAAATTCTTCAATATTCTGCTGCTTCTTGTGTCTTTGGGCATGCTTGTCTACTTCTGTATGGTGGACAACAACCTTGTGACGCTTTTGGGCAGCCTGCCCACCCTCAATTTCTTCTGGCTGCTTCTCGCCATTCTGGCGGTTCCTTCGGGCTGGCTGATTGACGCCACCATTCTCCGCATTCTGACCGCCAGCGCCTACAGCGAGGATTACAAGCTCAAAAACGCCTTCAAGGTGACCATGGTCGGCCAGTATTTCAACGCCATCACCCCCTTTGCCGTGGCTGGACAGCCCATGCAGCTGCTGGCCATGTCCCGCCAGGGGATTTCCAGCGGCGTCGGCCTCTCCATTCTCGTGCGGAAATTCCTCGTCTATCAGACGACGCTGACCGTCTATTCCCTTCTGGTCATCGTCTTCAAGCTCAACTTTTTCCGCGAGCATGTGCCCGCCTTCGTGGCGCTCGCCCTGGTCGGCTTTCTCTGCCAGGCCGGCGTGGTCATCCTGCTGCTCTTCTTCTCCACCAACCGGGGGCTGACCACCAAAATCATCAACGGTATTTTTTGGCTGCTCGCCAAGGTGCACATTGTCAAAAATCCGGAGGAAAGCAGTGAAAAGGTCAAGACCCAGCTCTCCTTCTATCTGGACAACAACAAGTCGATGAACCACAACGCGCGCATGAATCTCAAGCTTTACTCGCTGACCTTCCTGCAGCTGACCACCATGTTCATCGTCCCCTTTCTGCTTTTCAAGGCCTTCCACCACCAGGGCTTTCCGGTCATCGACATGATCTCTGGCCAGGCCTTTGTGACCATGATTTCCTCCTATACGCCCCTTCCCGGCGCGGCCGGCACCACCGAGGGCAGCTTCCTGCTGCTGTTCAACATGTTCTTCAGCAATGATGTGATCAAGCAGGCCATGCTTTTGTGGCGCTTTATCACCTATTACTCCGGCATCATCGTCGGCTCCTTCTTCGCGGGTCTGGAGAAGAAAAAGGACAAAATGCAGCCCTCCCTGGCCGCTGCGGACGCCGTGCCGTCCACCGGGGAAAACGCCCCCGCCCCGCCCAGGCAGGCGGACGAAGCAGACGGCGCATCCGCGGAAATGCTCCAGCCGGATACCGGGGAAGAGGATTCCTAATCCGCCCGGCTGAAACGCCCTCTCGTCACCTCTGTTTCCGAAATCGAATCCACCCGCCGAACGGGTGATGGAAACACGTCTGATCAGGGATCATCTTCTGTGGTAACCCGCTAGATAGAGCGCCGAACAGCCTGCCAATCTCACATTTTGCACTGCGGCTTCCACGGCGGGCATATCGATTCCATGTTGGATACCGTTCTTCCGGTGACAACTGCACAAGCCTGCCGCAGGGAATTCCCGCGGCAGGTTCTTTTTCTTCTGTATGTGTACAACCGTCTGTCACGCGCCGCTTGCGCGGCCATGATCCTCGGATGCAAACGGGAAACAACGATGCGCGGCATGCCGTCAAGAACCGGTCAAACGAAAGGAGGCGTACCTCATGGGTCTGCACTATGCGTACATGGTAAAATGCGCCGACGGAACCATCTACAGCGGCTACACGACCGACCCGGCGCGCCGGGTCGCCCCCC
>CABSLJ010000093.1 GCA_902478455.1 uncultured Oscillospiraceae bacterium | reverse complement strand
GTTGTAATCCATTTCCTTTTTAAGAGCCTTCATGTCGGAGAGGATCATGGCGGCCGCCAGCTTGGTCTTGAGATTCTTTTGCAGAATGCCCTTGATCTTCCCCATCATGGTGGCGGCCACGCCCTCATAGAGCTTTAAGATGACGTTGCCGGTAAAGCCGTCTGCCACAACGACGTCGGCGGCGTCGACGGGAATGTCTCTGGCCTCGATATTGCCGATGAAGTTCAAAGGGCTCGCCTTGAGCAGGGCGAAGGCCTCGTGCTGGAGCTCGCCGCCCTTGTGGTCCTCGGTGCCGACGTTGGCCAGGCCCACGCGGGGGGACGGCACGCCCATCACCTTTTCCATGTAGATGGAGCCCATAACGCCGAACTGCTGGAGCATCTGTGGCTTGCATTCGACGTTCGCGCCGCTGTCGATGAGCATGAAGAAGCCCTCGTCCTTGGGCATGACGGGCGCAAAGGCGCAGCGCTTGATGCCCCGGATGCGCTTGACGATCATCGTCGCGCCCACAACGAGCGCACCGCTGTTGCCGGCCGAGATAAAGGCGTCTCCTTCGCCCGCGGCGAGGCGGCGCAGGCCCTCGGCCATGGAGCTGTCCTTTTTCGATTTGAGCACCTCGCCCGCGTGGTCCTCCATGGTGATGATCTGGGGCGCGTGGGCGATCTCCATGTGGTCGAGGGAGATTTCATGCTCCTTCGCCACACGGCGGATTTCCTCCTCGGGCCCGGTCAGCAAAATCTCGAGGCCGTATTCGGCCACGGCCTGGGCGCAGCCCTTGAGGATTTCAAGCGGGGCGTTGTCCCCGCCGAAGGCGTCGACGATAATTTTCATAACGGATACCATCCTTTCGAGGTCGATACATTTGCCTGTAGAAAAGGCCGCCGCTGTTTCCGCCGCCTTTATTCGGCCGACGGCTCACCGGATTGCCGGATCGTTTGCTCCAGACTGGCGAGCGCCCGCTCGGAAAGGGCGCGGCAGCGCTCCTTTTTGTCCCGTACGCGCTCGGGCAGGGGCGGCAGAATGCCGAAGTTGGCCCCCATGGGCTGAAAGTTTTCCACCCCAGGGTCGCTGACATACCGGGAAAGCGCCCCCAGCATGGTGTCCCCGGGCGGGAGGAAGGGGGCTTGTCCTTTGAGCCTGCGCACGGCGTTGATCCCGGCGAGCAGGCCGGAGGAGGCCGATTCCATGTAGCCCTCCACGCCGGTGATCTGCCCGGCAAAGAAGAGATTGGGGCGGCTTCTCATGGAGAAATCCTGAGAAAGCAGGCGGGGAGAATCGAGAAAGGTGTTGCGGTGCATCACGCCGTAGCGGGCGTATTCGGCATTTTTAAGGGCGGGGATCAGTCCGAAGACCCGCTTTTGCTCGCCGAATTTCAGATTGGTCTGAAACCCCACCAGATTGTAAAGGCTGCCCGCGCAGTTTTCCTTGCGCAGCTGGAGCACCGCCCAGGGGCGGTGTCCGGTGCGCGGGTCGCGCAGGCCGACCGGCTTGAGCGGGCCGAAGCGCAGGGTGTCCTTCCCGCGCGCGGCGAGCACCTCCACCGGCATGCAGCCTTCGTAGACCCTGGGGTCGGCTACGTCAAAGGAATGCACCGGCGCACGCTCGGCCGTGACCAGGGCTTCGTAAAAGGCTTCGTACTCTTCTTTATCCATGGGGCAGTTGAGGTAGTCCTCCTCCCCGCCGCGCTCATAGCGCGAGGCGAAAAAGGCGCGTTCCCGCTCGATGCTCTCTGCCGTGACGATGGGCGCGGCGGCGTCAAAAAAGCTGAGACTCCCGCCGCAGAAGGCTTCCAGACGCGAGGCGAGCGCCTCGGAGGTCAAAGGGCCAGTCGCAATGACGGCGACATCCTCCTCCGGCAGCTCCGTAAGCTCCGCTTCCCGCACCTCAATCAGGGAATGGGAACGGATGCGTTCGGTCACAAGCCGGGAAAATTCCTCCCGGTCGACGGCGAGCGCCCCCCCGGCAGGCACGCGGCATTTATCGGCGCAAGAAAGCAGCAGGGAGGAAAGCCGGCGCATTTCGGCCTTTAAAAGGCCGGCGGCGCTTTCCAAACGGTCGGCCTTGAGCGAGTTGCTGCACACCAGCTCGGCGAAATCCGGGCTGTGATGAGCGGGAGAAAAAGAGGCGGGCTTTCTTTCATACAGCGTGACGTGCACGCCGCGGGAGGCGATCTGATAGGCCGCCTCGCATCCGGCCAGCCCCGCTCCGGCGACGAGTACACGGTTATTCATTTTCCACGCTCTTTTCGTAGCCGCAGCCCTCGGTTGTACAATAAAACTTCGGCTTTTTGCCCTTCTTTTTAAAAAGCGGCTTGCCGCACTGCGGGCAGAGCTCGTTTGTCGGCTCGTCCCAGGAGACGAAGTCGCAGTTCGGATATTCGCTGCACCCGTAGAAAACGCGGCCCTTCTTGGTCTTCTTGACGATGACCTTTCCCTTGCCGCACTTGGGGCAGGCGGCGCCCGTTTCCTGAACAATCTTCTTGATGTTCTTGCATTCGGGATAGCCCGGACAGGCGATGAACTTGCCGTACCGGCCCACCTTGACCACCATCTGACGGCCGCACTTTTCACAGATGATGTCGGTCTTGTCTTCCTCCAGCTCCAGCTTGACCCCCTGCATGGCCTCCTTGGCCTCTTTGAGGGTTTTGTCAAAATCGCCGTAGAAGTCGTGCAGGGTCTGCACCCAATCCGACTTGCCCTCCTCGATGATGTCGAGGTCCTTTTCCATCTGGGCGGTGAACTTGATGTTGACGATCTTGGGGAAACGCTCCTTCATCAGCTTGGTGGACACCTCACCGAGCTCGGTCGGCTTTAAGGTCTTGCCCTCGCGCACCACATATTCGCGCGCCGTGATGGTGGTGATGGTCGCCGCGTAGGTGGACGGGCGGCCGATGCCGTTTTCCTCCAGCGCCTTGATGAGGGAAGCCTCGGTAAAGCGCGGGGGCGGCTGGGTAAAGTGCTGATTGGGGAGGATTTCTTTGACCTTCAGGGGCAGTCCCGCCTCCAGCGGCGGGAGGGAGCCCTCGGCGTCCTCTGCGGCCTCGTCCTTCCCCTCTTCGTAAAGGACGGTGTAGCCGTCAAAGGTGACGGTGTAGCCGGACGCCTTAAAGAGATATCCGTTGGCGGCAATGTCCGCCTGGGTGGTGCTTTGCAGGCAGTTTGCCATCTGGCAGGCGGTAAAGCGCTCCCAGATGAGCTTGTAGAGCTTGTATTGGTCGCCGGTGAGGCTCTCTTTGACCTGGTCGGGAGAAAGGGCGGGCATAGTCGGCCGGATGGCCTCGTGGCCGTCCTGCGCGTTGGCGCGGGAGCGGAAGACGCGGGGTTTTTCGGGCAGGTATTTCTCCCCCCAGCGGCCGCGGATGTAGTCGGCAGCGTCTCTTAACGCGTCGTCCGAAAGGCGCAGGGAGTCGGTTCTCATGTAGGTGATCAGACCCACGGCGCCCATGCCCTCAACCTCAACGCCCTCATACAGCTCCTGCGCGGCCTTCATGGTGCGCCGCGCCTGGAAGCCGAGCTTTCTGGAAGCCTCCTGCTGCAGGGTGGAGGTGATAAACGGCGGGGCGGGCGATTTGCGCCGGGTGCCTTTCTTGACCTTGGTGACGACGAAATCCTCCTCCCTGACGGCGTTCAGGATTTCGTTGGCCTGGGCTTCGTTTTCAATTTTGATCTTGCCCTTCTCATCCCCGTAGAAGGCGGCGGGAAAAGCCTTGCGGCTGCCCTTGGGGATGAGCTTTGCGTCGATGCTCCAGTACTCCTCCGGCTTGAAGGCGCGGATTTCCGCCTCGCGGTCGACGATGATGCGCACGGCCACCGACTGGACGCGTCCGGCCGAGAGACCACGGCGGATTTTCTGGGAAAGGAAGGGGCTTAACTTATAGCCGACCAGGCGGTCGAGGATGCGGCGCGCCTGCTGGGCGTTGACGAGGTCGAGGTCGATCTCGCGGGGATGCTCCATGCCGTTTGCGACGCCGGTCTTGGTGATCTCGTTGAAGGTCACGCGGTTTTGATCGGCGAGGTCCAGGTGGAGCAGGTAGGCCAGGTGCCAGGAGATGGCCTCCCCTTCGCGGTCGGGGTCGGTTGCAAGATAGACGTAATCGCTTTTTTCAGCCTTCTCCTCCAGCTCGGAAACCAGCTTTTCCTTGCCCTTGATGACCTCGTATTTGGGCTTGAAATCATTTTTGACGTCCACGCACAGGCGGTGCTCCGGCAGGTCGCGCACATGTCCCATGGACGCGACCACGTCATAGCCCGGGCCGAGGTATTTCTTGATGGTTTTCGCCTTGGCGGGCGACTCCACTATCACTAATTTCGACATTCAGTTACCACCTTATTGTTACTTGGAAAGGCTGTAGCGCCTGCCGGGATGGGTCCGCACCAGACCGGAAAGCTCCAGCTCGGTCAGCGCGCACAGCGCCCTGCCGACCGTCAAGCCGGTTTTTTGCGCCAGCGCGTCGATGTGCTGCGCCTCCGGCGTCAAACCGTCATAAAGGGCGCGCGCCGCGTCGGAAAGCGAAGCAAGGCCGACCTCCGGCGCGCGGGGCGCGGGCGCTTTTGTTTCATTATATGTGATCTCAGTTAAATTATCATTCCGCCTTGGAAACGCTTCAGGCGAAGCGTCCAGCCTGAGCCTATCCGGAAAACGCCAGCGGTACTCCTCCAGAATATCCTCCGCACAGGTCGACGGCTTGGCGCAGCCTGCCTTGATGAGCCGGTTGGTCCCCTCGGACACCGAGCTCCTGATGTCCCCCGGCACGGCGAAGACGTCCCTGCCCTGGTCGAGGGCCAGCCTGGCGGTGATGAGCGAGCCGCTTTTCTCCCCCGCCTCCACCACCAGCGTGCCGAGGGACAATCCGGAAATGATCCGGTTGCGCTCGGGAAAATGGCGCGGCAGGGCGGGCGTATCCGGCGGATATTCACTTATAAGCGCCCCGTTGTGGGCGACGGCGTCCCTGAGCGACGCCTGACTCATGAGATAGCGGGTGTTGATGCCGCAGCCGAGCACGGCGATTGTCGTTCCCCCGGCCTGCAGGGCTCCCTTGTGCGCGGAGGAATCCACGCCCAGCGCCCCGCCGCTTATCACCACCGCCCCCGCCTTTGCGAGGGAAAAACCAAAATCAAAGGCGACGTCCAATCCGTAACGGGTGGCGCCGCGCGTTCCCACAATGGAAATGCAGACCTCCTGCTCCAGATCGGGAAGCGTTCCCCTGCCGTAGAGCACGCAGGGAAGATCGTCGAGCGCGCGCAGGCGTTCGGGATAGGCCTCATCCTCCGGTGTAAGCACCCAGTAGCCGAGCGATTCGCTCCGGCGGGCGATTTCCTCCGCCACACGCAGGCTCGTCCCTTCCATGCGGGCGAGCTCCCTTGCGTGAAAACGGCCGGAAAGCCGCCACTCCGCCGGGCCGGCCCGGTAGAAGGATTCGGCCGATCCGTATTCCTTTAAAAGATAGGAAACCCTGCGACTGGCAAAGCCCAGGGTCTTCTGGAGCCAGATCCAGAAGGCGGCCGCCTGTTCCATCCCTCTCACTCCTCGCTGTTATGACCGCATCATTTCCCACATCAGGATGCTCGCAGCCACCGCGGCGTTGAGCGATTCCGCCCGTCCCCTCATGGGGATGGTAATCCGCTGTTCACAGGCCGCGATGGTCTCCGGCTTTAAGCCGTTCCCCTCGTTTCCGACGGCCACCGCCGCCTTTTGGGGAAAGGTAATCCGCGTGACCGGCGTCGCGTCCTCCGCAGGGACGGCCGCGCCGGTCAAAAAGCCGTCGGCGCGCAGCGCGCCGATGAAGCCGGGCAGGTCCTCCGCCGTCAGACAGGGCAGGCGGAAAACCGCCCCCATGCTGCCGCGCAGCACCTTGGGACTGTAGACGTCACAGCAGCCGCCGGACAGCGCCACGGCCGGAAAGCCCAGCGCCTCGGCCGTCCGCAGAATGGCGCCGAGGTTTGACGGATCCTGGATGTCCTCCAGCAAGAGCAAGCGCTCATACTTATTCATTTTAACCGAGGCGGACGGTTTGTCAAGTATGCGGCACAAACAAAAGACCCCCTGGGGGGTGCGGGTGTCCCCCAGGGCAGCCGCAGCCGCGCCCGCAAGCTCAGTCTCTTTGGGCGCGCACGCCCGGATGCGCGCGAGCATATCGGGATACTTTTCCGCCGCCTGTTCGGTGTAAAACAGCGCTTCAACAGCACAGCCGCCGGCGGCGGCATCGGCGCACAGGCGCGCGCCTTCGATGACAAAACGCCCTTCCTCCCTGCGCGCCTTGGCGGAGGAAAGAAGTTTGATCATATATTTGATGGTGGGATTTTCCCGGCTTGTGATTCTGTCCGCCACAAAGGGCCACCTCATTTTCAAAAGAATAAACATCCGCCTGCCGGAGCAGCCTCCCGCAGGGCTGAGAGCTTCCAAACAAACATCCGACCATGCTATAAAAAGCGCGCCCGGGAAGAATACCCGGGCGCAGCGATGGCTATTTGACAGCCGCCTTTCCTTACAAAGGCGCGTGTACCGAAAAACAGCTCGCAACCAGGCTTTGACCGATTGGACAAGCTATTTATTTCGCGGCCTTGGCCTGCTCAACGAGGCTCGCAAAGGCGGCGGGATCGGCAATGGCAATTTCAGAGAGCATCTTGCGGTTGAGCGTGACGCCGGCCTTCTTGAGGCCGTTCATGAAGGTGGAATAATTGATGCCGTTGGCGCGGCAGCCGGCCGAGATGCGGGTGATCCACAGGCGACGGAAATCGCGCTTCTTCTGCTTGCGGCCGATGTAGGCGTAATTGCCCGACTTCATCACGGCCTGTTTGGCCATCTTAAAATGCTTGCTCTTGGAACCCCAATAGCCCTTGGCGAGCTTTAAAGTCTTTTTTCTTCTTTTGCGCGTCATCAGCGCACCCTTTATACGTGCCATTTTCGTTACCTCCGATTACTGGTTATTTATGAATTGGGAAGAAAGGCGCGTCCCCGCTTATTTGTAGGGGATCAGTCTCTTGACCTGAGCGACGTTGGTCTTGTCCGCCACGGTGGTCTGACGCAGGCCTCTCTTGCGCTTTGTGGTCTTCTTGTTGAGGATGTGCGACTTATTGGCATGGGCGCGGATGACCTTTCCGTTCTTGGAAAGCTTAAAGCGCTTCTTGGCTCCGCTGTGCGTTTTGATCTTCGGCATGGTTTTGCTCCTCCTTAAGATATTACTTCGTGGGCTTTGTGGGCTTTGGCGCAAGGAACATCAGCATGTTGCGTCCTTCCAGCTTGGCCGGCTTCTCAATGTTGGCCACGTCCTTGCAGGCCTCGGCAAATCTGCGCATGATCTCATAGCCGTGCTCGGGATGGCCCATCTCGCGTCCGCGGAATCGGATGGAGGCCTTGACCTTGTCCCCGTCGCCCAAAAAGCGCAGGGCATGGCCGAGCTTGGTGTTGAAATCGTGCGTGTCAATATTCAGAGAAAGACGAATCTCCTTGATCTCCACGATGTGCTGGTTTTTTCTCGCTTCCTTTTCGCGCTTGGCCTGCTCAAAGCGGTACTTGCCGTAATCCATGATCTTGCACACGGGCGGCGTGGCCTGCGGCGCTATTTTGACGAGGTCCAGGTTTTTTTCCGCGGCCCTATCGAGCGCCTGGCTGGCGGACATGATCCCCAGCTGTGTACCGTCTGAGTCGATGACGCGCAGCTCCTTATCGCGGATTTCATCGTTGATCTGCTGTTCCTTTTTGCTAATGGTTAAGCACCTCCAAAAACCTGTTTTTTAATGACAAAGCGTGGACAGAAAATCCGTCCACGCTCAATACACATACGCACTCCCGCCCAAGGGCGGGATTCGATTCCGTATTGACCCGTGCGGACGGCACCCCACAGGTGAGAACAAGACTGTTCTGCTTTGTTTTGCAGAAGTAGTATAACAGTTTTCCGCCGGTTTGTCAAGGCGTTTCTTCGGAAGGAATCGGCGGGAAACCATCCCCATGGCAGCGGGCGCACACTGTGCACCCCTACACACGGCTTTCGGAATAAATGCAGGGGCGAACATCGTCCGCCTGCTGAAAGACGCGCGTTGCACGCCTTTCCTATCTACACGCGGACGGCTTCCCCCAGCTCAAAGGAATAAAGCAGGCATTCCCGGACGCGGTATTCGGTGCATTCCTCAAGGGCGCGGCGGTAAAGGGCCAGCTGCGGGGCGTACTTTTTCGCAAGCGCCGCCCCCGACTTCGTGTGGTCGGTCTTGTAGTCGACCACCACGAGCGCGCCGTCCTCCACAAAGGCACAGTCCACCGCGCCCTGCAGCACCACCTTTTCCTGCCCGAGGTCTGCGGGCAGTTCCGGGTTGAGCTCCCCCGCCTCCAAAAGGACAGTAAAGCGGAACTCGCGCAGCAGCTTTTCCGCCGAAAGGATGCGCGCTGCAAGTTCCCCTTCAAAAAAGCGGCGAATTTTCCGGAGATCGACCGCCTTTGCCTGTTCGGGCGAGAGGAACCCCTTTTCCACCAGCTCTTTCAGATGCCCCTGTGGGTCGTTCTTTGCCCGGGCGTAATCGGCAAACTCCATATAGGCGTGCACCGCCGTGCCGCGCTCGGCGGGCGTGAGGTTCTGCCCCATGAGAAAAGAAGGCCGGGCGCTCGCGGCGTACTCCCGTTCGAGCGGTCTGCCGGAAAGCTCGGAGGCCGCCACCTTGGCGGGAATGCGCTCCAGCGGCTCGTAGGGATAAACATAGGAAAAGCGTTCGCCGATGGTCCTGAGGAAGGCTTCGTCCGGCTCTGCGGCGCGATTGTCCGGTAGGGCCACCGTCTGCGTCCCTTCGTCGCGCGGGGTGTAAATCGAGATATCCCAGGGCGTTTCCTCCGGAAGAGCGACGCCGTGCGGCGCGCCGGCCAGCTCCCGCAGGGCGCCGCCGCTGGGATGGCGCAGGGCGCAGGAGAGAATCCAATCGGAAAAGGACTGGGCGCTGCGCACCACATAGGGGGCGATCTTCGGCGCTTCGGTCAGACGGGCCGCGAGCTTGCCGAGGGTTTTTTCGGCGTTTTTAAGGGTGGAGAGCATCACAAGCTGTTCCCTGGCGCGGGTCAGCGCCACGTAGAGGATGCGCAGTTCCTCCGAAAGGCCGCCGTACTCGATGGCGAGGGAGACCGCCTCCCGCGGAACGGTGGTATAACGGCAGAGGGTTTCCGCGTCCCGGCGGCGGATGCCGAGGCCGAGCTCCGGGTGGAGCAGGACCTCGCCCTTTTCCCGATTGAACTGCCGGGCGCAGCCGGCCAGGATGCAGAAGGGAAACTCCAGCCCTTTGGAGCGGTGAACGCTCATCACCCGCACAACGTTGGCCGATTCCGAAAGCACCGACGCGGGGGCCAGGTCGGCCTTCTGCTGCTCGAGCCGGTCGATAAACCGCACAAAGCCGGAAGCCCCCCTGTAGCCCGAGGACTCAAAGCTGCGGGCGTATTCCAGCAGCCGCCTGAGGTTGGCCAGGCGCAGCTCGCCGTTCGGCATGGCCTGCGCCATGGCGAGGCTGTCTCTTATACACATCTCCGAGCCCACGAGACCGTACTAGAT
>CABSLJ010000092.1 GCA_902478455.1 uncultured Oscillospiraceae bacterium | reverse complement strand
ACAGGAGAAATCCGTGGTACCACCCAAATTACGCTGTAAAGCGTCACTCTGTCTCCCTGTAACGCGGGAAAACGCCGCGCTCCTCGCGCGGGGCTCCGGGGTGGCCGCAACCCGCCTCTCCGCAGAAACCTTTCAGCATACGGTTTCCTCTCTGCCGAGGAGAAGAATGGGCTGCTCTTCCCTTCTTAGCCTTTCTCTCAGATACTATTGTTGCAGAAACAAAATCCTGAAATTATTATAGATCGCTTATTCCGCTTTGTCAATTCCCCGAAAGGGCTGTTTTGACCGGAGCGGGCGCGTTTTGTCCGCCCGCATTTCGATTCCGTTGCCTGCGAAGCGGGCGCACTCTGTGCGCCCCTACGCACGGCCTCCGGGATAAATGTAGGGGCGAACACCGTTCGCCCGTCAAAGCCCGCAATCCGCACGGGCGAAGGTAAGACGCGGAACCTCGGGGATTTTCGTCAGGAAACCCTTTGCTAGTAGACGGGCGCACACCGTGCGCCCCTACGCACGGCTTCCAGGATAAATGTAGAGGCGAACACCGTTCGCCCGTCAAAGCCCGCAATCCGCACGGGGCGAAGGTAAGACGCGGCTTCCGGGATGGGCGTTGGGGCGAACCCTGTGCGTACCATACCATTTAAGCAAGAGAGAACGGCAGAGTTACCACCGCTTAATACCCTCCCTTTGCCCGTTCGGAGGGCGGAAGGAGCTCGTGCTGATAGATCGCCTCTGTGATGTCCCGGAAAATGGGGCCGCAGCTCGTGCCTCCTCCGTCGCCGTCCTCTACCAGAATGGTGATGGTATAAAGCGGATTACCCACCGGATAATAGCCGGAAAACCAGGCCTGCACCACACGGCGGTCGTCCACCTTGAGGCCGGTTTCGGCCGTGGCCGTCTTTGCAGCCGCCTGACCGTGCTCCGGCTTGCCCCACACGCTGGTGCCGTATTCGACCGAAGAGATCATGTATTCTTCCAGCAGTTGGGCCGTCCGTTCGGAAATGACCCGCCTGGCCGGAACGGGCTCATTCTGCTCCGTAAAATTGCCTTCTTCATCGACCAGACCCTTCACAAGGCTTAAGGGTCTGTATTCCCCTCCGCAGGCGATGGCGTTGACCAGGGCTGCCACCTGCACCGGTGTGGACATCAGGTCGCCTTGACCAAAGGAAAGATTGGCCAACGCCTTGCTGTTGCGGATGGCCGAAAGCTCGGTCAGAATGCCGGCGGACGAGCTCATGCCGGGGGCGAACTCGGTCGCCGTACCAAAGCCGAACGCCTTGGCCGTTTCTATAAATCGCTCAGGGGGTACCATCTGCATCAGATGAATAAAATAGGCGTTGCAGGACTGAGCGATTGCCTCGTGCATGTCCATGGCGCCGTGCGCTTTGCTGTTGTAGCAGTGGAAGGTGGTGCCGTCGACCTCAATTCCGCCGGTGCATTCGTAGGTGATCTCCGGCGAAAGCCCGTATTCCAGCGCCGCCGCGGCCGACACCAGTTTGAACACCGAGCCGATGTTGTAAGAGGAAAAGGCGCGGTTGATCAGCGGGGCGTCCTCATCGTCGAGAACGTCGGCAAGGGCGAGCGGAGAAAAATCCGGCAGGCTGACAAGCGCGCGGATCTCTCCGGTGGCGACATCGTTGATGATCACCGCACCCTTTTCCATGTGCTTTTTGGCGACCTCCTCGGCCAGCTTCTGGAGACCGCTGTCAAGCGTGAGAACAACGCCGCGGTTTTTGAGGGCGGAGGTATCGGTCACCTCCCGTTGCTCTCCGGCCAGCACGCGGTTGATGGCGTCCACCTTATAAAGCACCGAAATCTCGCCCTGATCAGCCGAAAGCCAATCGTCATAGGCGAGCTCTATGCCGGAAATTCCTGTTCCGCTGCCGTCGCAGTAGCCGATGACGTGCGGGGCGAGCTGCGCTTCCCGGTAGCGCACGTCCACCTGAAAGACATCGATATCCTCCCCAGAGTCAAGCGGTTGGTCCAACCTGAGGGCAAAGGGCTTGCCGCTTTGCAGAAGGCTGAAAACAGACTCCATCTCCGATTTGGGCAGAAGGCCGGAAAGCACCGCCGCTGATTTCACACTTGGCGCGACGGCGGCGATGGTGTCTCTGTCCTGAGAAACCAGCTTTTCCATATTGCAATCGTAAATCGCGCCGCGGAAATGGGCGATGTCCAGCCGGTAGGAGCTTTGCCGCGCCGCCGCCTCGGAGAGTCCATCCCCCTGCGCAAGGGAATAGACGCGCAGGATCATCAGACAGCAACATAAAATAATCAAGGAAAACAATATGACCGTCCGCCGGCCCATCTTTTTGGTACATCCCATCGCAGTGATTCAGGTCCTTCCATCGGTAGATTGCGTTTGACCTCCGCCGGAACCAGGAAAAAACAGTCCTCTCCGCCATCCGCGGCGGAAAAGACGGGGCGCCGATTCCGGCAGTCAAGCATTCTTTAGCATCTTTCCCGATTTGGGGCCAAATAATCCGCCGAAAGGGAATTGAAAAGAGCGGACAATTGCGGTATCTTACTATCAGAAAGCAAAAGAGAACCGAACCGCCAAAAGCGGTCCGGTTCGGCAGCGCGTCGATTTAATTGTGCTTTGCAAACCATTCTTCCCGGCGGGAAAGCTCGCTGAGCCTCTTGCCCAGCTCGACCGCTTTGTCGAAGGAATCCACCTCAAAAAGGGAGACGACATGGGTGCGGGAGGAGAAATCCTCCGGCAGCGAGCGCTTTCCGCCCATCATAAACACGCAGGTGTGTCCCTCGAATACTCGATAGGCCTTTTCGATGACGTCGTCCGGCTGCGCGAGGTTGAGCAGCCGCAGATTGGGAATCTTCTTGAAGTTCTCCCACTGATGCATGGCGTTGGCGCAGCAGTGGATGCCGATCTGTCCATACCGCTCAGAGAGCGCAGTCAGGTGCGGAAGAAAAAACTCTTCAAACATTTCCGGGCTGACCGAACCGGCCTCATCCTCCGACAGGGTCACGCCATAAGGCATGTAATAATCGGGATGGTGGGCGATAAAGGTTTTCCCATAGCGGCGAAACCATTCGTCCAGAAAGCTGGTGAGCAGCTCGTGGGTTTTGCAGCACAGCTCCTTGACCGCCTCGGGCTCCTCCACCATGGCGGGGAAAAGATCGTTTTTGTCCCAGATGAGGGCGGCGATGTCCATCGGACTTTGCAGATCGACCGGCTTGAAGAGGGCGTCTTTTCCCGCCTTTTCCCGCAGGATGTCGGCCATCTCGAACAGATAGGACAGAGTGGAATCCTCCAGCCTCGGCACCTTCACGCGGGCCGCCTCGGCGGCGGTGTGCACAAAAGGAAGCGCGAAAGGACGGTTGTCCGGCGGCCGGTGCACCCAGCAGCCAAAGGCCTCCGCAAAAATATCCGTGCCGGTCAGCATCGTAAGGTAGGGCAGACGGTCGTCCTCCAAAAGACGGCAGCATTCCAACTTGTTTTCATATTCATACAGAATCCAATCGATCCGCTCCCGCCACAGCTCAGGCCAAAAGGCCGGCTTGGACCGCTCGGCAACGCCCTTGCGCACATAGGGCACGTAAATTTCATAAAGATAGTTGACATCGGAATTCAGGTCGTAGAATTCCAGCCAGCGTTTTTTTCTCTGCTCGATCGTCGTCATGACAGCACCCCTCGGTCCTCAGATATCAAATTCATTTTACCCGGAAGCGCACCTGACGCGCCATAAAAAAACGGCCCAGATATAGGAGTTTTGCGCCATGATCAGACATTATGACAATACCAGCATGCTCGACCTCAATCTCTATCAATTTCAGATTCAGCACGGCGTGCTGACGCAGGACTACGTGATGCATACCCACGATTTTTATGAAATTGTCGTCATCCTGGGCGGATCAGGGGAGCATGTGATCGGCGAGCAGCGCTATCTTCTGCGCCGCGGAGACGTGTTCGTCATCCGCGGAGACCTGCCGCACGGCTTTCAGCGGGTCGAACGGCTGGAGCTGATCAATCTCCTTTACAACCAATCTATTTTTGACAGGCAGGCCGAGGAGCTGCGCCTCTTTCCCGGCTTTGAAGAGCTTTTCCTTCTGGAACCGGAGCTGCGCTATGAAAGCGCCTTTCAGGATATGCTCAATCTCTGCGAGGATGACCTGGAGGACCTGCTCCACATGGCCGACTTTCTTTCCAGACAGCTGAACGCACAGGAAAAGGGCTTTGAAACAATCGTCCGCATGACCTTTTTGACGTTGATCGCCTTTTTGTCCACGAAGTACACCGCTATGAGCGTCGGCTCCCGCGAAATGCGCATGGTGGCCTGCGCGCTGCGCTACATGCAGGAGCATCTGGCGGAAAACATCCGGGCGGAGCACATCGCCCAGAACGCCGCCCTCTCCGTCCGTCATCTGGACCGGTTGTTCCGCCGGTATTATGGACAATCCCCCATGGCCTGCCTGGCCGAACTGCGGCTGCGCAGCGCCTTGATGCTGCTACAGAAAGGCAGCGACAGCATTGCCGCCGTGGCGGAGAAAAGCGGATTTGGCGATGCCTCCTACTTCGCAAGGAGCTTTAAAAAACGGTACGGCCGGACGCCGCGGCAATACCGGGCGCAATGGCTGAATGGACGGCCGGACGGCGGAGAGAACCGTTCTTACAGCCCTCCGGGAAGCGCTCTTTGATACGCCGTGTTTTCAGCGCATGTTTTTTACCCGCCTTTTTCGGGGGGCGGCGGACAACAAACAGGGGACGGATGCAGCCCATCCGTCCCCTGTTTGTATCAAAACTGAAGCGATCTTCTGTAAAACCGCAATCTTTTATTTCTTTTCCCGGCGCAAAATCGCTCCCACGGCGATTGCGCGCGCCGCGGGAACCCGCACCGTCTGCATGGGATGACGCGCCGCCTCCAGCGTTTCTCCCGCCTCGTCATACAGCTCGCGCACCAAAAACGGATATGGCGCGCCGCACGGCTCGAGCACCTCCAGCGTTTCTCCCCTGAAAAAACGGTTGCGCTGGGAGAGGAGCGCCTTGCCGTCCTCATAGCCTGTGCAGACCGCAGCCTGTTCATACTCGCGCAGATAGCCGCCGTCCTCATAGGATTGCCCCGGCTCTCCGCCGAAGAAAAAGCCGGTGCTGTACGACCTGTGACTGACCCTGCGCGTTTCTTCGACGATCCACCGCTCCGGCCGATAGCCTCTTCCCTGCGCGAGCGCGCCGTCGAGCGCGTGGCGGTAGGCGTTGGTGATCACGGCGACGTAATAGGCCGATTTGGCCCGTCCCTCAATCTTGAGGCTGGTGATGCCGGCTTCCAGCAGCTCGGGCAGATGCTCGATCATGCACAGGTCCCTGGAATTGAAGAAGTAGGTGCCGCCGTCGGCCTCGCAGACGGGAAAATATTCGCCGGGGCGCTTTTCCTCCACCAGACGGTAATTCCAGCGGCAGGGCTGGGCGCAATCCCCGCGGTTGGCGTCGCGGTGGGCAAGGTAGTTGGAGATCAGGCACCGGCCCGAAAAGGAGACGCACATCGAGCCGTGCACAAAGGCCTCCAGCTCGAGCTTTGCCGGCGTTTTGGCGCGTATGGAGGCGATTTCCTCCAGGGAAAGCTCTCTTGCGAGCACCACGCGGGAGGCCCCCAGCTCGTAAAAGGCGCGGGCCGCCTCATGATTGACCACGCCCGCCTGGGTGGAGATGTGCACCGGCACGGAAGGCGCGCGGCGTTTGGCCAGGGAAAGCATGCCCAGGTCGGTGAGGATCAAGGCGTCCACGCCGGCGGCGGCCGCTTCCTCCAAAAAGGAAGGCAGGCGGTCGAGCTCTTCCTCACGCGGGAGGGTATTGCAGGTCAGGTAGACCTTCACCCCATGCGCATGGGCGAAGGCCACCGCCTCCGGAAGGGCGGCGCTGTCAAAATTGCGCGGCGCGGTGCGCATACCGAACTCGGTCCCCGCAAGGTAGACGGCGTGCGCGCCGAAGGCCACGGCCGCCTCCAGGCGCTCCCTGTCCCCCGCGGGGGACAGCAGCTCGGGCGGAGGGCAATTGCCCTCCGCCCGCAGCGTATTCGTCAAAAAGTTGCTCATTCTCCACCACTCAGTCCCGCGCGCTCCAGATTGGCGAGGTGCTGGCTGTAGTAAACAGCGTAGTAGCCCTCTCCGGTCTCTCCGTTGTGGCAGAAGTAATAATAGTTGGTATTGCTGGGATGGAGCGCCGCGTCGATGGCCGCCATGCCGGGGTTGCAGATCGGTCCGGGCGGGAGTCCCTCAATATCATAGGTGTCGTAGCGGCTCTGGAAGCTGTCCAGTAGATCGGCCGGGACGCTGTTGCGGTTTTTGTAGGGATACCACACGGTCGCATCCGACTGGAGCATCAGCAAACCGCCTTCGTTGGCGTTGTAGGGATTGACGCCGCCACTGTTGAGGCGGTTGTGGAAGACCGAGGACACGAGATACATATCCTCCTCATTGGCCGCCTCGGCCTGGATCATGGAGGCCAGGGTGACGACCTGATCCATGGTCATGCCGAGCGCTTCCGCCTGTTCCTGAATCTCATCGGTCATCTTGCGGCGGTAGTTGGCGAGGAACCGCTTGATGGCCTGCTCCGGGTCCTCATCCACATAGAACTCGTAGGTATCCGGGAAGAGATAGCCCTCCAGCTTGTAGTAGCGCTCGGAATCGTTGGAGATGGCGCCGATGAAGGGGTAGTTTTCATCAAAGGTATCCGAATCGCACAGTTCCAGGAAGGCGTCGGCGTCGCAGACGCGGTTCTCCTCCAGCAGTTCGGCATATTCCTGAAGATTCATACCCTCGCGGAAGGTGACAAAGACCGTATCGGTCCGATTGCTCTGCACCTGAAGGTAGTTGATGATCGCCTCATAGTCCATGTTGCCGCGCAGGTTGAAGCTGCCGTTGGAAAAGCCGCCCGACTTGGTCAGCTTGGCGTAGAGGGTAAAGAAGTCGGCTCGGTTGATCACGCCCTTGTCCGCCAAAATGCCCGCCACCTCCTCGACGGAGGCATCCTTGGGAAGCTCGACGCTGATGGTCTCCTCATCCAGCCGGTTGATGGCAAAAATGTCGTTGACGCCGACCAGTATGTACTGGGCGAGCACGACGGAAACCAGCACAATCATGACCGCCCAGATCATTTTGAACAGGCAGCCGTTTTTCTTGGCCTTTTTCTTTTTTCTTTTCTTTTCCGCCTTGAGCGCCTGCTTTTCCGCCTTGCGCTCCTCGGCGGTCATGGCCTTTTTCTTTTTCTCGGCGTATTCCTCGCTGTAGCTGCTCAGAATTTCCGAGGGCTGCCCCTCCGCAGAGGCGGGCGGCTCCTCCTTTGGAAGCTCTTCCACAGGCGGCAGACCGAAGTTCTGGTCCTCCCCTTCGTCCAAATCGAGATTCAGCTGAAAGGATTCCACCTTCTTTTGCCGGCTGAGGTCATATTCGGAAGCGGGTCCGGGCTTCCGGACGGGTTCCTCGGACGGCGGCTTGGGTTGTCCTTGTCTTCTTTCATCGCTCATGGTCCAAAGGTCACTCTTTTCTCCACGCGGCAGAATGAATCCTGCTGTGCACGGCCCGCAGGATCACAAGTCCCGCAGGTCTCCTGCAGAAAGCAGTGGAACGCGCCTTCCGTTCCGCGTGGGAAACGGAAGGAAGCCGTCCGCCGGTCGGAAAGCGTTCCGCCCTCTGGAGCGGCGAACGGACAAGCGTATGGGAAATGATTTGCCGCCCCGGTAACGGCGAAGAAAAACGCCGCATAATATGGAGCAGTCAAAGGAAACGAGGTGACAAATCAATGTGCGGCTGTAATTGCTCTTGGGTTCTGATCATCGTCATTCTTCTGCTGGTTTGCGGATGCTGCTGACCGCCGGAAAGAGCCCTCCGTCTTCCGGGGGGCTTTATCTCGCCTGCGCCGTACGCCGGAGGTATTTGTCGGTAATCAGCAGGTCGACCGGGCGGTCGTACCGGCCATGCGGCAGCCTCCACTGGGTGCAGTTGCTGTAGCAAAGTCCCACCGTGGCTCCGCCGTACCGGGAAAGAAAGCGGTCGTAATATCCTTTGCCGTAGCCCAGGCGAAAGCCCTGGGAATCAAAGCACAGACCGGGCACGATGCACAGTCCCGAAGAAAAATCCGTGACCGGTTCGCAGCGGTCGGGCACCGGCTCCAACACACCGAAGGAGGCGGGCTCCAGGTCATCCAGCGAGCGGATAAAGTAGAAATCCATATCCACCGTATCCGTACGGCAGCGGGGGACCGCCACTCTCTTGCGGTCGCGGAGCGCCCGCTCGATGATGGGCAGGGTATTGACCTCAATGGGCTTGGAAACATAAAGAAAGAGAATCGAGCAGCGGTCATATTGCCTCAACGACCAGAACCGGCGCTGAATGGCTTCGTCCATCCGGCTTTTCTGCGCCGGATCCATCCTCTGGCGGACAAGCTTATATCTCGTCCGCAGGTCGGACTTGACCGCCCTGATATCCTTTACATACATTGCATCGACATCCTAATTTTATTGGCGAGTCGCTCGTCCGCGAGCGCCTCAACGAGCTTGAGCGCAAAATCGACCGCCACGCCGGCGCCGCGCGCCGTGAGGATATGCCCCTCCAGGCAGACGGGCGTCCCCAGCACCACCGCGCCGAACAACTGCTCCTCAAAACCGGGGAAGCAGACCGCTCTTTTGCCCTTTAAAAGACCCAGCTGCCCCAAAATGGACGGAGCGGCGCAGATGGCGGCGATCATCAGGCCGTTTTCATAGCAATAATTGACCGACGCCTCCACAATGGGGGACTTTTTCAGGTTGAGCGTCCCCGGCATGCCGCCGGGCAGGACGACGGCCGTCATATCGTCGGTCGTAACCTCTTTTTCCTCAATGTCGGCCGTCACAGAGATGCCGTGCGCACCCGTGACCGTTTTGGAGCCCACCCCCACCGTGCGCACCTCAAGCTCGGCGCGGCGGAGAATATCCACGGTGGTCAGCGCCTCGATTTCTTCAAATCCGTTGGCTAAAAACAAGTAGATCATATGGCACACTCCTAATCCAGCGTCAGCCCCAAATAAGGGGGTTGTTCCATCGATTCAAAGGGGAAATTCCCCCGCGCGAGCGGACGAATCATACCGAAACGGCGTTGCTCACCCGGAAAGGGCAAGATGTTCTGCCCGCAGGGCAGGCGGAAACGATACATTTGTCCGGGAAAACGCCGCAGGATCAGCCGCAGCAGGTCCTTGACGCTCTCTTTTTCCGCCATCAGCTCGGTGATCTCCACCGCGCCGTTCTCCAAGCGGCGGCAAAGGGCGTAGCCCCCGGGGATACAAAGAGTATTGCCTTTGTAGATTCGGTTCATGCGGTGGGCGTAAGCGAGCGCCTCTTCCCCCCACACCGCCGCGCCCTCTCTGCCTTCCAGAAGCCGGGCGCGCAGCCGGGCGACGGACGCCGCCGAAAAAGCCCCTTCGTCCGGACAAGCCCGCCCGGCAAAACGCCGCAGGCGGTCCGCGCCGACGGCGACCTCTTCCACCGAAAAGAATTCGGCATACCCGAATTTCGCGTAATAATCGTAAAGCTGTCTCTTATACACATCTCCGAGCCCA
>CABSLJ010000091.1 GCA_902478455.1 uncultured Oscillospiraceae bacterium | reverse complement strand
GCTCATAATAGTGGCGGAACTGGTTCTCCAGCACGCCGTAGTAACGTCTGGTCATCTGCTTGGCGCGCAGCTGTACGCCGTATTCGGAAGTCTTCTTGCGGCCCTGACCATGCTGGCCGGGGACATACGCCCTGCGGGTGATGGCGCATTTATCCGTATAGCATCTTTCCCCCTTGAGGAACAGTTTCTGGCCCTCGCGGCGGCAAAGTCTGCAAACAGCATCTTTATATCTTGCCATGGTATGGTTACACCTCCTGTTATCGGTTCTGTACTAGACGCGTCTTCTCTTGGGAGGACGGCATCCGTTGTGGGGAATCGGGGTGACGTCTTTGATCATGCTGACCTCGAGTCCGGCGGACTGCAGCGCGCGGATTGCGGCCTCGCGTCCGGCGCCCGGTCCCTTTACAAAAACCTCAACCGTCTTCAGGCCATGCTCCATCGCTGCCTTCGCAGCGGTCTCCGCAGCGGTCTGAGCGGCAAAGGGGGTGGATTTTCTCGAGCCTCTGAAGCCGAGCTCGCCCGAGCTGGCCCAGGAAAGGGCGTTGCCCTGAACGTCTGTGATGGTGACGATCGTATTGTTGAAGGTCGACTGAATGTGCGCTGCGCCGCGCTCAATGTTCTTGCGCTCACGGCGTCTGCGTACTGCGGTAGTCTTCTTACCGCCTTTCTGTGCTGCCATCGTTTTCCCTCCCTACTTACTTTTTCTTGTTGGCTATGGTCTTCTTCGGTCCCTTGCGGGTGCGGGCGTTGGTCTTGGAGCGCTGCCCTCTGACCGGCAGACCCTTGCGGTGGCGGACGCCACGATAGCAACCGATTTCAATCAGTCTCTTAATGTCAAAAGCGACGTCGCGGCGGAGATCGCCCTCCACGCGGCAATACTTGTCAATATAATCCCTGAGCTTGGACACGTCGTCCTCGCTGAGGTCTCTCACACGGATGTCGGGATTCACACCGGTCGCCGCGAGAATATCGCTCGCGGTCTTGCGGCCGATTCCGTAGATATAGGTAAGACCAATTTCAACCCGTTTGTCTCTGGGCAGATCAATACCTGCTATACGCGCCATACTGGTTGCACCTCCATGTTATTCGGTTCGCGCCATCAGCCCTGGCGCTGCTTGTGTTTGGGATTCTCGCAGATCACCATGATCTTACCCTTGCGCTTGATGATCTTGCACTTCTCGCAAATCTTTTTGACAGAAGGTCTGACTTTCATTGTTATGCCTCCTTGTAGACAGCCGCGAAGGGCTATTTGGAACGCCAAGTGATGCGTCCGCGCGTCAGGTCATACGGCGACATCTCCAGCGTGACCTTATCCCCGGGTAGAATACGGATGAAGTTCATCCTCAGCTTGCCCGAGATGTGCGCGAGCACCGTGTGGCCGTTGGGAAGTTCTACATTGAACATAGCGTTCGGCAGAGCTTCAGTGACGGTACCTTCTATTTCTATGACATCCTGTTTCGACAAAATAACAACCTCCTCAATTGGAAATTACGGCTTGCGCATCCTCCTTTGCAAAGGAGCGCAAGACTCTGCGAATTTCACGATTGGTTCGCATCGACCCTTCCGGCAGGACCGTATTGGTCACGAAAAGATGTTTTTTCTTCTTCCTTTTGGCCCTCTCCAGCGGACGGCGCTTGCCGTCACACACCGACGCGCACTGCGCGTCACAGGAGAGAACCACCAAAAAAGTACCCTTGTCGCGCCCTGCGGCCGACCGGACCACCAGCCCTCTCACAAATTCCATCCGCGGGCCTCCTTAATCCGGCAGCGTCAGAATCTGCGGGCCGTCCGGCGTGATCGCTATGGTGTGTTCAAAGTGGGCCGAGAGACTGCGGTCCGCCGTCACGGTGGTCCAGCCGTCCTCCAGAATGCGCACCTCGGCACGCCCCATATTGATCATGGGTTCGATGGCAATGGTCATTCCTGGCAACAGGCGCACGCCTCTTCCGGGCGTGCCGAAATTTGGTACACTGGGATCTTCATGCAGCTTCGCACCTACTCCGTGACCGACAAAATCTCGTACCACCGAGTAACTGCGCGCCTCGACATACCGCTGCACCGTACTGGCTACGTCGCCGATGCGCGCGCCCGCCTTCGCGGCCTTGATGGCCTCAAAGAGGCTTTCGCGCGTGGCGTTGAGGAGGGCCTGCGCCTCCCGGGAGATGTCTCCGCAGGGAAAGGTCCAGGCGTTGTCCCCGTGAAACCCCTCAAAGCAGGCGCCGACGTCGATGCTGACGATGTCGCCCTTTTTGAGCACGGTCTGTTTGTTGGGTATGCCGTGGATGACCACATGGTTGACGGAAATACACGCGCTCCCCGGGAATCCGCCGTATCCGAGGAAGGAGGGGGTTGCCCCTTCTTTCTCAATGTACTGGCGAACGAGTCGGTCGATTTCCGCAGTGGTGACACCGGGCTCGACCGCTTCGCCGGCCAGTCTGAGCGCTCTTTGGGAAATCCTCCCGGCGTTTCGCATCATGACGAGTTCCCGGGCGGTTTTGAGCACAATCATGTTACGCCTCCAGGGCGGCCAGCGTCAGCTTTGAGGTATCCTCAACCGCCTCCTGACCTTCCACAATGTAAAGCTTGCCCTGCTTTTCATAATAAGCCTTTAAAGGCTCGGTCTGCGCATGGTAAACCTTCAGGCGTTCCGCCACCGTTTCAGGGTGGTCATCCTTGCGTTGTACGAGGGCGCCCGCGCATTTGTCGCACACATCTTCCGTTGCCGGCTTTTTGTAAAGCAGGTGGTAGCTTGCGCCGCAGACTTCGCAGACACGGCGTCCGGACATTCTCTGGACGATCTTTTCGTCGGGTACCTCGATGTCGATAACCCGGTCGATCACGACGCCCATTTGATCCAGAGCCTCGGCCTGGGGGATGGTGCGGGGAAAGCCGTCCAGAATGAACCCGTTTTTGCAGTCTTCCTGCGCAAGCCGTTCCTCGATGATGCCGATGACGACCTCATCGGGAACGAGCTTTCCGGCGTCCATGTAGGACTTGGCCTTCCGCCCCATCTCCGTGCCGCTCTTCAACGCTTCACGGATGATATTACCCGTAGATATTGCTGGGATGGAAAGGGCTTTGCAGATCACTTCGGCCTGTGTGCCCTTGCCGGCGCCAGGCGCGCCGAGAAGTATGAGGTTCATAATTCTCTTCCTCCTTGCAGCCGGTCACTCAATCCAAGAACCCCTTGTAATGACGCATCATCATCTGAGATTCCATCTGCTTGACGGTTTCGAGCGCAACACCGACCATAATGATCAGCGAGGTGCCGCCGAGCTGCATGTTGTGCATGCCCGTGAGCGCGCCAAAGATGATGGGAAGAAGAGCGATGAGAGCCAGGAACAGGGCTCCGACGAGTGTAATTTTGGAGAGAATCTTCTTAATGAAGTCGGAAGTCGGCTTGCCGGGACGGATGCCCGGGATGGTGCCGTTGTTCTGACGAAGATTATTGGCCATCTCCACGGGATTATACTGAATATTCACGTAGAAATACGCAAACATCAGGATCAAAAGGAAATAAAGGATCGAATACAGCCAGCCGCCGGAGGAGAAGGCGTCTAAGAAACTCTTCCAGAAACCGGTGGGGCTGACGAAGAGATTGATCGTGCTGGGGATCGAAAGGATGGAACTCGCGAAGATGATGGGCATAACGCCGGAGAGGCCCACCTTGATGGGAAGATGGCTGCTCTGGCCGCCGTACATCTTGCGGCCGACCACCCGCTTGGCGTACTGAATCGGGATGCGGCGCTCAGCGTCGTTCATAAAGATGATGACCCAGATGACCGCGAGGAACAGCACGATAAACAGCGGAACAAAGGCATAATACTGCCCGAACTGAGAGGGCGCCTCAATCGCCGCCTGGACATAAGCCCACAGCTGGCCGATGGTGTGCGGCATGCGAGAAACGATACCGGCAAACAGAAGAATGGAGATACCGTTGCCGATGCCCTTCTGGTTGATCTGCTCGCCGAGCCACATCATCATGGCGGTACCGGCGGTGAAAGCCAGGATGATCACAATGGCCGAGAACCACGCCGACTTGCCGGCCTGGTACATGAGGATCGGAGTGCCGTCATACGAGCTGCCTCTGAGGTAGAAGTAGTAAGCCGTGCCCTGAATCAGGCCGAGCACCACGGTGGCGTAACGGGTGATGGTGGCGATCTTCTTGCGGCCCTCTTCGCCTTCCTTCGCCATTCTCTCCAGCGGAGGAATTGCGACGGTCAGCAGCTGCATGATAATGGATGCGTTGATGTACGGGGTGACCGACATCGCGAACAGGGTGGCGTTTTCAAAAGCGCCGCCCGAAAGGGTGTTGAGGTATTCGAGCATCGAGCCCGACCCGGTGATGTTCGCCATGAGGCCCGCAAGGGCGTCCATGTTGAGAAACGGCACCGGAATCGCAACGCCGATGCGGAAGACCACAATGATCAGAAGAGTAAAGAGGATCTTCTTCCTCAGGTCGGGGATCATCCAGGCGTTCCGAATCGTCTTAAACAATTTAGATCACCTCAGCCTTTCCGCCGGCAGCTTCAATCTTCTGCTTTGCAGCTTCGGAAAAAGCGGTTACCTGAACGGTAAGGCTCTTTGTGATCTCGCCGTTTCCGAGAATCTTGATCCCGTCACCGGCCTTTTTCACAATACCGGCCTCAAGCAGCGCATCCGCGTTCACGGTCGCACCATTCTCAAATGCGTTGAGGGACCCGACGTTAACCGCAATGATCTCTTTGGCAAAAATGTTGTTGAAACCTCTCTTCGGGACGCGTCTCTGCAGCGGCATCTGGCCGCCTTCAAAGCCGGGACGCATACCTCTGCCCGCTCTGGCTTTCTGACCTTTGTGGCCCTTGCCGGCGGTTTTACCTTGACCCGAACCATGTCCTCTGCCGATCCGCTTGGCTTCCTTTTTGGAACCCGCGGCCGGGGAAAGTTCGTGTAACTTCATTTGACTCGCACCTCCTTGCTTACGCTTCGCTTACCTCGATGAGGTGGATAATCTTGGCAACCTTGCCTTGGGTCTGGGCGTTGTCGGGCTGGACGGTCACGTCGCCGATTTTGCGCAGACCAAGAGACTGGGCGGTTGCAATCTGGTCCTTTTTGCTGCCGATCAGACTCTTGACCAGCGTAACCTTGAGCTGTGCCATCTTGCTACCCCCTTCTTACAGAATGTCTTTGACCGACTTGCCGCGAATGGCCGCGACTTCCTCGGCTGTACGCAGTTTAGAAAGTCCCTGAAGCGTGGCGCGGACGACGTTGCAGGGATTGTTGGAACGCAGCGCCTTGGTGCGGATGTCCTTGATGCCGGCCGCTTCCACCACGGCGCGGACCGGGCCGCCGGCAATCACGCCGGTACCGGGGGCGGCGGGCTTCATCAGCACGCTGCCGGCTCCGTAAATGCCGGTGATCTCGTGGGGAATGGTGGTTCCCCGCAGAGAGACCTTCATCAGGTTCTTCTTCGCATCTTCAATGCCCTTGCGGATGGCGTCCGGAACTTCACCAGCCTTGCCGATGCCGAACCCTACGGTTCCGTTGCCGTCTCCTACGACGACGAGCGCGGCGAACTTGAAGATACGTCCGCCCTTGACGGTTTTGGAAACGCGGTTGATGGCAACCACGCGCTCTTTCATATCCATGGTTGTTGCGTCAATTTTAGCAGCCAAAAGTATTCCTCCTTCTCTTAGAACTTGAGGCCGCCCTCACGGGCGCCTTCGGCCAGCTCTTTGACGCGGCCGTGGAACAGATAGCCGCCGCGGTCGAAGACGACCTCGGTGATGCCCTTTTCGGCAGCGCGTTCGGCAATGAGCTTGCCAACCTTGCGAGCGGCTTCCTTGTTTCCGCCATTCCCATCGAAAGCCTTGTCCAGTGAGGACGCGGCGGCCAGGGTGACTCCCTTGACGTCGTCAATCACTTGGGCGTAGATGTGATTGGTGGAGCGGAAAACATTCAGGCGCGGGCGCTGGGCAGTGCCCTGAATTTTACCGCGCACTCTGCGGTGGCGGTGGAGCCTTGCTTTATTGGTATCAGGCCGATTCACCATAATGATTCACTCCTTCCTTTACTTCTTGCCGCCCTTACCGGCTTTGCCTTCCTTGCGGCGGATCACTTCGTCAACATACTTGATTCCCTTGCCCTTGTAAGGCTCCGGCGGGCGCTTCTCGCGCACTTCGGCGGCGAACTGGCCGACCTTCTGCTTGTCGGGTCCGGAGATCACGATCTTGTTGGGGCCCGGGCAGTCGATGGTGATGCCGTCGATTTCCGGCACAATCACCTGATGGGAATAGCCCAGGTTCATCACGAGGTTCTTTCCCTGCTTCTGCACACGGTAGCCGACGCCGTTGACATCGAGCTCCTTCTTGAAGCCCTCGGTCACACCGAGAATCATGTTGGCGATGAGCGTGCGGGTCAGACCGTGCAGCGCTCTGTTCTCCTTTTCATCGTCGGGGCGGGTCACATGAACAACGTCGGCGTCGATGGAGACCGTCATGTTCGGGTGAATCTTCTGGGTCAGTGTGCCTTTCGCGCCTTTGACCGTGATAACGCCGTCGTTCATCTTTACAGTAACGCCAGCGGGAATATTTATAGGTTTTCTTCCAATTCGAGACATTTAACACACCTCCTTACCAGATGAATGCGAGGACTTCACCGCCCACATTTTCCTTGCGGGCCTGTCTGTCGGTCATGATGCCCTTGGACGTGGAAACGATGGCGATGCCGAGGCCCTTCATGACCTTGGGCATCTCCTCAACGCTGCTGTAAATCCGCAGGCCGGGCTTGGAGACTCTGCGCAAGCCGGTGATAACGGGGGTCTTGCCCGCGCCGTACTTGAGGGTGATCCGGATGATGCCCTGCTTGCCGTCCTCGATGACGGTGTAGTTCTTAACGTATCCCTCGTCCACCAGGATGCGGGCGATCGCCTTTTTCATGTTGGAAGCCGGGATGTCAACAGTATCGTGCTTGGCAGAATTCGCATTGCGTATTCTGGTCAGCAGATCCGCGATTGTATCTGTAATCTGCACGCTGTTTACCTCCTTTACCAGCTGGCCTTTTTCACGCCGGGAATCTCACCTTTGTGGGCAAGTTCTCTGAAGCAGATGCGGCATATCCCGAACTTGCGAAGATAGGCGTGCGGCCTGCCGCAGATTTTGCAGCGGTTGTATGCGCGAGAGGAAAACTTGGGGTCCCTCTTCTGCTTGATTTTCATGGATGTTTTGGCCACAGAATTCCCTCCTTACTTCGCAAACGGGGCGCCCATCAGAGCGAGCAGCTCGCGGGCTTCCTCATCGGTGTTTGCGGTTGTTACGAAACAAATGTCCATACCACGGACCTTGTCGATCTTGTCGTAATCGATCTCAGGGAAAATCAGCTGTTCCTTGAGACCCATGTTGTAGTTGCCGCGTCCGTCAAAGGAGTTGGCATTTAAGCCTCTGAAGTCTCTGACGCGCGGCAGCGCCACGTTGAAGAGTCTGTCGAGAAACTCATACATTCTGTCGCCTCTGAGCGTTACCTTGGCGCCGATGTTCATGCCCTCACGGAGCTTGAAGTTGGCGACCGACTTTCTCGCCTTGCAGACGACCGGCTTCTGACCGGTGATGGCGGACAGGTCGGCGACGATGGAATCGATCACCTTGGCATTGTCGCGGGCATCTCCTTCACCGACGTTGACGACGATCTTCTCGAGCTTGGGAATCTGCATCACGCTCTTGTAAGAGAATTTCTTCATCAGCGCGGGGGCGACCTCCTGCTTGTAGTAATCCTTCATTCTGGCCATGTCAATCCTCCTTACACCGACTCGCCGCATTTTTTGCAAATGCGTTCTTTCGTGCCGTCCTCATAAATTTTATGCGCGACACGTGTGGGCTTGCCGCAGCGGGGGCAAATGAGCTGGACCTTGCAGGCGTACATGGCGCCTTCGGCCTTGATAATGCCGCCGGCATCGCCCATTTTGCGGGGCTTGACATGCTTACTTACCATGTTGACGCCCTCGATGATGAGCTTGCCCTCCTTGGGGCTTACGGCCAGGACCTTGCCCTTCTTGCCGCGCTCAGTGCCGTTTAACACGACCACGGTGTCACCCGTTTTTACATGAACCTTGTTGATCATTCGTGGCACCTCCTCAAAGCACTTCGGGGGCGAGGCTCAGGATTTTGAGATAATCCTTATCGCGCAGCTCTCTCGCCACCGGCCCGAAGATACGAGTGCCCCTCGGGTTCTTGTCTTCTCTGATGATGACGGCCGCATTTTCGTCAAAGCGGATGTAGGTTCCGTCATCGCGGCGAACGCCGGAAGCGGTACGTACGATGACCGCTCTGACAACGTCGCCCTTTTTAACAACGCCGCCGGGTGCTGCTTTTTTAACCGAAGCCACCACAACGTCGCCAATATTGGCATACCTCCTGCCGGTACCGCCGAGAACGCGGATGCACATAAGCTCCTTCGCGCCGGTGTTGTCGGCCACTTTGAGGTAGGTCTGCTGCTGTATCACAGTGCGTTCCTCCTTTGCTTTAAGCCGAATCTTATTTGGCTTTTTCTGTAATCTCGACGAGACGCCATCTCTTATCCTTGGAAAGGGGACGGGTCTCCATCACACGCACGCGGTCACCGATCGAGCACTCATTGTTCTCGTCATGCGCCTTCAGCTTCACGGTACGCTTGATAATCTTCTTGTACAGCGGATGCCGGACGCTGTCTTCAATCGCCACGACGATGGTTTTGTCCATCTTGTTGCTGACAACCTTGCCGGTCACGGTCTTTCTCATGTTCCTGTCGCTCACAGTTTCATCCTCCCTTCCGTTACGCTTCGGCGCTGTCCTTGAGTTCATTCTGGCGGATAACGGTCTTCACGCGCGCGATGTCCTTCTTAACAGCTTTGATGCGCATCGGGTTTTCGAGCTGATTAATTGCAAGCTGGAAACGCAGGTTGAAAAGCTCGGCCTTGAGGTCCTTGAGCTTTGACTCCAATTCCGATGCGGTTAATTCTCTGATCTCTGAGGCCTTCATTACTGCTCACCACCCGTTTCTTCCTTCTTCACAAATTTGCATTTGATCGGCAGTTTATTCGCGGCAAGGCGCAGAGCTTCCCGTGCGGTCTCCTCCGGGACGCCGCCGATTTCGAACATGACACGGCCGGGCTTCACCACGGCCACCCAGTATTCGGGCGAGCCTTTACCGGAACCCATTCGGGTTTCAGCCGGCTTTTCGGTGATGGGCTTGTCGGGGAAAATCTTGATCCAAACCTGACCGAATCTCTTGCAGTAACGGGTCATGGCGACACGGGCGGATTCGATCTGATTGGAGGTGATCCAGGAGGGCTCAAGGGCCTGCAGCCCGAAATCACCGTAAACAACCTTGTTGCCGCGGGTGGCCTTGCCCTTCATACGGCCTCTCTGCACCCTGCGGTACTTTACGCGCTTAGGTAAAAGCATTATCTGCTGCCCCCTTCCCTGCGAGGCTTTCTGTTGTCCTGAAGGACCTCGCCCTTGTAGAGCCAAACCTTGACGCCGATGCGGCCGTAGGTGGTCGCAGCCTCGGCAAAGCCGTAGTCGATGTCGG
>CABSLJ010000090.1 GCA_902478455.1 uncultured Oscillospiraceae bacterium | reverse complement strand
CAAGCACGCTGGTCGCGTTGCCCGGTCCGCCCTTGGTCATGATGTTGACCTGGCCGAACACCTTAAAGGAATTGATGATGGTGGTGATCAGCAGGAAGAAGGTGGTCGGCCGAAGCATGGGGATGGTGATGTGCCACAGCTGCTTAAAGCCGTTCGCGCCGTCGATGGACGCCGCCTCGTAGAGGTCCTTGGGGACGGTCTGCAGCGCCGAGGTATAGATCATGATCAGGTAGCCGACGTTTAGCCACACCGACATCAGCACAATGCTCGGCAGGGCGGTGGAGGTGTTGCCCAGCCACTTGGGCGGATTCTCCACCCCGAGCGAGCGAATGAACATGGTGATGGGGCCTGAGCTTGAGAGCATGATGACCCACACGATGGACACCGCCACGACGTTGGAGATGTAGGGCATAAAAAAGAAGAGCTGGCAGGAACGCTTGTTGTAGACATAGCGGTCCATGAGCACCGAGATCAGCAGCGCCAGCACCAGTGTGATGGGGACGAATCCCACCGAAAACAGCAGCGTGTTTCGGAAGGAGGCGAGGAACCAGTCGTCCTTCCACATATTGAGATAATTGACGCCCCCGTTGAAGGTGATCCCCGAAAGCCCCTGGGTATAGTCCCATTTGCAGAAGCTGATGACCAGGGAAAAGACCACCGGGACGATCACGAACAGTAAAAACCCGGACAGGCTCGGCAGGATAAACAAGAGCCCCTTTACATCCGTTTTCCATTGCTTTGCGTTCTTCATCGCATTGACCCCCATTCGCCCACAGGGCCGGTCCTTGGGCGGGTTGTTGAGATGGAAACGGGGCGGCGCCTGTATGCCGCCGCCCCGTTTCAGGAAGGTTTATTTGCTCAGCACCTCATCCCCACGGGCCTTGGCGCTTTGGAGCGCCTCTTGGGGCGTTTTGCTGCCCACGTAGGCGAACTCAAATTCCTCGGAGGCGATCTTGGTCACCTCGGCGAGCTTGTCGGTGATGGTGGAGAGCTGGTACTTGTTTTCAGGCGTCAGCAGCTGGTCCTTGAAGCTATTCAGATCGAAGAGCTCGGCCACGCCCTCGGAGAAGCTGTCGGTCACCAGGTTGGGGTCAAAGGCGGAGGAGGCGGGAATGCGTCCGTGGGGAACCATGGGGAGCATGCCCTCGGTGGTGTACCACTTGATGAACTCCCAGGCCGCGTCCTGATTCTTTGACTTGCTGTTGATGCTCAGGTAATCCATGAAGCCGCCGGGGACATAGGTGTCTTCGCGGGACATCTCCTCCGCGGTGGGCATGGGAACAAAGGCGGTCACAAAATCATGCGGATAGGCCTCGAGGTCGCGCAGATCGCGGATGGACCAGTAGGCGTCGATAATGGCGACCTTACCCTGCACAAAGAGGTTGATGGCTGAAAGCTTCTCTGTGATGATGTCGGTGTGGGGAACCAGAGTCTGGTCCTTGAGCATCATGTCCACAAAGGTGGTCAGCACGCTCTCATAGGTCGGGTCGTCAAAGGCGGTTGCCTTGCCGCCGTCCTTGAAGAAGTAATCGCCGCCGAGCTTGGAGCCCACAATGTAGGCGGGGAAGTACTTCTGGGAATCGGTGCTGATGAAGGCGCCGTAGCGTTTGTCGGCTCCTTCTCCCTGGGTCAGCTGCTTACAGACCTCGCGGAATTCGTCGAGCGTCCAGCTGGTGGGAACCTCGATGCCTGCCTCGTCAAACATGTCCTTGTTGATCATGAAGCAGTACTTGTAGGAATAGGTGGGCATGCAGTAGGGTTTGCCGTCGGCATAGTAAGCTTCGGCCATGGAGCCGAAGTTTTCCTCCATGCTGAAGCTGTCGCGCTCAAGGTAGGGGGTCAGGTCGACCGCCATGCCCGATTCCACGCGCTTGACATAGTCGGGCACGCTGTAGGAGATGAACAGATCGACGTCCTCGCCCGAAAGCAGCGCCGTGTTGAGCTTGAGGTTGCCCGATTCATCGTTGACAAAGCGCTCGTACTGGACCGAAATGCCCTTGTCCTTGAATTCCTCGTTGAACTTCGCGCAGACGTCGGCCGGTCCGCGTTCCTCAGGCACGCCGCCCCACAGCTTGAGGACGACCGGCTCTTTGTTGGGGTCGGTTTCAGAGGCCGTCTGGGAACCGCCCTGGGAGGCCGGACTCTCGCTCTGGGAGCCCTGCTGAGAACAGCCGGTGAACAGGGAAGCGACGAGCAGGATGGACAGCAGCGCACACAGGAATTTCTTGCCGTTTTTCATAAGTACACTCCCTCTCTTTTTAGAGGCCGTGTGTCCGGGGAGGAAAGACGCATACCGGGGAGGGTTTTAGCCGCCATGGCCGTAACGAGGACAAGGTCTGGCGGGAAAGGAAAAGACAGCCCCTTTCCATGCGGGCTTTGCTCCATGGACTGATTTGCGATTTGACGCGGCCTCGGTTGTTGACTCTATTATAGCAGGGCGGATCGAACAAAAAAATGCACAGTGAATGTGCATTTTTGAAGTATCTTTAGAATAACCGCACTCTACAGCGGAAGATCAAGACGCATTTTCAATATTTTTGGTTTTTTTTCAATTTTCCGGCTGGACTTTCCTGCGGTATTCGGCGGGCGACGTCCCCGCGACTTTTTTAAATACCCGGCTGAAATAGCTCCAGCTCGAAAAGCCCACCCGGTCGGACACTTCGTTGACGCTCAGATCGGTGGTCTTGAAGAGCTTTTTGGCCTCGTCGATGCGGACCTGATTGAGAATGTCGGAAAAGCCGCAGCCGGTACTTTTTTTGATGACGGTGCTCAGGTAGGATTCATTCATGTGCACATGGTCTGCGAGGGTGGAAAGCTTGATATTTTCCTGATAGTGGGCGCGCAGGTAGTCCAGCGCCTTTTGCACCTCCCGGCCATAGGCCGTCTGGGGACGGGCAAGGACCAAAGCGCGCTCGTGCGCCTCGGCGTAGGCCTCCCGGAACCCCTCCGCCTGGGAAGAGACCGTCCTTGCTCCGCTAAGGAGAGGCAGAGATGTTCCGGCGCGGACCCTTTCCGCAAAGAGTTCGGCTGCGGATTCCTGCACCGGCTGCGGCTGCGAGAGCAGGGCGCAGTATTCCGTGGGGGAAAAGGAGAAAATCTCCAGCGAAAGGGAAAGCGCACCGGCCTCTGCAGACAGGGCGGCACAGAGCCTCTCCTCCTCTTCTTCGGAAAAGTTCCGCCCGCCCTCCAGCATAAAGCAGAAGACAGTAAAGGGGCGACCGGGGAGCGCAAAGCGGGGCTGTTGCGCGCCGGCCTCCCTGCCTGCCGGGGACCGGCGTCCGTCCGAAAGCACGCTTTGCAGAAAGCGGCTGTATTCGAGCATGCGATTTTTTTGCAGCAGACGGCGGTAGGCCTCCTTTTCCTCATCCTGCTTGCGCTCCTCCAGAATGAGGGACTTGACCTTTAAAAGGACGTCGAGAATCTCCTGCGGCTGCATGGCGAGTTTGAAGAGATAATCGAGCGCTCCCCACAACTGCATGGCCTCCCGGACGAGCTCATAATCGTTATGGCAGCTGAGCACGATCACCTTGGCGCGCGGGAGCTGTTCCTTGAGCGCGCGGATAAGGGCGAGCCCGTCCATCCTGGGCATGACCAGATCGGTCAGCACGATGTCGGGCGGATTTTCCAGTGCGAGAGAAAGGGCCTTTTCCCCATCCGCCGCCTCGCCCACGACCTCAAAGCCGTAGGCCTCCCAGTCAATCATGGTCCGCAAACCGTACCGGACGAGCACTTCGTCGTCCACGATCAGTATTTTGATCATGCCTTTGCCTCCTCTTGTGTGGCGGGGAAGGTCAAATAGACCGTTGTCCCTGCCCCGGGCGCGCTCTCCACCTGGAGCCCGTAGGCCTTGCCGTAAATAATTTTAATGCGTTCGTCGACGTTCTGCAGGCCGATCTTACTGAATTTTCCCTTGGCCTTGAGCGTTTCGTCCACCGGTTCGCCGAGCTTTGCGGAATCCATCCCCTTGCCGTTGTCCCGCACGTAAAAGCGGACATTTCTGCCCAGCTGTTCCCCGCCGATGCGGATGACGCCCCGGGCGTCGGTTTCGTCAAAGGCGTGCAGGATGCTGTTTTCTACGATGGGCTGGAAGAGGAAGAGGGGAACCGGAAAACGCAGAAGCGCCTCGGGAATGTCCACGTCGAGCTCGAAACGGTCGCCGAAACGCATCTTCTGGATGGATACATAGTCTCTGATGCAGGAGATTTCCCGCTCGACCGGAACCATTTCCTCATTGGAGGAGAGGGTGTATTGCAGCAGATTCCCCAGAGAGGCGATCATGCGGCTGACCTTCTGGTCCCCTTCGATGGCGGCCATCCATTTGATGCTGTTGAGGGTATTAAAGAGAAAATGGGGGTTGACCTGGGCGCGCAGCGCCTCCAGACGAAGATTTTCCCGCACCTTGTAGGAGTGCTCCAGCTGGAGGAAGAGTTCCTCGGTTTGCCCCACCATCTGGTTAAAGCTCTGGGAGAGCTGGGCGATTTCTCCTTTGCCCTGTCGCTCCTTCATGCGGACCTTAAAATCCCCCTTGGGCAGCCGACCCATCAGTACGCACAGCTCGTGCAGGGGCGTGGCGAGCCGGTTGGAAAAGATGGAGACGGCCACGAGCAGCACGCCCAGAAAGAGCAGATTGATGAGGATGGTGTTGTTGCGCAGGAGGACGATGTCACTCATCATTTCCTCGTAGGAGGAGAGCTGTAGCAGCTTCCAGCCAGTGCGGGAGAGCGCCTGGTAGTCCACCATCTGCGTCTGTCCGGCAATCTCTTCGGTAAAGGAGCCGCCGGAGCCCTGCATGCGTCCTGTGACCGAGGCGCCGAGCGGCGTGGGCGTTGCGCCGGAGGAGTAGATGAGTTCGTCGCGGTCATTCAAAAGAAGCAATTCGGAAGAACTTTCGGTCACGTCGGTGGTAAACAGGCGCTGGAGATTTTTGTCGAGGTAAAGATTGATGACCACAACGCCTAAGACCTCGTTGGTGGTCGAGCTGTTGATCGTTTTGGCGATGGCTACGCTGTTGGCAAAGCTGCCGCTTTGGCTGCCTTCCGTCTCCACAGGGGCGATCCAGAGAATGTAGGAGCCCACCGCGCGCAGCTCTTCCTCCTTTTGCCGGCGCACCTCACGGACAGCGTTTTCCAGAGCATCCATCTGCTGGATGGAATACACGTCGTCATTTTCCCCAAGGACAAAAATAGCGGCGTTGTAGGGGATCAGAGAGGCGGAACTCACCGAGGAGATTCTGTCCTGCACCGTCTTGTAGCGTTCAAAGCGTTCAAGAGGGGTGTCGGGCATCTCCTCGGCCAGCGTGGAGATGATGTCCTGGTCGTAGCACAGCAGATTGGCCGTGGCAACAAGGCTGGTGATCATGTACTGCATCTGGTTGGCGATCTGGCTGAGATTCTGTTGAGAGGATTGAATGATGCGGTTCTCCAGATTCTTCTGGTAAATCCGCGATGTCACAAACGGCACAAAGACCAGCGGCAGAATGAACAGGCAGCAGATACCCAGAGAAAGGATGCGTTTGATGGTCAAGGCGTTCACCTCCGTGTACAAATAGGACATTAGGTGCGCAAAAGGAGAAGAGAACAAGAAAAAAGAAGCGTTTTTATGTGCCTACTTAACCAAAATACAACAACTTGCGCAATTATTCAATCCTTATGCGGAATTTAACATGGAAAATGACAGCAAGGAAAGACGGGACTCCTTTTTTAGGGCAAAAAGGAGACCCAAAATGCAGCATTTCCCATACGGATGCCGTCCGGAAACGGTAAGGGCAGGGGAAGGGGCGCCGTTACATGGAACAAGAAAAGCCGGGGCGGGTTCTGCCCGCCCCGGCTTCCGTCTGACAAAGTCAGACGGCCGGTGTCATTTGCGAAAGATTGTGTACGCGCTGTTAAACGCGGGAGCTGTTTCCGCGCGCGCGGCGCAGCAGCAGCCCTGCGAGGAGGGCTATTGCGGACAGCGCGCTCAGCAGGAAGATCGCCAGTGTGTGCGGCGCGCTGCCTGTAGAGGGTTCTTCACCCGAGGAGGGAGTCTCGCTGGAAGACGGCGCTTCACTGGAGGAAGGTGTTCCGCTGGAAGAACCGGGATTGCTTTCCGGAAGCTTCTCAAGCGCGGCGATGGCGTCACGGATGGCCTTGACAGCTGCGTCGACGTCGTCCTGATTGTCCTCAGTGGGTTTGCTTTCCAGCAGAGCTTCGGCGGCCTTGACGGCGTCGTTCAGCGCCTTGACCGATGCCTCGGTGTAGAGGGAGGCGTCGACCTTTCCGGCATCGGCGATGGCGGTTTCAAGGTCGGAGGTGTCGGCAGGCTTTACCAGCGCGGCGATGGCGTCTCGGATGGCTTTGGCGGCCGCGTCGACGTCGTCCTGAGCGTTCACAATGGGTTTGCTTTCCAGCAGGGATTTGGCGGCGTTGACGGCGTCGTTCAGCGCCTTGACCGATGCCTCGGTGTAGAGGGAGGCGTCGACCTTTTCGGCGTCGGCAATGGCGGCCTCAAGGTCGGAAGTGTCGGCCGAGGGGATGACGAAGGGCTCGTCAAGCAGGGTAAGACTGCCGTACAGGGCGCGGTTCTTGCTGACGGCGATGCCGCCGTAGTATTCGAGGAAATAGCGGTTCCACTGTTCAGGCTCCTGACCTTCAACGATTGGACCGTCGCGGTCGTTGACCACGATTTCAAAGCCGATGCTTTCGCCGGCGGGGGCTTCTATTCCGAAGAGCGACCACGGGATGGCCATCAGATAGGTGGTGGTCTGCGCGTCGTCGTCACGGGAGACGGAAGCGGTGATGTCGCCAAGATCAATGCCGCTGAGGGTAGTCGTGTCCATCTGGAGCTTTGCTTTGCCGTCGATCAGTCCGATGAAGTAGACAAAATAGCCCTCCAGATTCTTCCGGTCGGGGATAAAGCCGATCTGCAGCGAATCCCAGTCGTAAAATTCGCCGAGGTTTGCACAGTCGTAGTGCACGTCGTCGGTGACGACCACTCTCATATAGAGATTGTCGCTGTCCCAGGCAAAGCGGGCGTCCGAAGCGATGTATTCTCCGCGGTCGGTGCCTTCCTTGCCAATGCCGGGCGCCTGCGTCCAGTCAAGCGCATCCTCAGAGGGGACGTTGATGGCGCCGTTGAAGGAAATCTGGTTGGTAAACACGCCCTGCGAACCGGAGGGGACGCTCACCGCAACGTCGGTCTGCGCATAGGTCTGTTTGGGGACCATATCGCCCGGAAGGGTCTGCACGGGGAAATAAAGCTTGCGGGTTTCTCCGGGGTCGAGCGTCACGGTGGGAATCTTGGTTCCGTCCGCCAAAAGGCCCTTAGAGGTGCTGTCCGCAAAGGCGAGGGTGTAGGTGACGGTTTCATCAAAAATGTTTTCGATGGTTAGCTCCACCTGCCAGCCTTCGGTGGTATAGACCGAGGCGGCCGACACAATGGCGTAGTTGCCAATGGGCTGCTGCTCAATGTCGGCGCCGTAAATCTTGCGGGTCTGCGCGGTCATATCGACCCTGGGTTCAGCGCCGGCGGGGTAGACGTTGCCGGAGACCTCCACGTCGTAAGCGCCGTCAATGCGCACGCTGGAAGCGGTATCCGTTTCAGCGGTGTAGCCCTTGCGCGCGCCGAAGTCGTTGTCAAGCAGCTTGACGCGCTGCGCGCCGTTGACATAGACCGCGTAATCGGTATTCCGGTCCTTGATGATGTTGTTCTGAATCAGGATGTCCTGATGCATCAGGAAGGCTGGGTCGGCGGTGAACTGACCGTCGCCCGAAATGGCGACGGGAGAACCCTTGAGGGTGTTGTTGAAGAAGCCTGTGTTCTCAAAAATATTGTTGGTGATCTCCAGATTCTGCACATAGCCGCACTCGTTCCAGGCCTCGTCAATTTCCGGTTTGACCAGGATGGCCGCCATGCCGACGTTGCGGATGGTGCAGTTGTTGATCGCTCCGTCGGGCGCTTTGAGCAGGAAGCCGCGGGAACGGGTGGTGTCCACGAGGCAGTTGTCAAACAGGAAGCCCGCGCCGTTGGCGGAGATGTTTTCAATCAGTGTGCCGGATTTGATCTCAACGTCCTGATCCAGGGTGAGAATGTAGACCTGCCAGCCGCCCGATTCTGGCTCGGCAGTGACCTTCGCGGTGGCCAGCAGCTCGCCTCCGCGGGTGAAGAGGACGGCGGTGTCCCCTGCCTGGAAGTTGGCGGGGAGCCCTTCGTAGTAGTTGTCGCCCTTGGTGTAGGTCAGCTTGCGGGTGGCGGGATCGTAGTCTGTGACCTTGCCGAACTCGCCGCTGATGTTGGTGGCGTCGTCGGTCATCTTCTCAAACAGACAGTTGACGACCTGCGGTCCCTTGCGCATGTTGGTGCTGTGGGTGGCGTCGCAGGTGGAGAGCAGAGGATTGGGACCACGCAGGCGGCCCTCATCGTCGGTCCAAATCAGGTCGGCGCTGTATTTGCTGGTGTCAAAGTCTTCTGCCAGCACAGGAGCCGCCTTGGGGGTGATGGCCACACGGTAGAGCTGGGTGCCTCCGTCGCCGTTGCGCTCCTGGAAGCCGAAGCCCGCGCCGCTGATGATGCTGAAGTCCTCAAAGCGGACGTTGCCGCAGCCGGTCAGGACAACGACGCTGGTGCCGTTGCCACGCATGGTGATCTTGCCGCCGACCTCCAGCTCCTGCCCTCTGTCGTTTGTCAGAATGCATTTGTGCTTTCCGTCGCCGAGGTATTCAATGCTCTGGAAGCCGATGTCGGCAAAGGGAACCGTTTCGCCCGGGCGGAAGGCTTCTACGTAGGGAGAACCGGTGGGATAGTAGGTTTCGTCGGTCAAGTCGGGCAGATAGCCGGGATCGGTCTGAGCGATGACGTAATTATCGCCCTTTTCGATGATGGTTGCCTGGCCGTTGGCGTTGTTGACGTGACTGATGTACATGCCGTAGACGGTGACGTCGGAGCAGTTGTTCATGGTGAACACGTTGCCTTCATAGGATTCAAATTCCACCGTCACGCCGTAGGCGTAAACGTCATAATTCTCCACGCCGGCCAGGGCCAGAGCGTCGGCCGTATACAGGCCGGGAGGAATGATGGCATAGGTATTGTTCCGCGCCGAAAGGTTGAGGTATCTCTTGAGCGTCTGGACCTCGTCCTCGGTGCGCACGGTCGTCTTGTGGGTCATACCCGCAAAGACTTCCACATTGGTCTTGGGCAGCAGCTCCTCATTGACGCCGTTTTCTTTGCGGACGTCGGGATCAAAGAGGTCGTCGCCGTAGGTGTTGGTGGAATCGGTCGTCAGGATTTCACCGGTGACGGCGTTGTCCTGCATCAGGAGATAATCCACCTTCTGCGCCGAGACGCCGCCGGACACGGTGTTTTCGGCCAGCATGAGGCTTACGCCGCCGGTGGCGGCAATGGAATCGACCTTATTGAGCAGGATGACGGTGTTTTTGCCGTTGAGCACGCCGATGCCGCCGGTGACCTGATTAAGGGCGACAAGGACGTTCTGCAGCCCGTCGGAGATTTCCACACCGCCGGCGATGACGTTGTTCTGCACCACGGCTTCGCTGCAGCCGAGCTGGACGGCCGTGCCCTTGGCGGTAATCGCGTTGTTCATCAGAAACGCACCAGAGGAATTGATGTCGATGATCGCCCCGGCGTT
>CABSLJ010000089.1 GCA_902478455.1 uncultured Oscillospiraceae bacterium | reverse complement strand
GTCAGATGTGTATAAGAGACAGGTGTGTCGCCCACGGCCGCCCGGCTGATTAATGTGAAGTTATTATACCCTTTTTTGCCGCTCAGTGCAATGACAAAGCCGTTACAAAATCGGAACACGGGGCGACTGCGCGGTTTCGGTGAGGAGAAAATGCACGCTTTTCCGCGCTGGACAGGCCGGCTGCAGCGCCGCGGGCGCGCAAAGCTTCATAAAATCGTAACAATTCCAGGGGTAAAACGGGGTATGATGGGTAGCGTAATAAAATCGGGAAAAAAGGTCGAGCGAGGGGGATTTTCGTGTCAGGCAGCCATTTCTATGCTATGCTTTCCAGGATGAAATACATCAACCGCTGGGGACTGATGCGCAATACCCGCCCGGAAAACATCTGCGAGCACAGCCTAGACGTGAGCGTTCTCGCCCACGCGCTGGCGTTGCTGCGCAACCGGCGGTTCGGCGGAACGGTCAACCCCGAGCGCGCGGCGCTTTTGGGGCTGTATCACGACGCGACGGAAATCCTCACCGGCGACCTGCCCACGCCGGTCAAGTATTACAATCCGGAAATCCGGAACGCCTACCGTGAGGTCGAACAGGTGGCGCAGGAAAAGCTTTTAAGCCTTCTGCCGGAGGACCTGCGGCCCGATTACCGCCCGCTGCTTGTTGAGCAGGAGGAAGACAGGGAGCTTTGGAGAATCGTCAAGGCGGCGGATAAAATTTCCGCCCTGATCAAATGTCTGGAAGAAAAACGGATGGGCAACGCCGAATTCGAGAAGGCGGAGTTCTCCCTGCGGCAGGCCGTGCTCTCCATGCACCTGCCGGAGGCCGATTGTTTTCTGGAGGAATTCCTGCCCTCCTACAGCCTGACGCTGGACGAGCAGGATTGAGTGGATCCGCTGGTCGATATTCCCTGCCCCAAAGGAATTGATTCTTTCAGCGAATTGTAGTACAATACCCAGGAATGTGATAAGGAATGGGAAATCCCGAGGAGTTCCCGCGTCTGACCGAAAGGGAAGTGATTGATATGGCAAACGAAAACAACAACAACCGGCCTCTGCCGGAGGAAAACGGCATGAACGCCGAAAATGAAATCCGGGAATTCGAGGACATCTCCTCCTTTTCCAAGCCGCCCGCAAAAAAGAAAATGAGCGCCAGGAAAAAGGCGGTCAACATTCTCATCCTCTGCCTGAGCGTCGTTTTTGCCCTTGTGGGTAGCGGCATGGTCTACGGCTACAGCATCCTCAACAGCTTCGGGTTCAATAATCTTGAGGGAGATCAATCCATTGTGGACATCTCCGAAGAGCCGGACGAACTGGTCTCCGGCGTCGAGGTGGTCAGCAGTATGCCGGAGATGGAGCTGGTCGACGGGCAGCTGCTGCACGACCCGATGGTACAGAATATTCTTCTGTTCGGCGAGGACCGTCAGTTCGGCGCGACCTACGGTCGAAGCGACACCATGATCCTCCTTTCCATCGACACCCGCCACAATAAGATCAAAATGACCTCCTTCCTGCGCGATATCTGGGTCAAAATCCCCGGACGTTCGGAAAATAAGCTCAACGCGTCCTACAGCATGGGCGGACCCAAGCTGGCCATCGAAACCATTGAGCGCAACTTCGGCATCGATATCGACCGCTACGCCGTGGTGGATTTCCAAAGCTTTGTCAGCGTCATTGACCGCCTGGGCGGCGTGACAATGGAGCTTTCCGATTCGGAGGTCAACTTCATCAATCAATGGGCCGACCCCAGCGACAACAACACCCCGTTAAACGGCGCGGGCACCTACCGGCTTTCGGGCAGCCAGGCGCTGGCTCACGCCCGCAATCGCAGCAGCGCAGGCTCGGACTTTGACCGCACCAGCCGTCAGCGCGACGTGCTCATGGCCGTGATGGGAGAATTCAAGTCGGCCAATCTCAACGACATCCGCTTGATTGTGTCGGATATCGGCGGTTACATCACCACCAATCTCACCCAGAATGAAATCCTCACCCTGGTGTGGAACTCCCTGACCTATTTGAATTATCCTCTGGAAACCTATTTTGTGCCGCAGTATTCCGAATTTGTCAATCAGTGGTGCAACGGCCAGCTCGCTCTGGTCATTCCGGACATGGCTGGCGCCCGCGCGAACCTCGCGGACTTTATCTACGAAGGTGAGCAGAACAGGGCCGATTAGTCTTAATTTGTGAGAAAACGCCCCCGAATTCGCTTCAGAATTCGGGGGCGTTTTTGCTGAATGCGTTCAGGCGGTTGAGCGCAAAGCGCGCCATAAAGGTCCATGCATCCACAGGCGATGACGGCCCTTATGACTGAGACGGGACTACAGGGACGCACGCTGAGCGCCCCTAATAAACTTGTTACCACTGTTTTGCGGCGTTTGCTCCCTGCTGTTTCAATTGATTCATGACAACGCAGGGCATTACGTCAAAAGCATCAGCCGCACTTGGAGTAGCCGCAGTTGCGGCAGATGACGCAGCCACCCTCATGCTCAAGGCGCGCGCCGCATTCGGGACAGAATTTCATGCGGCCGGCCACCACCGTCTCCACGCCCTCGGCAGAAACCGGGGCGGCGGGAGCGTGCTCCCTGCGGGCGGGCTCCGCCCACTTGCCCAGGGCGACCTGCTGGCGGTAGACCTTTTCGATCGTCTTGGCGATGGCGTCGGGGCAGGAGGTGCACTTCATCCCCGGCTGGCGGATGGTCGACGGGCAGCGGATGCCCTTGAGCTGCTCGACGATGCTCTGCACGTCCATACCCGAGCGCAGGGCGATGGAGGCGAGCCTCGCCGTCGCCTCCGACTGCGAGGGGCAGCCGCCGGCTTTGCCGTTGTTGGTGAAGATCTCACAGATGCCCTGGTCGTCGTAATTGACGGTGATGTACAGATTGCCGCAGCCGATCTTGACCCGTTCGGTGGTGCCGTTGGTCATATCGGGACGCGGGCGCGGGGTGATCTTGCGCACGGCGGGCTCCTCCGCGGGGTCGCCCTCGTGCTTGACCTTGCCGATGTTGAGCACCTGCTCGTCGCGGCTGCCGTCCCGGTAGATGGTCACGCCCTTGCAGTCGAGCTGGAAGGCCAGCCTGTACACCTGAGCGACCTCCTCGCGGGTGGCGTCGTGGCTGAAGTTGACCGTCTTGGAGACGGCGTTGTCGGTATATTTCTGGAAGGCGGCCTGCATGCGGATGTGGAACTCCGGCGTGACCTCGTGGGCGCTAACGAAGACGCGGCGGATGTCCTGCGGAATCTCCTCGATGTGGGCGATGGTTCCCTCGGCGGCGACGCGCTTCATCAGCGCGTCTGAATAGAGTCCGCGCGCTTCGAGCACCTGGCGCAGGATGGGGTTGACCTCCAGCATCTCGGTGCCGTCCATAATGTTGCGGATGTACACATAGCCGAAAACCGGCTCCACGCCTGAAGAGCAGCCCGCCAGCAGAGACAGGGTTCCCGTGGGGGCGATGGTGGTGATGGTGCCGTTGCGCTGCGGCTTTTCCTTGGGCAGAATGCTTTCAAAGAAGAGGGGGAAGGGGCCGCGGGCTTTGGCCAGGACGGCGCTTTCCTCGCGGCCGGTCTCGGTGATGAAGCGCATGACCAGCTCGGCGAGTTCGACGGCCTCATCCGAATTGTACGGGATACCCATCAGAAGCAGGGCGTCGGCCCAGCCCATGACGCCCAGGCCGATCTTGCGGGTCTGCTTGGTGACGTAGTCGATGCGCTCGAGCGGATATTTGTTGGCGTCGATGACGTTGTCCAGAAAATGGACCGCCTTTTTGACCGTCTCTCCCAGCTTCTGGAGGTCGATGTCATCCCTGCCGTTCTCAAGCTTCAGCATTTTGGTCAGGTTGATCGAGCCCAGATTGCACGATTCATAGGGCAGCAGCGGCTGTTCGCCGCAGGGGTTGGTCGATTCAATCTCCCCCTGGCCGGGGACGACGTTGTCCCGGTTGAGCCGGTCGAGGAAGATGATGCCCGGTTCGCCGTTGCGCCACGCCGAATCGACGATGCGCCCAAACACCTCGCGGGCGTTCAAGGTCCCCACCGCCTTCTTGCTGTGGGGGTCGATGAGGTCGTAGTCGGTATCCTGCTCCACGGCGTTCATGAAGGCCTCGGTCAGGCCGACCGAGATATTGAAGTTGGTGATCTCCTTGTTGTCCTTCTTGCAGTCGATGAAGGAGAGAATGTCCGGATGGTCAATCCGCAGGATGCCCATGTTGGCCCCCCGGCGCGTACCGCCCTGCTTGACCGCCTCGGTGGCCATGTTGAACACCCGCATAAAGCTGATGGGGCCGGAGGCGACGCCGCCGGTCGAGTTGACCGTGCTGCCCGCCGGTCGCAGCCGGGAGAAAGAAAAGCCGGTTCCGCCTCCCGATTTGTGGATGAGGGCCGCCTGCTTGATGGCCTCGAAGATGTCCTCCATGGAATCCTCCACCGGCAGCACAAAGCAGGCCGAAAGCTGGCCGAGCGGCCGCCCGGCGTTCATGAGGGTGGGGGAGTTGGGCAGAAATTCAAGGTTAGTCATCATATCGAAAAACGCGCGCGCCGTGCCGGAAACATCGGCGTCCGGGTCGTGGAGCTTGTCCGAGGCGGCGATGGCGTTTGCCACCCGCCAGAAGAGTTCCTCCACGGTCTCCACCGGTTTGCCCTCGCTGTCACGGATGAGGTAGCGCCTTTCGAGCACGGTGATCGCATTTTGGGAAAGTTTCATGATCTTGTCCATTCCTCTCGCGCAGTATTTGAAATCAACACCATATATTGTAGCACGAGAAAAGATAAAGTCAATCTGTTGTGTGAATTTTAAAAATGAGAGTATGGAATTATATCCCGCAACCGGGATCTCGGGACTCTTTTTATGTATTCTCCGGAATGTAATTGCGTGCGCGGCATGAGCGCCAATGAAAAGATTTGGCGCAAAAAGAGCATGATTCGGTAAATTTCGGAGACAATTTTGCTTGTTGGAAACGATTTTGTGTTTTATAATAAAAATAAAGGAGATGAGTAAAAATGCTTTTGAAAAATGCCAAAGTTGTAGACGGAAGCTTTGAGACCATCGCCGCCGATCTGGTCGTTTCGGGAGAGACGATCGAACGCATCTGCGCGCCTGGCGCTGCAAATGACGAAACGGCCTACGACCTGACGGGCTGCACCATCCTGCCCGGCTTTATCGATATGCACATCCACGGCTGCGCCGGGGCCGACACGGGGGACGCCACTCCGGAAGCCCTGGAGGCCATGAGCGCCCTGCTCGCCAAGGAGGGAATCACCTCCTTCTGTCCGACCACCATGACCCTGCCCGAGGAGGAGATCGCGAGGATTCTCGCCAACGTGAAGGCCTGCATGGAAAAGGGACTTCCGGGCGCTTACCCTCAGGGCGTCAACATGGAGGGTCCCTTTATCGCCATGTCCAAGAAGGGCGCGCAGAACGGCGACTATGTTCGCAATCCCGATCCGGTGGAATTCAAGCGCCTCTTCGACGGCTGCGGCGGCATCATCAAGGTGGTGGACATCGCCGCCGAATGCGAGGGCGGAGACGAATTCATCCAAGAGGTTTCCCCCTACTGCACCGTATCCCTGGCCCACACCAACGCCAACTACGAGCAGGCGAAGCACGCCTTTGAGCTGGGCATCACCCAGGTGACCCATATGTTTAACGCCATGTCGGGATTGACCCACCGCGCCCCCGGCGTCGTCGGCGCCGTGATGGACAGCGACTCTGTCCGCGCCGAGCTGATCTGCGACGGCTTCCACATCAACCCCGCCGTGCTGCGCATCGCCTTCCGCGCCCTGGGCGAGGACCGCACCATGATCATCAGCGACAGCATGAAGGCCGCCGGCTGCCCCGACGGCGATTATGAGCTGGGCGGCCAGCCCGTCTATGTGCGCGACGGCAAGGCCCTTCTGGCCGACGGCACCATCGCCGCCTCCACGAGCAACGTCTACCAGGAGTTCAAGAATGTGCTTTCCTACGGCATCCCCTTCAGGCAGGCGGTCAAATCGGCCACCATCAATCCCGCCCGCCAGATCGGCGTGGACAAGGTCACCGGCAGCATCGAGGAAGGCAAGCGCGCCGACCTTCTGGTGCTCGACGAAAACCTCGATATCCGCATGGTCGTCATCAAGGGCAAGGTTGTCGTCGGCGGATAACCCGCTGATCATAGTGCTTCCGCATTCCCAAAGCCTCCGCAGTGCGCTGCGGAGGCTTTTTCGTGCGAAAGGAGGCCGAACTCCTCTGGAATGCGCGTGATAAAGACAGGGACATCTTGTATCATTGCCGTAAATCCGCTATCATAAAAATAGAAGAAATTGTCGTCGACGCGAAGACCGGAGAAAATATTTCGTGGGCGGCGCACAAGGGGGAAGAGGGATGAAAATAAAAATGTATGAGGTCCTGCAATTAAAGAGAAAGGAGCTTACCAGCTGGAAAAAATTCAGCTATTGGGGGACCGCCCTGATGATTCTGGGGGCGTTGGGGATGATCGCTTTTCTCTTTAGCGATATAACCAATGCGGACGGAACCCCATATAGCGCGGGAGACCGGATTTTTGGCGTGTTCGTGTATGTCATATTCCTGGCGGGGGGCCTGATTTTGTATTTCAAAGGGGCCGGGCGCAAAAAGGTCGCCAAGCGCTATACAGATTATCTGGCGCAGCTCGCCGGCAAGGAGAGAATGAGCCTGCCGCACCTGGCTGAACAGACCCGTGTGCCGATAGATACCGTCCGGACCGATCTTTCGTATATGCTTTTGAACAACTATTTTCCCGATGCTCGGCTGAATGAGGCTTCCGATGAACTGATCCTTTGGGAAGAGACGGAGAAAGAGCAGCCTGAGGAGAAAATGATAGCCGTCGAATGCCCCAACTGTACGGCGATCAATATGGTAAAGCGCGGCGGCGTGTGCGAATATTGCGGCCAAAATTTGGGTGGGCAATGAGCGTCCGACGGTTGATTCCGACGGTTGATACGGAAAGACTGCGAATTGGATGGAAAGAGAGGAAACATTTTTGAATGATTTTATATACGATCAGGCCATAAAGACGGAGGAGAAGGACAAAAGGCTAGGAAAGCGTATGAAAAATTGGGGGATTGTACTGACCATCCTCGGCCTGGTTGCTCTGCCTGCCGGATGGTATCTGTTCGTTGTCTGTTTAACTATAGGTCCCACATTATGGATATTTGGATTGAGCGTAAAGATGGTCTCTGAGCGTCATATCGCCTGTCTCAAAGGTTTGGCCGGAAGGCAAAAAATGAGCCTGGACGAGCTGGCCGTCATCACACGCCTGTCCTACGAGAATGTCAGAATGAATTTGGCAAACATGATCAAGACCGGCCGTCTGCCCTGCGCTCGGATCGATGAGCGGCGCCGGGAGATCATCCTGGAAGAGGACGTCTCCGCCGAAACACCCGCCCCGGATGCAGAGTACAGCCCGGAGATGGTGGTTGTCGAATGTCCCAATTGTCAGGCGCCCAACGCGATTCGGCGCGGCGGCATCGGCGTATGCGAATATTGCGGCCAAAAGATCAGCGGATGACAATTAAACCCATTCTATCCCGACGGGGAGACGGAACCGGTCCGTTTCCCCGTTTTTTGAGCTTTTCCGGTGGATGATCAGACCCATTGCGTGTATAATGAAGGTGTTTTACGGCGTCAGCCGCAGAAAGGAGACTGCCCGATGGAGCGTATTTTTATTGTAGAAGACGACCTCAAAATCCGAAGCGAGCTCAGCGCCCTGCTGACCAAATACGGGTATCTGTGCGAGACGACCGACGACTATGAGCATCTGGCGCCGATCATCCTCGCACATTCTCCCCATCTGGTCCTTTTGGACATCAATCTCCCTTACTTTGACGGCTATCACGTCTGCCGGGAGCTTAGAAAGCAGTCGGATGTGCCCATCATCATCGTCACCAGCCGGGACAGCCAGCTCGATGAGCTCATGAGCATGAATCTCGGCGCGGACGATTTCATCGCCAAGCCCTACCACGCCCAGATTCTGCTGGCCCGCATCGCGTCGGTCCTCAAGCGTTCCTATCACACCGAGCGCGGGAGCGTCCTCGAGCACAGGGGCGTCCTCCTCAACAGCGCCGAGGCGACCGTCTCCTGTGCGGGAAAAACAGCCGAGCTGACCAAGAACGAGCTGCGCATCCTCAAGCTGCTGATGGAGAACAAGGGCCGGATCCTCACGCGCGCGCAGATCATGGAGGATTTGTGGCAGTCGGAGGAATTTATCGACGACAATACGCTCACCGTCAACATCAACCGCCTGCGCAAGAAGCTCGAGGAGATCGATGTGACCGACTTCCTGCTGACCAGGCGCGGCCAGGGCTACAAGGTGTAGCGGAAGATCGTTGGAAAAAGGAGATGTCGGCATGAGATTACGGAGCTTTCTGCGCGATAAGCTGTTTTTTCTTCTGATACAGGCCTTGCTGATCGCCTTCCTGGCGGTGTTTTTGCAGGCGACCGGGGCGGGCGGCTATACCATTCTTTTCCTCTCTCTGCTTTTTGTTCTGGGGGATGCGGCGGTTCTGCTGTGGGAATATTTCAAAAAGATCCCCTATTACCGGCAGGTCCGCTCCTGTTTCGACCGGCTTGATCGGAAGTATCTGCTCTCCGAGATGCTAGAGCGGCCCGGCTTTGCGGAAGGAGCGTTTCTGTACGAGCTGTTGCAGGGAACGGCGAAGTCGATGAACGACCGCATCGCCTCCTACAAGCGCTCGGCGGAGGAATACCGGGAATACGTCGAGACCTGGGTGCACGAGATCAAGACGCCCATCGCTTCCAGCCGCCTGATCATTGAAAACCACCGCGGTCCTGTGACGGAGGACATCGAAGAGGAACTGTCCCGTGTGGAAAGCCTGGTGGAGCAGGCCCTGTTTTACGCGCGCAGCAACAGCGTGGAAAAGGATTACAGTATCCGCGAAATTCGTCTGAGGGAGCTGGTGAGCGCCGCCGTCAAAAAACATTCCCGCGCGCTGATTGAGAGCAAAATCGCCTTGGAGCTGGGCGCGCTAGACTACACGGTATATACCGATACCAAATGGCTTGACTTTATTTTGGGTCAGATGATAACCAACGCCATCAAATATCATAAAGAAGAAGCAAGGCTCAGAATCGGCGCGGAAGAAAAGGCCAATCTTGTGGAGCTCATGCTGTGGGACAATGGAATCGGCATCGCACAAAAGGATATACCGCGCGTTTTTGACAAAGGCTTTACCGGAGAGAATGGAAGACGTTTCGGTAAATCCACCGGGATCGGACTCTATCTTTGCAAAAAGCTCTGCGCCAAGCTGGGGCTGCAGATTTCGCTTGCCTCCCGACAGGGAGAATGGACCTGTGTTACCATCCGCTTTCCCAAAGGGAAGCATTTTTTGCTGGAGGAAGACAACCGCTGACACGAGACGCGAACAAATTACTGTAAAAAGCGGCAGAAAGTATTTGAAGTTCCAGCCGGTTTGTGCTATAATACATTTCACGGTGTGAATGAAGACAGGATGTTGCAAGTTTACCGCGCCTCCGGAGCGAACAGGAGGTCCCTCTCAGCAGGGAATATGGTGGATGCCGCCCTTCCTTCTTCAACCGGTTGTTATCCGCCCGTAGCGAAGCTGGATATCGCAGCAGATTCCGATTCTGAAGGCCGGGGGTTCGAATCCC
>CABSLJ010000088.1 GCA_902478455.1 uncultured Oscillospiraceae bacterium | reverse complement strand
GGTTATAATAACCTCATAAGCGCTTTGTATGCTGGGGATTTCCGACCGAGTCCGGTGAAGCGGATGCTTTTGCCGTATGTGGGCTGTTTGCCGTCAAAAGACGGCCGGATTTCCAGCCGCAAGCCTATGGGAAGGCTTCCGCTTGCACGCGGATCGATAGGCGGAACCCTGCTAGAGCAGGGCGGTCTGCCGTCATGAAAAAAAGGAGGCATTTCAATGCAAAAGGGTGAGCAGCTTTACGAGGGTAAGGCCAAAAAGGTGTTTACGACCGACGATCCCGATCTCTGCATCGTCGCCTATAAGGACGACGCCACAGCGTTCAACGGGCTGAAGAAGGGGACCATCACGGGCAAGGGCGTGGTCAACAACAGAATGTCCAACTATTTGTTCAAGCTCCTGGAGGAGAAGGGAGTAAAGACCCATTTCGTGGAGGAGCTCAGCGACCGCGAAACGCTGGTTAGAAAGGTGGAGATCGTTCCGCTGGAGGTCATTGTCCGCAATAAGGCGGCCGGTTCTCTGGCCAAGCGCCTCGGCGTGGAGGAGGGCACTCCCATGCGCATCCCGGTGCTTGAGTTCTGCTATAAAAACGACGATCTCGGCGACCCGATGGTCAACGAGACCCATATCCTCGCGGCCGGCTTCGCCGCCAAGGAAGAGGTGGACGCCATCTCCGCCATGGCGAACAAGGTCAACGAGGTTCTGTGCGAATTCTTCCTTTCAGTGGGCATTGAGCTGATCGACTTCAAGCTTGAGTTCGGCCGCTACAAGGGCGACATCATCCTGGCCGATGAAATCTCTCCTGACACCTGCCGCTTCTGGGACGTAAACACCCACGAAAAGCTGGACAAGGACCGCTTCCGCAGAGACATGGGCGGCGTGGAGGAAGCCTACGCCGAAGTGATGAAGCGCATCGGATTGTAAAAAACATAGGCGGAAGGCGAAGGAGGGGCGAGTCTCTCTGCCGCCCTCCGTTTGGGAAAGCCGCACGCTCCGTGCGGCGTTTTCCTTTTGTACAGGTCCTTTTTTCAGGATAAAAACTTCTTTTCCTGCGGAAATGCCGCCTTTTTACTGCTAAAAAACATCAAAGGAGGAAACCCTTTTGAAGGATACCTATGAATCCCCGCTTTCTTCCCGCTATGCGGACAAGGAGATGAAATACCTCTTTTCCCCCGATATGAAATTCCGCACCTGGCGGCGGCTGTGGATCGCCCTGGCGCAGGCGGAAAAAGAGCTCGGCCTGCCCATTGAGCAGGAGCAGATCGACGAAATGATCGCCTTCCAGGACGACATCAACTACGACGTTGCCGAGCAGAGGGAGAAAGAGGTCCGCCACGACGTCATGGCCCATGTCTACGCCTACGGCCAGCAGTGCCCCAAGGCCCGGCCCATCATCCACCTGGGCGCGACCTCCTGCTATGTCGGCGACAATACCGATGTCATCATCATGACCGAGGCCCTGCGTCTGGTGCGAAACAAGCTTGTCGGCGTGCTGCGCGTGCTTTCGGAATTCGCCGACCGCTATAAGAGTCTGCCCACGCTGGCCTTTACCCACTTTCAGCCTGCCCAGCCGACCACCGTCGGCAAGCGCGCCACGTTGTGGATGCAGGAGCTGCTGATGGACCTTGAGGACGTGGAATATCAGCTCGGCAAGGCCAAGCTTCTGGGCTCCAAGGGCACCACCGGCACTCAGGCCAGCTTTCTGGAGCTCTTCGACGGCGACAATGAAAAGGTCAAGCGGCTTGACCGCCTCATCGCCGAAAAGATGGGCTATTCCGGCTGCTTCCCCGTTTCCGGGCAGACCTATTCCCGCAAGCTCGACAGCCAGATCCTCAATATCCTGAGCGGCATCGCCCAGAGCGCCGCCAAATTTTCCAACGATATCCGCCTGCTTCAGCACCTCAAGGAGGTTGAGGAGCCCTTTGAAAAGCATCAGATCGGCTCGTCCGCCATGGCGTACAAGCGCAATCCCATGCGTTCCGAGCGCATCGCGTCGCTCGCCCGCTATGTGATGGTGGACGCCCTCAATCCGGCCGTCACCGCCGCCACCCAGTGGTTTGAGCGCACGCTGGACGACTCGGCCAACAAGCGCCTGAGCGTGCCCGAGGCCTTCCTCGCCGTGGACGCCATTTTGAACCTCTATCTCAATGTGGCGGATGGACTGGTGGTTTATCCCAAGGTAATCGAGCAGCGCCTGCGCAAGGAGCTGCCCTTTATGGCCACCGAAAACATCATGATGGACGCCGTCAAGCGCGGCGCCGACCGTCAGGAACTGCATGAGCGTATCCGCGTCCATTCCATGGAGGCCTCCCGCGTCGTCAAGGAAGAGGGCGGGGAAAACGATCTGCTGCGCCGCATCGCGGGCGACCCGGCCTTCGGCGTGACCGAGGAAGAGCTGGAAGATATCTTAAAGCCGGAGAAATACACCGGCCGCGCCGCCCAGCAGACCGAGGAGTTCTTAAACGAGACGGTGCGCGCCGCCCTTCTGCCCTATGAGGGCTTGAAGGTCGAGGAGGCCGAAATCAACGTCTAGCCCCAGGTCCGGCGGGCAAGTCAGCTGTAACGGGGAGGATTCCCCTTTGCATACAAGACCTTAAACGCCAGTTTACCGATTCCCTGGGGCGCCTTCCCCGGGCGGCAGACGGCGAATTTTAGGATGGAGTGATGATACATGGTCAAAGCGATTGTTGGAGCCAACTGGGGCGACGAAGGGAAAGGCAAGATTACCGATGTGCTCGCCGCCCAATCGGACATTGTCATCCGCTTTCAGGGCGGAAGCAATGCCGGGCACACCATCATCAACAATTACGGGAAGTTTGCGCTCCACCAGCTGCCCTCCGGCGTGTTCTACGGCCACGTGACCAACGTCATCGGCAACGGCGTAGCCTTCAGTGTGGAGAATTTTGTCAGGGAGATGAACGCCCTGAAGGAGCGCGGCGTACCCGCGCCCCGTGTGCTCATCTCCGACCGTGCGCAGATCGTCATGCCCTACCACGTTCTGTTTGATACCTACGAGGAGGCCCGCCTTTCCGACCGTCAGTTCGGCTCCACCAAATCGGGCATCGCCCCCTTCTATTCGGACAAATTCGCAAAGATCGGCTTCCAGGTCAGTGAACTGTACGACGATCCCGCCGTGCTCAAGGATAAGCTGGCCCATGTGCTGGAAATCAAGAACGTCACCTTAAAGCATCTCTATCATCAGCCCGAGCTGAGCGTGGAGGAGCTCTTTGCAAAGCTGATGGAATACAAGGAGCAGCTCGCCCCCTATGTGGGGGACACCTTCTCCTTCCTCCATGACGCCGTCCGCGCGGGCAAGAACATCCTGCTCGAAGGCCAGCTCGGCGCGCTCAAGGATACCGATTTCGGCATCTACCCCATGGTGACCTCCTCCAATACCATCGCGGGCTACGGCGCCGTAGGCGCGGGCATCCCGCCCTATGAGATCAAAGAGATCGTCACGGTGGTTAAGGCCTATTCGAGCGCCGTGGGCGCGGGTGAATTTGTCAGCGAGATATTTGGGGAAGAGGCCGACGAACTGCGCCGCAGGGGAGGAGACGGCGGCGAATTCGGCGCCACCACCGGCCGCCCGAGGAGAATGGGCTGGCTCGACCTGGTCGCCACAAGGTATGGCTGCCGGGTGCAGGGAGCGACGACGGTCGCCTTCACGGTGCTCGACGTGCTCGGCTATCTCGATGAGATTCCCGTCTGCGTCGCCTATGAACTCGACGGCAAACGGATCGACGCTTTCCCCTCCACCGCAGGGCTGAAGCGCGCCAAGCCCATCCTGGAGACGCTGCCCGGCTGGAAGTGCGACATCCGCGGCATCCGGCGCTATGAGGAGTTGCCGGAAAACTGCCGGAAATACATTGAGTTTGCCGAAAAGCACATCGGCGTGCCGGTGGGGATGGTGTCCAACGGTCCTTCGCGCGACGACATCATCTACCGCTGATCCATTTGTTTCCATAATCACCGGAAGGGCGCTCTGCGCCCTTCCGCATCCGTAAAGAGAAAGGGAATTCTGCATGAGTCAAAAAAATGAAGCTGTTGTCATCCTGGATTTCGGCGGGCAGTACAGCCAGTTAATCGCCCGCCGTGTGCGCGATCTCCACGTCTACTGCGAGATCAAGCCCTTCCGCACGCCGGCCTCTGAGCTGCGCGCAGCGGGGTACAGGGGGATCATTTTCTCCGGAGGACCCAACAGCGTCTATGCGGAAAACGCCCCGGTCTGTGACAAAGCGGTCTTTTCCCTCGGCATCCCCGTGCTGGGCATCTGCTACGGCGCGCAGCTGATGGCCCATCTGCTCGGCGGCGCGGTCGTTTCCTCCCAGACGCGCGAATACGGCAGCACGCCGGTTTCCTTTGAACCCTCCTGCGGGCTGTTTGAGGGCCTTCCGGCGGAAAGCGTCTGCTGGATGAGCCACACCGACCGCATTGCAGCGCTGCCCGAAGGCTTTGCCGTCACTGCGCACAGCGAGGACTGTCCCGTTGCCGCGATGGAAAATGCGGAAAAAAAGCTCTATGCGTTCCAGTTTCATCCGGAGGTGCAGCACAGCGAGCAGGGAAATGAGATGCTCTCAAACTTCCTCTACCGCGTCTGCGGCTGCTCGGGGGATTGGAAAATGTCCTCCTTCGTGGCCGATTCCATCGCCCGTCTGCGTGAGAAGATCGGCGGCAAGCGGGTGCTGTGCGCCCTTTCGGGCGGCGTTGATTCCTCGGTCGCCGCTGTGATGGTCCACAAGGCGGTCGGCAAACAGCTGACCTGCATCTTCGTCGACCACGGCCTGCTGCGCAAGGACGAGGGGGATGAGGTGGAGGCGGTCTTCCGCAGACAGTTCAATATGAACCTCATCCGCGTCAATGCGCAGGAGCGTTTTCTGGGCCGTCTTGCCGGCGTGGAGGAGTCGGAAAAAAAGCGCAAAATCATCGGTGAGGAATTCATCCGCGTCTTTGAGGAGGAATCCCAAAAGCTCGGCCGCGTGGAATTTCTCTGCCAGGGGACCATCTATCCCGACGTCGTCGAAAGCGGCGTGGGGGAGGCGGCCGTCATTAAAAGCCACCACAACGTCGGCGGACTGCCTGAGGACGTCGGCTTTGAGGGCATCATCGAGCCCCTGCGCGACCTCTTCAAGGATGAGGTCCGCCGCGCGGGCCTTGAGCTCGGCATCCCCGAAAAGCTTGTCTGGCGGCAGCCCTTCCCGGGACCGGGACTGGCCATCCGCATCATGGGAGAAATCACCGCCGAAAAGCTGGAAATCCTGAAGGAGGCAGACGCCATTTTCCGTGAGGAGATAGCCAACGCCGGTCTGGACCGGGAGATCGGTCAATATTTCGCCGTGCTCACCGGTATCAGAAGCGTCGGCGTGATGGGAGACGGCCGGACCTATGACAATACCGTCGCGCTGCGCAGCGTCAATACCTCCGATTTCATGACGGCCGACTGGGCGCGCCTGCCCTACGAGCTGCTGGCCAAAGTGTCCAACCGCATTGTCAACGAGGTAAAGCACGTCAACCGCGTGCTTTACGATATCACCTCAAAGCCGCCGGCTACCATAGAATACGAATAGCCCTGATCCATTCGCACGATTTCACAGTAGGCCGCAGCCCTGTGTAAAATCCGTTTTTGTTTTTTGCCTTTTGCGCCGCTGTGGCACACGGCCCCCAAAAGAGAAGAAGCCGGCCAATGAATGGGCCGGCTTCTTCTCTTTTGGGGGATCATCCGGGAAAAGGACGCTTTCGTGCGGGCTTCTCAGGCGTCGCCCTCTTCACCGCCCGGCTGCCGGTACTGCAGATAATCCAGAAAGCGCTTGACCGCAAGGGAGGCGTTCCGTTTGTCCTTCAGAGCAAGCCCTATTTTTCGGTAGGCCGGAATATCAAGCTCTTTGACAAGAATTCTGTACGGTACGCGTTTTAAAATCAGCTGCGGCAGGATGCTGATACCGAGGCCGCTTTCCACCATGGACATAATTGCATAGTCATCCCAGGTGGTGAAATATACCCTAGGCTCTAGACGGCAGCGTTCAAAAATTTCCGCGACATCCGCTTTCGCGCCCTTTTCCAATAGCATGAACGGATCATCGCAAAGCGCTGCAACAGGGAATTTTTCTACTCCGGCCAGGGGATGATTTTCAGGGAGGACCGCCATCAGCCTGTCCTGCTCCAGAAAAATGGTTTCGAGCTCGGGACGGGTGGGGAGCCTTAAAAATCCGCAGTCTACCCTGCCCTGCAGGATCCATTCCTCGATTTCAGTGTAATCCCCGAGCAGCAATTCATAATCGATGTTGGGATAGTCCGCCTGAAATCGCTTGATGATATTCGGCAGCCAGTGGGTTGCAACGCTGGAAAAGGTGCCGATCCGAATGAACCCTGACTGCAGACCGTTCAATTCGTCTACCTGCATCTGCAGCTTTTCATATTCCGCAACAAGGCGTTGGGCATAGGGCAACAGCTTCATGCCGTCTGAGGTCAGCCTGACGCCGCCCTTGCCGCGTTCAAGCAGAACCACCTTCCATTCTTTTTCCAGGTCGCTGATCATGCGGCTGACACCCGACTGCGAGTAGTTGAGCATCTCGGCGGCCCTGGTAAAACTGCCGTATTCCACTGCCTTGACAAAAGACTGATATTTTTGAAGACTCATAAAGCTCCCTGCTTTTCATCTGATTTTTTCATGTTATATATGATAAACATTCGCTTTTTAAATATATAACTCTATGATACACTGAAACAGAAAAATCAGCAAGCGGGAGTGAACCGGATAATTACAGTCAGCGAAATTCAGACAACCCGGCCCAAAGTGTACAGGACCGCACTGCAGCAAAGCGTCTATCAGACCCTTGAAGCCTTGCAGATACCATTTGAGCGGGTGGACACCGACGAGGTCATCACAATGGAGGATTGCGCCGCGGTCAATCAAAAGCTGGATATGAAGATGGTGAAGACCCTGTTTCTCTGCAACCGGCGGCAGACGGAGTTTTATTTGTTTGTCACCTGCGGCGATAAGCCCTTTCGGTCCAAGGATTTCAGTGCGGCGCTGGGGGTTGCCCGTGTGTCCTTTGCGCCGGCGGAACAGATGGAAGCGGTGCTCGGGACCACAATCGGCGCGGCCACGGTTTTCAGCGCCCTTCTGGATAGGGAACACAGGGTGCGGATCGTATTGGATCAGGACGTGCTTTCAGAGGAATTTTACGGCTGCAGCGACGGAACGACAACAGGCTATCTCAAGCTCCGGACACGGGATATCTGCGGCAAATTTCTCGGGTTTACAAAGCATACGCCCGCCGTCATAGAGGTGTGATATGGGATTGTATCAGAACAGGATTGTGGTCAAGGTGGGAACCTCGACCCTGACAAACGAGTGCGGCAAAAGCGATTTGCGCGCCTTTGACCGTCTTGCCTGTGTGCTCTCCGATGTCCAGAACATGGGCTACGAAGTCATATTGGTTTCTTCGGGAGCGATTGCAGTCGGCTCAAACAAGCTCGGACGGGAACGCCGTCCGACCAGCATGCGGATGAAGCAGGCGGCCGCAGCGGTGGGCCAATGCAGCATCATGTATTTGTACGATAAGTTCTTCGGGGATTATGATAAGACAATCGCTCAGATTCTCCTGACCGCAGAGGACATGAAGCAGGAGGAGAAAAAGGAGAATCTCACCAACACCTTTGACGCGCTGCTCGAGATGGGGATTATCCCCGTTGTCAACGAAAATGATTCAGTCAGCTACACGGAAATAGAATCGGAGGAACGGCTTTTTGGGGACAATGATATGCTTTCCGCCGTGGTCGCCGTTCTCTGCAAAGCGAAACGGCTGGTTATTTTGTCGGACATCAACGGCCTGTATGATTGTGACCCGCGTTTGCATCCCGCGGCAAGGCTCATCGAAAGGATTGAGCGGATTGACGGCGGCGTCTATTCCCTTGCCGGCGGCGCGGGATCAAGACGGGGGACGGGCGGCATGAAAACAAAGCTGCAGGCAGCCGACCTGGCGACCGCCAACGGGACGGATACGATCATTGCCAATGGCAAAACGCCTCAAATTCTTTATGACATCGTGGGTGGAAACCATGCGGGCACCCTGTTTGTCGGAAGAAGGCGGGAGGGGAGAGAAGTGAGCGGAGGCTGTTCCGTTCCAAAGCAGAGCTTGGCTTTATAGAGAAAGCAAAAAACAGAAGAAGTTGGTGTCGGCTGCCGTGGAGCCTTTTTGCTTTCCATCCAAACGCTGTGGGACCAGGGACGCCGGTGAAAGGAAAAAGTAAGGGGCGAATGCGCGCAACCGACCCGCACAGACAGCTGATTTTTCATGTCAGTGCGGACGGGCGCGGCAAACGCCCCGATTTTTTCGTGTTTACAGATTATCAGAGAATGGTTGTTATCTCCTTTTTGAAGCCGTACCCAGACAAGGACGACCATTCAGAGATGGAAAACGGTTATTGCACTGTGGAAAAGCGACGCACAGCGGATTCCTGCACGGACTCTTATATCGCCGGTTTTGTTCGCTGCTCCTGCGTCTTTTGCGGCGATGCGGTGGTGTTGCGCACAATGACAGAGGGAGGCAGCATGATATTTTCTATTCTGGACTGCGGTTTGTCGATCAAGTCTTTGATCAGCTGGAAGGAAAATTTGCCCATTTCATACAGAGGCTGGCGCACGGTTGTCAGCGGCTGGTCGAGAAATTCGCAGAGGGTGATGTCATCAAATCCGATGACGGAGATTTCCTTTCCGGGGGTCAGGCCAAGCTGGCGGGCTTTGCGGATACAGCCCAGCGCCATCAGGTCGTTGCAGGCAAAGATCGCCGTAACGCCCTGGTCCAGCAGTTCGCCGGCGGCGAGAAAACCCGATTCAATCTGGTAATCCCCGTGGTAAATGATGGATTCATCAATTTCGATGCCGTTCATGCGCAGCGCGTCCACATAGCCGCTGTAGCGTTTGTAGCTCGAATCGACGTTGATGGGGCCTGTGACGCAGCCGATTCTGCGGTGCCCGAGCTCAATCAGATGGCAGGTGGCCTGGTAGCCGCCGATGCGGTTGTCGATCAGGGCGCTGTTGTAGCTGCCGTAGGGGATGGTGCGGTCGGCCAGCACGAGAGGAAGGTGTTTGCGTTCGATAAGGCGGTTGAACTGAGCGATATCCTCCACGTCCTGGTCTCCCATGGAGGGTACCAAAATCAATCCGTCCACCTGTTTGCTGATGAGCAGGGCGGTGTTTTTAATGTCCTTTTTGGCTTTGTTGTCCGAGTTGCAGAAGATGACCGAATAATTGTTTTTTTGTGCGGCGCGTTCCACGCCTTTGGCCAGCTCAGAGAAAAAGGGGTTGCTGATATCAGGCACGATGAGACCGATGGTTTCCGTCTTTTTGGTAACGAGGGCCCGCGCCGAGGAGTTGGGCGTGTAGTTGTATTTCTTGACGAGATCCAGCACCTCTTTGCGCGTCTTTTCCGAAACCCGGCAGGGACGGTTGTTGATGATTAAAGATACGGTGGTGATGGAAACGCCAAGCTCTGCAGCGATATCTTTGATGGTGTAATTCACAAAAGGCCCTCTTTTCTCAGGATCGCGCTGATGTACGGGAGTAGGGGGGCAACACCCCAAATTGCGAATACTCCATGGACATAACACGATATATAGGTCATTGGTTTACCGTTTTATC
>CABSLJ010000087.1 GCA_902478455.1 uncultured Oscillospiraceae bacterium | reverse complement strand
CATATAACGCTTATACTCTTCATCGTCGATGCCGTCGAGCAGCTGACGGTCGCTGACCGGACCCAACGTGGCGACGGTGAGCACCTGGGTCTGACCTCTGGTAAAGAGGCCCGAGCCGTGGGCGCGGGGCAGAAGGCCCACTTCGGCGGCGAGGGGACGGATTTCATCCATGCCTCTGCCGTCGACGCGCTTCTGCTCGTCGAGCAGCCAGCGGCGGACGACGTACTTCTGAGTCTTGTACATGCACTCGTCGATCTTGGCCGCCTGGTCGGGATAGATTTCGTCAAAGTGCTCGTGCACCTTTTCATAGACGGGTTTGAGCCGTTCGTCGCGGACGGTCTTGTCGTCGGTGTCGAGGGCGAGCTTGACGTCCTCGATGGCGAAGGCCTTGACCGCCTCGAGCATCTCCTCGTCGGGCTCGTTGCTTGGGTAGGAGAACTTCTCCTTGCCGATTTCGGCTTTGATGCCCTTGATGAACTCGATGATCTTCTGGTTGGCCTCGTGTCCGGCCATGATGCCGTGGAACATGACGTCGTCGCTGACCTCATTGGCGCCCGCCTCGATCATGGCGATGAGCTTGTCTGTCGAGGCGACGGTGACGGCCATCTGGGAGACTTCCTTCTGCTTGGCGGTGGGGTTAATGACGTATTCGCCGTCCACGTAGCCCACGCTGACGCCCGAGATCGGGCCCTTCCACGGGATGTCGGAAATCGAGAGGGCGCAGGAGGTGCCGATCATGGCGGTGATTTCAGGGGAACAGTCGGGGTCGACCGACATGACGGTGCAGACCACCGAGACGTCGTTTCTCATATCCTTGGGGAAGAGGGGGCGGATGGGACGGTCGATCACGCGGGAAGTCAGAATTGCCTTGTCGCTCGGGCGGCCCTCTCTCTTGAGGAAGGAGCCGGGAATCTTGCCCACCGAGTAAAGCTTCTCTTCAAAGTCGACCGAAAGGGGGAAGAAGTCGATGCCGTCGCGCGGCTTGGCCGACGCGGTGACGGCCACGTTGACGACTGTGTCGCCATAGCGGACAAAGCAGGCGCCGTTGGCGAGCTGGGCGATCTTGCCCGTCTCGATCACGAGCTTGCGGCCCGCGAGCTCGGTTTCATACACCTTGTAATTTTCGAACATGGTATACCTCCAGATTTTTTATTTCCAGGGGAGGCGCCTGGCTTAGCAATTAAACCGAAATCCGGCTTGCCGGATGCCCGTTTCACTGCTAAACCCCTTCGCCTGTCCCCGTTTGGACAATGGTCGAATCGCCGCAAAACAGGACACTTTTTGCCGGGCGCGGCAAACCCGTACAAAAAGCCTAAAGGCAGGCAGCAAAAAGCCGCCTGCCCCAAGTAAGCAAAACTATTTGCGGATACCAAGCCGCGCGATGATGCTTCTGTACCGCTCAATGTCGGTCTTCATCAGGTAGTTGAGCAAATTTCTTCTCTGGCCGACCATCTTCAGCAGGCCGCGGCGGGAGTGGTGGTCCTTCTTGTGCACCTTCAGATGCTCGGTGAGGTCGTTGATTCTCTTGGTGAGAATGGCGATCTGCACCTCGGGCGAGCCGGTATCCCCTTCGTGCTGGGCATACTCTTCGATCAATGCGGTTTTTTCTTCTTTGAGCATGTGCTTCACCTCTTTCAGTTATTGCCCGCTATCGCAGTATGAGGCAGGTGAACTCCCAAAGGCTTCGGGCTTACTCCTCAAACCGGGAAAGGGGCGCTAAGCTTATACATTATAGCATGCGCTTTCTTATTTGTAAAGAAAAACGTATGAAAATTGAAGGAATTCGTACTTCTGTCGCGCTCGCCTGCTTATTCAAGATATTCCGAAGTGAAGACCCCTTCAGCCATGATAACTCCCTGCTTCTCCTCCAGCCAATAGCCGTAATAGGGGTCCTCATAAGGACCCATGATTTCGCCGTCTCCGGTGTAATAGCTCACCGACTGCACGCACGCCTCTACCTCTCCCAGCTCGGGCAGGCCGCTGCGGGCAGGCCCGGCGTACCAGTAAACCCCCTCTCCATAGACCTCGCCCGGCTGGATGGGATGCACAACCTCAAAATAACCGGGCACGTAATAGGAGTCGGCGTAGGAATAGGTGGAGCTGAGTATGGCGTCCCAGCTTCCTGCGGAGAAGCCGCCGGAGCCGTCCGGCAGGACCGTGGAGAAGGAAAAGCTGTAGATAGGCAGGTCTGAATTGTTGCGGAAAAGGATTTCCACAAAGTCGGCGTCGATTCCATCCACCTTCACATAGCGGACCGATTCCACGATTACGGGACGCTCCGGCCCGTATTTTTCCAGCATGCTGCGCCGCTCATCGGCCCGCGCTTCCCAGAGCCGCCGCTCGATGTCCTCAAAGGTGTAGCCGTCCGGCGGCGTGTAGTTCTTTTCGTAGTACAAGGAGACGTAATCCTGCGCCTTTTCATACTCCCCCTGAGCGAGAGCGGCGTCGATTTTCTGCGCGATCTCCTGAACATAGCGCTCCCGGAGCTCTTTTAGTAAGGTCCGCGTTTTTTTGTACCGTTCGTTTCCAGGTCTCAGCCGTTCCAGCAGACCGACCGCCTGGGACAGGCTCTCCTCCCGGAGATAGCCCTCTGTGTCTCGCAGCAGCTGGTCGGTTTGGAAGGCGTCGTCCAGCTCCGTGATGGCGTCGACAACGTCGTCCTTACAAATACCGGTGTCCCGCAGCACCTGGAGGGAGGCACGGAGCGCCTCATAGTCCGCTTCGGTCTGATAGGCTTCGGCGAGCCTGGCGGCGCGTGCGGACACAAAGTCGACTGCCTGGGGACGCAGAACGTCGTCCGGCCGGATTTCCTCCTTGTAAACAGCGGCCGCCGTTTCGGCCTCGCCCGACTCTATGGCGCTTTGAAAACGGGACAGCGGCGACCGGTAGCTCAGCAGAATCACCGCCAGGACGGCGATCAGCAGCGCGCCCGCGCCGGAGACGGCCCAGACAAGCCTTTTCTTTTTGACCGTCCAGCCAACTTTGGAGACGGCCGCCGCTTCCGCCTCTTCCTCCTGACCCACGCCGCAAAAGCGGCAGTATTCGCTGCGGTCGTCGATTTCCTCTCCGCAATGACGGCAAAACATGTACACGCACCTCTCTTTCGCTTTGATTGTAGCATGGAGAAAAGAATTAGACAACCCGGGTCCTTAAGCCCAGCCTCTCATCCTGCCGTAGTTTTCTTCGTTCCAATACTTGAAATAGGGGTCTTCCCGGGAAGATCCCGGATTTCCGTTCGCATCGTAAAAATTGACCCAGTCGACGCAGACCTCTCCCCCGGTGATCTCTCCACAGACATCGGCCGGCATAATCTCCCAATACCTGCCCTCTCCAAAGGTCTCTCCCGGGTAAACCGGCTCGTTGACCCGAAGCTGGGTGACCCCTGCGGTCTCGCTGGGGATCATATAGCCGTCAATCGATGTAACCCAATAGGTAAAGCTAAAGCCCCGGATAATTTTGTCCGTATTGTTGCGGAAAATAATTTCCGCGTAGATATCGTTGGTGTCCTCCGGCTGGAGAAAACGGATTTCCTCCGCGGTCACCATGCATTCATCCTTCAGCTCCGCCAACTTGCTCCGGCGGAAATCCGCTGTCGCCTCCCAGGCAAGCCTTTCCGGTGTGTCAAATTCGTAGCCCTCGGGCAGCGGGTAGCCGTTTCGGGTCAGACTTTCCAGCATGCTTTGCGCCTTATCGTAAGAGCCCTCATCCATCAGCGCATCCAGTTCTGCGACTTTCTGCGCGTAATACAGCGGCTTGATCTCCTCAATCCTCTTCTGCGCCTCGCCGTGCCGGTCGCTGGACGCAGAAACCCGGTCCAGGTACTGCATCGCTTCGGTGAACAGCTCCTTTTTCACACAGCGCTCGGCGTTTTCAAACAGCTCCGTGACCCGCTTGGTTTCCTCCACCGCTTCAAGCGCCGCCGAGACCTCCTTTTCAGCGAGGCCCAGCTCCTCCAATGTCCGGAAGGAGGCGCGAATCGCCTCATAGTCGTCCGGGCCGCTGTAGCTTTCTTTCAGTTCCTCCGCGCGCGCCTTGACGAAATCCTCCGCCTTCTGCCGCTGCCCCTCGTCGGGCTCGATCTCCTGCTGGTAGATATAGCGGGCGGTGACGCTGTCCTCCTGCGCGACGGCCTCTTCAAACCGCTCCAGCGGAGGGCGGTAACCGGCAAAAAGCAGGACGGCGGCTGCAGCGATCACCAGCAAGGCGGCGCCGGAAAGCCACCAGATCAGCCGTTTCCTCTGACCGGTCCTGCCGGACGCCGTCTTTGCCGCGGGGTCGGTCTGCTCATCCTGATTCCTGCCGCAGTAGTTGCAATAGAGGCTGCGGTCGTCGATCTCCTGTCCGCAATGATGACAAAACACCTGGATTCCTCCTCCCTTTTGGGTACATTGTAGCATTTTCAGACCACAAAAACAACAACAAGCGGAATATACTCACAAACGGTCAGACTTTCCTTTGTGGTCCATGCGTCGAAGACAATAGAATGGCGCGCAACAAAAAAACATCCCGCTCGCACCGGGTTCTCTCGGTGCAAACAGGATGTTGTTGATTTATATTAGCAGATACCGGCTTTCCATGGTTTTGCCATAAGCCGGGCGACCGCGCGGAATCCAAGCGGTCGGTCCGCCTCAGAATGCGGCGGCCGGGAAGAAGAAAGCCGCTTTCTCCTACCTTCCGTCTCTCTCCGCAGCCAGCTCTTTTGCCCGCCTGCCGTCGGCCAGAATGGCGGCGCGCAGGGCGTCCAGATCTTCAAATTTGGTTTCCGGGCGCAGGTAGCGGAGCAGCTCGGTCTGCACGGCGCAGCCGTAGAGTTCCTCTCCCCGGTAATCAGGCATCCAGGTTTCGGCAAGGGGGGCGTCGGCCCCGACGGTGGGCTTGACCCCCACATTGGTCACGCCCACATAGGACTTCCCCTCCCATTCCACCCGGGAAGCGTACACGCCGAACCTCGGCAGCACAAAATCCTCCGGAAAGGGCTGATTGAGCGTCGGCGTTCCCATGAGGCGGCCGATTCTCCTGCCGTGGACGACGGTAAAATCAAAGCCGAAGGGCCTGCCGAGCATCCTTTCCGCCTCTTCCACCCTTCCCTCTTCCAGCAGCGCGCGGATGCGGGTGGAGCTGATGGGCGCGCCCTCCTCGAGCACGGGCGGCAGAGCGCACACCTCGATTCCATAGGGGGCGCACAGGCGGGAAAGCTCGGCGCAGCCGGCCGAGCCGCCTTTGCCGAAGCGGTAGTTGAAGCCGCAGCACACCCGCCGGGCGCGGAACGCCCCGGCGAGGACCTCGCGGACAAACGCGTCGGCCTCCATCTCCATCAGGGCGGAAAAATCCACCCGGTAGAGCAGCTCAAAGCCGAACGCTCCCAGCGCGCGCTCCTTTTGTGAGACGGTCATCAGACGGGGCGCGCCCCGTCCGCAGAGCTCCCGCTGCGGGCTGGCTGAGAAGGTAAAGACGGCGGGGACAAGTCCCTTCCGCCGTCCCTCGACCGCCGCCAGCAGAACGGCGGCGTGCCCGCGGTGGAGACCGTCGAAAAAGCCGAGCGCCACCGACGTATCCCGTTCGACCGGCGTGATGCTTTCATAGATGCGCATGCAAAGAGGCCTTCCTCTCATCATTTGTTCAGGATTCTCCGCCGCCGAATAACCGGACGACCGAGAGTTCCCCCTGGGCGGCGTCCGTCTTCCCAAGGCCTAGAAAACGCCCTTCCGGTCCATAGACCCGGAGAGAGCCGTCCTCCCCCGCCGTGCCGGGCAGCGTGACCCGCCCGAGGTCCAGGCCGCCGCCGTTTGAAAAGCGCACCGCCTGGCGTTCGCTCACCGTGACGGCGGGCAGATGGCCGAAAATCCCATCCACAGGGCGGACCCTTTCGGCGAGCCGCCCCGCTTCGGCCAGCCGACGCGCCTCCTCCAGGGGGATGCAGTCGTCCAGCGTGTAGCCGCAGGCGGCCGTGCGCCGCAGGGAAAGGAGGGTTCCCCCGCAGCCGAGGGCGTTGCCGATGTCCTCGCACAGCGTGCGGATATAGGTTCCCTTGGAGCAGCGGACGCGCAGAGCGCCGCACGCCGTTTGCTCGTCATAGGAAAGCAGCTCCAAGGTATGTATGGTTACCGGGCGCGCCTCTCGATCAATGGTAATTCCCTTGCGCGCGAGGTCATAAAGCCTTACACCGTCCTTCTGCACGGCCGAATACATGGGGGGAACCTGCAAAATCTCCCCGCGGAAGGGAGCCAGACGCAAAAGCACCTCTTCCCGCGTCCCGCGGAAGGAGCGGCGAGAGAGCACACGCCCGGTGATATCCTGCGTGTCGGTGGTGACGCCGAGCTGGAATTCAGCCAGGTATTCCTTGTCCGTCTCGGGCAAAAAGGGCTGCGCCCGCGTAGCCGAACCCAAAAGCAGGGGCAGCACGCCCGTGGCCATGGGGTCGAGCGTGCCGGTATGTCCTATCTTTTTCTGTTTACACAGACGGCGGGCGACGGCCACTACGTCAAAGGAGGTGAAGTCCGCCGGCTTGTCGAGCACGAGCACGCCGTTCATGGGCGTTTTCCCATTTCCTCGGCGACCGCCTGCACCAGCCGCGCCTTGATGGAAGCGATATCCCCCGTCAGCACGCATCCGGCCGCGGCGGGGTGGCCGCCTCCTCCAAAGCGGGCGCAGACGCGCGAAGCATCGATTTCCCGCGTTGTGCGGACCGACACTTTAAACGCCCCGTCCTTCTTTTCGCGCAGGGTGATGCCCACGCTGACCCCCTCCACCTGGCGGGGCATGGCGGCGAGGCCGTCCATATCGTCCTCCCCCGCGCCCGATTCAGCCACCATCTTTTTGGTGACGTAGATAATGGCGCAGGCGTCCTCCAGGTAGAAATCCATCGTGTCGAGCACTCTGCGCTCAATCTCCAGGCGGGCGCGGGACTTGGTGTCGAACATCAGGCGGTTAATCCGGGCGGCGTCAATGCCCTTTTCCATCATCTCGGCTGCGATGCGGTAGGTTCTGGGCGTGGCGTTGGTGTATTTGAAGCAGCCGGTGTCGGTGGAGATGCCGGTGTAGATGCAGGTGGCCATCGCGGTGTCCAGCTCCACCCCCAGAAGCAGGATGAGATCATAGATCATCTCGGTCGTGGCGGCGGCGTCCGGGCAGACGCAGTGATCGGCGGCGTAGCCGGTATTGGAGCCGTGATGGTCGATGCACAGATCGATTTTCCCGGCATAGGAGGAAAGCTTTTCTCCCAAAAGCTGCTCATCGGCGATGTCCACGCTGACAATACAGCGCGGCTCGAAGGACTGGGTTTCCAGTCCTTCGAACAGGAAGTCGTACTTGTGGGGGATTTTATCGCTGCAAAAGGTCTGCGCCCGCTTTCCCATCGCCCGCAGTGCGCGGCAGAGGGCCGAGGCCGAGCCGAGGGTATCCCCGTCCGGATACTGGTGGGAGAGAATGTAAACATCCTCCATCTCCCGCAGCCGGCCGGCGGCTTCCTTCAGGCTAATTTTCATCTTCCTCACCCTTTAACTCGCCCAGCATCCGTGAGATGTTGGCGCTGTATTCGATGGAATCGGTCGCCTGGAACAGCAGCGCGGGCACGTGCCGCAGCCGCAGGCGGTTCGCCAGCTCCCGGCGGATAAAGCCGCCGGCCGATTTGAGTCCGGCCGCGGCCGTTTTGGCCTGCTCGAGCCCCTCCATGGAGCTTACGTACACCTTGCAGTAAGAGAGGTCGTTGGTGACCTCCACCCGCACAACGCTCACAAGCCCCTGCACGCGGGGGTCCTTGAGCTCGCGCAGGATGGCGGAGATTTCCCGCCGGATGTCCTCTGTGGTTCTGTCTAATCTGTGGCCTGCCATGTTCTTTTCCTCCCGGAAGGCCGCCGCGCCGTCCAAGTCGGCCGTGCGTGCGGCGTTTTCCGCATGTTCAGAAAAAAGGCGGAGACCGCCTTTTTTCACGTTGTTCCTTCAATTGTGCTGATTGCGCGCGGACGCTCAGTCCTCGCGGTATTCCTCCATGATGAAGGCCTCGAGGATGTCGCCCTCCTTGATGTCGCCGAAGCGCTCAAGGCCGATGCCACACTCGTAGCCTTGGGCGACCTCCTTGACGTCGTCCTTGAAGCGGCGCAGGGAATCGATCTTGTCCTCAGCGACGACGATGCCGTCGCGCACGACGCGGATTTGGGCGTTTCTCATGATTTTGCCGTCGACGACGTAGCAGCCGGCGACCACGCCCACGTTCGAGATGCGGTAGACCTGGCGGCACTCGGCGCGGCCGAGCTGCTTCTCGCGGAACTTGGGCGCGAGCATGCCCTTCATGGCCGACTCAATCTCCTCGATGCAGTCGTAAATGACGCGGTACAGGCGCATATCCACGCCGTCGCGCTCGGCGTTCGCGGCCGCGACCGGGTCGGGCCGGACGTTGAAGCCGACGATGATGGCGTTGGAGGCGTTGGCGAGCATGACGTCCGACTCGCTGACGGCGCCGACGGCGCCGTGAATGACGTTGACGCGCACCTCGTCGTTGGAAAGCTTCTGCAGCGACTGGCGCACCGCCTCCACCGAGCCCTGAACGTCTGCCTTGACGATGATTTTGAGCTCCTTGACCTCGCCCAATTGCATCTGGTCGAAGAGATTGTCGAGCGTGACCTTGGTCTGGGCGTTGAAAATTTCTTCCTTCTGGGCCGTGCGGCGCTGTTCCACCAGCTCGCGCGCCAGACGTTCATCCGAAACGGCGTTGAATACGTCGCCGCCCTGCGGGACGTCGTCCAGGCCGGTGATTTCCACGGGGATGGAAGGACCGGCCTCGCTCACGCGCTCGCCGCGGTCGTTCATCATGGCGCGCACGCGGCCCACGCTGGTGCCCGCAACAATAATATCCCCAATATGGAGCGTTCCATTCTGCACCAGCACGGTCGCGATGGGTCCGCGGCCCTTGTCGAGCCGGGCCTCGATCACGGTGCCCTTGGCGGCGCGGTCGGGATTGGCCTTGAGTTCCTTCATGTCGGCCACAAGGACGACCATCTCGAGCAGGTCGTCAAGTCCTTGCTTGGTGACGGCCGATACAGGAATGCAGGGAGTGTCTCCGCCCCATTCCTCGGGCACGAGTTCATATTCGGTCAGCTGCTGCTTGACGCGGTCGGGATTGGCGGCCTCCTTATCCATCTTGTTGATGGCCACGATGACCGAAACGCCGGCCGCCTTGGCGTGGTTGATGGCCTCCACCGTCTGGGGCATGATGCCGTCGTCGGCGGCGACCACGAGGATGGCGATGTCGGTCACCTGCGCGCCGCGGGCGCGCATGGTGGTAAAGGCCTCATGGCCGGGGGTGTCGAGGAAGGTGATCTCCCTGTCTCCGATGTTCACGCGGTAAGCGCCGATGTGCTGGGTGATGCCGCCGGCCTCGCCCGCCGTGACGTTGGCGTGGCGGATGGCGTCGAGCAGGGAGGTCTTGCCGTGGTCGACGTGGCCCATGACCACGACGACGGGGGCGCGGGAAACGAGATTGTCGTCCTCGTCCTCGCTGTCGTCTATGATGCGCTCCTCGAGGGTGACGACCACCTCTTTTTCCACCTTGGCGTGGAATTCCATGGCGACAAGGGAGGCGGTGTCGAAATCGACGGCGTCGTTGACCGTGGCCATCACGCCCATGAGCATGAGCTTTTTGATGACCTCGGCGGCGGTGGCCTTCAGACGCAGCGCCAACTCGCCGACGGTGATCTCATCCGGGATGGACACGGTGATGGGCTTGGCCTTGCGTTCCAGCGCGATGCGGCGCAGCCGCTCGGCCTCGGTTTCCTTGCGGGAGTTCCTCGGCTT
>CABSLJ010000086.1 GCA_902478455.1 uncultured Oscillospiraceae bacterium | reverse complement strand
AAGAAGGGCGTCCCCGGCGCGCATTTCTTGTGTTACATGAGGGTCCCGGTCAGGCCGGCTCACAACCATGCCCGCGCCGCAACGGCCGCTCTTCCCCTTACAGCAGGCCCAGCCGGCGGATGAGGCCGGGCAGGCACTCCTCGAAGTTGACGCCGAAGCGGACGTCCGTCCCCGCGCGGTAGGTTCGTTCGATGGCGTCCCGGGTAAAGCCGACGGCGAGCTCCACGGCTTCCCGCAGCGGTAGGGAGCGCATCAGGCCGGCAAGCAGCACGCTTGCGAACACATCCCCCGTGCCGTGGTACATTCCGCCGATTTTCTCGGAAAAGGCGTAGTGCAGCTCTTTCGTCTCGCGGTCATAGCAGGCCGCGCCCACCCTGGAAGGTTCGAACCACACGCCCGTCAGCACCGCCTGCCTGGGCCCCATGGCGCAAAGGTCGCTGAGCACCCGCTCAATCTCGCCGGGCGTGTAGGGGCCCTCCCGGTAGGAGAAGCCCAGCAGCATCGCGGCCTCGGTCATGTTGGGAACGATCAGGTCGGCCTCTGCGCACAGCCGGGTCATGCCCCGCGCCATCTCGTCCGAATAGACCCGGTACAGCGCGCCGTTGTCCGCCATGGCGGGGTCGACCATCAGAAGCGTGTCCGCATCCCCCAGCAGACGGAAGATTTCCCGCACCTCGTCGATCTGTTCGTAGGAGCCGAGGAAGCCGCTGTACAGCGCGTCAAAGTGCAGCCCGAGCGATTTCCAGTGCCGTGCGAAGGGAAGGAGGTCCTCGGTCAGGTCGCGGTAGGTGTAACCGGAGAGCCCTCCGGTGTGGGTGGAGAGCACCGCCGTCGGCAGGGCGCAGGCCTCTGTCCCCGAGGCGGAGAGAATGGGCAGGGCCACCGTCAGCGAGCACTTGCCGAAGCCGGAAATATCATGAATGGCGGCGATTCTTTTCTGTCTGTTCATGCGGTCCTTTCCCTCCGGTTCCCCCGATTTCCCCGGGTTCACAGAAAAACGCCCTGTTCGTCACAGGGCGTTTCCAAAAATCAGCTGTTGCGCGGACGCGCCGTCCGCAAAGCGGAATGCGCGTTACGCCTTGTTCACCGAACCAAAGAGCTCCATCTTCTCCTTGACGGTGGCCTTGATGGCCTCCGCGCCGGGGGCGAGCAGCTTTCTGGGGTCAAAGCCCTTGCCTTCGAGGTCCTTGCCCGCCTCAATGTACTTGCGGGTGGCCTCGGCAAAGGAGAGCTGGCATTCGGTGTTGACATTGATTTTCGATACGCCCAGAGAAATGGCCTTCTTGATCATATCCGCGGGAATGCCGGTGCCGCCGTGCAGTACCAAGGGCATGCCGGGGGTGGCTTCCTGAATCTTTGCGAGCACGTCAAAATCAAGGCCCTTCCAGTTGGCCGGATATTTGCCGTGGATGTTGCCGATGCCGGCGGCCAGCATAGTGACGCCCAGCTCGGCGATCATCTTGCACTCGGCGGGATCGGCTACCTCGCCGCTGCCTACTACGCCGTCTTCCTCGCCGCCGATGGCGCCGACCTCGGCCTCGACCGAGATGCCCTTTTCACCGGCGATGCGGATGATTTCCTTGGTTTTCTCAATGTTCTCGTCGATGGCGTAATGGGAACCGTCGAACATAACGGAGGAGAAGCCCGCCTCAATGGTCTCCAGCGCGGCGTTGTAGCTGCCGTGGTCGAGGTGGAGGGCCACGGGAACCGTGATTTTAAGACCCTCGAGCATGCCGTTTACCATGCCGACGATCGTCTTGTAGCCGCACATATATTTGCCGGCGCCCTCGGAGACGCCCAGAATCACAGGGGAATTGTTCTCCTGCGCCGTCTGCAGAATCGCCTTGGTCCATTCCAGATTGTTGATGTTGAACTGGCCGACCGCGTATTTGCCTTCCTTTGCCTTTTGGAGCATATCCTTCGCAGAAACCAACATTGTTTTTATTCCTCCCATATCGCATTGATTCGCCGGGCGGCCCGATTTGCCGGCGCCCCCCGCTTTTGGCCGGATTGTTTCTTTTTTCATTATAGAATAGCCCAAAACAAAAAGCAAATACTTTTTGTTTTTTCTTTCACAATCCTGCCGGACAAATCCTTTGTATTTTTGTAGGGCTGCTCATTCGTCCGCCGTCTCTTCTGAAGGCTTCCGTTCCCCGTGGGACGCCCTCCGGCTCTTTTGCAGCAGCCGTCTGTCGCCGGCAAGGGAGAGCGGATAAAAGATCAAAAAGGTGATCGCCTCGGCCGCCAGCAGGGAAAGCCACACGCCGGTAAGCCCCCACCAGGCGGAAAACAGCTGGAGCGCCGCCGCCACCAGCACCACCCCGCGCAGCGCTGCGATGCAGGCGCTCAGCTTGACATGTTCGGTCGACTGAAAATAATACATCAGCACCGTGTTCAGGCCGGTGAAGGGGAGCGAGGAAAAATACAGCAGCACGGCGGGGATGCCCATCTCCAAAATTTCCGGACTGGGCGAGACAAAGGCGCCGATGATGCTTCCGGGGAAGAGCCAGAGGACCCCGTAGACCACCAGGGAAAAGACCGCGGACGTCACAAGGGCGTAGCGGTTTACCAGGCGCATTCGGCCCAGCCATCCCGCGCCGAAGCTGACGCTGATGATCGGCTGAGCGGCCTGCGCCATGCCGCCGAAAATCCCCTTGGCGACGTAGCCGATGTTGGAAATGATGGAAAACACGGCCACCGCCGCCTCTCCGCTGACGCGCAGCAGCACGAGGTTGAAAAGCAGAATCACCACGCCGGAGGAAATCTCCAGCACGCCGGAACCTAGGCCGTTCTTGAGGGTGCGGGCCAATAGCTTCGGGGAAAAAAAACGCCGGGTAAAGCGGATTTCATTGCGCTTTAAAAGAAAATGCAGGCTCAGAAAGCCCGCCGTCACGCACGGGCCGATGATGGTCGCCAGTCCCGCGCCGAAGATGCCCATCCCCATGCGCATGACAAAGACATAATCGAGCGCAATGTTCGTCAGATTGCCCACGGTGCCGGCCACCATCACCAGCCGGGGATTGCCGTCTCCGCGCACGATGATACTCAGCGCGCTCGAAAGCAGATAGATAAAGGAGCCGATGCTGATCGGCTGGAGATAATCAATCACGCTCTGGCGGATGAGGGGAGTCGCGCCGAAAAAGTCGGCCAGTTCGCCGAGGAAGAAGGTCCCAACCGCTGAAAATAAAATTCCGATCAGCAGCGTCAGCAGAAACGCCTGGGTAAAGACCTTGTCCTGCTCCTTCGTTTCCCCCGAGCCACGCAGGATGGAAATGGTGGTGGAAGCGCCCACGCCGATGCTGACGCTGACGGTGGTGTAAATGGTGAAGATGGGCAGGGCCACATTGAGGGCCGCCAGACCGTTTTCCCCCTGTGCCATGCCGACAAAGAAGACATCCGCCAGACAGTAGCAGCTGTGGGCCACCATGCCTACAACCGTCGGGATGAGATAACGGAAATAAAGGGTGCGGACCTCTTTGCGGTCGGTATGCCGCACAGTCCAATCGGATTGCTGCATAGGGATTTTTTCCTTTCCAAACAATTGGGATTCGGTCGGTGAAAGCCGGAGAGAAGCCTGCCGGATCAATCGGAAGCCGGGGACATCCGGCGTATTTTGCAAGGCAGGCATCCCGTCTTTTCTGTATTTTCACGACGCTTCGCTCCGTTTTTCCTTCATCGAACGGCGGACGGTGGTCCACAGACGCACGACCGAGGACACCAGCAGCACGCCCACGGCGAGCGCGCCGGCCACGCCGAAGGTATGCAGTCCCGTCTGGACAAAATTGGCCGTGTCCCCGTTGATGCAGTATTCCATGGTGTAATAAATGCCGCCGCCGGGCACCAGAGGGAGCAGCGCCACCAAAAGGTAGCCGGTCACCGGCGTTTTGCGCGCTCTGGCCATGGCCTCGGCATAAATGGTGATGGCGACGGTCGCGAGAAAGAAGATGAAGATATCCCCGCCGTAGTCCTTCAGCAGCAGATAAACAAACCAGCCAAGCGCGCCGCCGAGCGGCGCAAAAAGCATGTCCAGCCCGCGGATATTAAAAATGACGCAAAAGCCCACACAGCCGATAAAGGCGTACAGGCACTGCCAATACTCACTCATCGTCGGAATCCCCCTTTCGCCTAAAGCGCCCCGAGCATCCGCGCGACAGACAGGGCGATGCCCGCCCCCAGCGCGATGGCCGTGGCAATCAACAGCGATTCGGTCAGCTTGGTCAGCCCCGCGATCAGGTCTCCGCCGATGATGTCCCGCATGACGTTCGTGATGGCGATGCCGGGCACGAGATTCATGAGCGTCCCAATGATAATCTTGTCCAGCCCAGCCGCCAGATTCCAGTAGACGGCGCAGCAGGCCACGGCGGCCGCCACACAACTCCCTATGATGTTCATAAAAAAGGCGTTGGCGTCGAACTTCTCCATAAACCGGCAGACCAGCTTCATCGCCGCGCCGCAGACGACGGCGCAGGCGGCGTCTGCGAGGCCGCCTCCCCAGAAGAGGGTAAAGGCGGCCGCCACCAGAGACCAGGCCAGCACCTGCCAGATCAGCCGGTAGCTGCTTGTGGTGTTGATCCGTTCGATTTCCGCCTCAACCGCAGAGAGTGCGGGTGTTGTACGGCAGATCCGCCGGCAGAGGTCGTTGAAGCGGTTGACCTTTGTCAGGTTGGTGCCGCGCGCGTAAATCCGCCGGATTTTGGTCAGGGAATGCCCTTCCTCGGTGCACACCGTCACGATGATGCAGGAGGGGATGGCAAACACCTCCCGTTCCACCACGCCGTAAGCGTCGAAAATGCGCCGCATGGACTCCTCCACCCGGTAGATTTCCGCGCCGTTTTCCAAGAGGAGATAACCGATTTCCGTTGCGGTATTCAGAAGGGCGTCGTAATCCACCTCCGCCATGCGCAATTCACTCCCGTCACAAAAGAATCTGCCGCCGTGCCGGTCCTTGCGGCGGGCAATGAAAAAAGAGCCGATCAAAAAACCAGGCTCTTTTCCCACGGCCGGCCAAAGGGCCGGTTGCTTTGATTCTATTGTAGCGCACCGCGCGGCAGGAACGCAAGAGGGGGAGCAGAGAAAATTCCCGCGCAAGCGCCCTTTCGTATGCAGCTGCGCTGCCTCAGCACAATCGCTTTCACGCCTCAGCAGCTGAGCGGCTCAACCAGCCGGTGGCCGTCTTTGAGCAGATCGCGTACAACGCCTCTCCAGTCTGCAATCCGGATGCAGTTCTCATAAAGAAAGGTCAGCAGAGCCATCGCTTCCTCTCTGGAATCGGTAAGTGGGAAAAGCTCGTCCTGTTCGTGTCCCCACACGCTGTCTTCCTCGAGTTCCACGCCATAGCCCTGCCGACCATCGCAGTTTTCCAGCAATGCAAACCGCTGCGTTCGCGCCTTTTGCCAGTCTCTGATCTCTGAAAACGTCTTCTCGTAAATCTTACTGCCCTTCATTTTCATACACTCCTTCAAGTTTGGCTCCCTCGAGACAACAGTCTGAATCCTTACTCTACTTTACCGCCCTCCGGCTATTCACAGGAGGGAAGCTTTGCCTATGCCGCGACAAAACTTTTTCATTTTTCACCGCCAACTGCTCTGCCGGTCATCGGAACAGCCGAAATCCAGCCGGTCATCTCCGGGGATGTCTCAAATGTCGGAAAACGACCTCAGCTTTAGCACAGATACTGGCATGGTTTCTGTTTGTTTAATCTCGTGAAAGGCTATGGGACCAGTTTACACGACCATTATTTCTTTGGCAATCAGAATAATTCGACTTGATTCGATTAAATATCCTATAATTCGACAAATGCATATGCTTCCCATGGACTTTCAACAGGTTTTCTCGTTTGTTTGTCGATTTTTGTCGAACGATTTTTTCTATATTTTACCATGAGTATCACTGAAGTGTCACTTTAAAGCATATGTAGTGGGTTGGTCAAGCGCCGCTACCGAATGTAGTAACATGATTTGATTATCCTCCACAGGTGATTTTCCGGCCGTCCACACCTGCGGCGCGCCGCGGCAGGATGCGGTACGAAGGTACGACTGAACCCCTGACAAGTGATATGCAAAAACAAGCAGGGCTTTCGTCCCTGCCTGTTTTTCCTTTGATCTTCTAAAACCACCGCTGAATCTTCAAATCGCTTTGCGGAACTGATGTGTCTTTCCTTCTTTTTTCGCGCTGTTTTCTCTGTGCGGGCGCATGTTCGTTTTACCGGCAAAGCGCTCGGATTCTGTCCGCCGCCTCCTCGGTCGCCTCCCGGCTGCCGAAGGCGGTAAAGCGAAAGTAGCCCTCCCCGTTTTTGCCGAAGCCCGCGCCCGGCGTGCCGACCACGCCGGCCTCTTCGAGCAGGAGATCAAAATATTCCCAGGAGGAGAGGCCACCGGGGCATTTCATCCACAGGTACGGCGAATTCTTTCCGCCTGTAAACCAGATGCCCAGTTCAGACAGCGCCCGAGCGATGATTTCCGCGTTTTCCCGGTAATAGGCGATGGATTGTTCGGTCTGCCTGCGCCCCTCGGCCGTAAAGACGGCCGCCGCCCCCCGCTGCACGATGTACGGCACGCCGTTGAACTTGGTGGTCTGGCGCCGCAGCCACATCTTTCCGAGGAACATTCCCTCCCTGGAAAGCGCAAGCGGCACCACGGTGTAGCCGCAGCGGGTGCCGGTAAATCCGGCCGTTTTGGAGAAGGAGCAGAACTCGATGGCGCAGGTTTCGGCCCCCTCGATTTCAAAAATGCTGCGCGGCAGCGCCGGGTCCTGCACAAAGGCCTCGTAGGCCGCGTCGAACAGCAGGACGGCCCCCCTTGCATTGGCGTAGTCCACCCACGCTTTCAGCTGTTCCCTGGAATAAACCGCCCCCGTTGGATTGTTGGGGGAGCAAAGGTAGATGATATCCGCCGCAACGGACGGGTCGGGCAGGGGCAGAAAGCCGTTGTGCTCGCCGGCGTCGGCAAAAACAACGCGCCGACCGGCCATGACGTTGGTATCCACATAAACCGGATAGACCGGGTCGGGAATGAGGACGGTGTTTTCGGCGTCAAAAAGGTCGAGAATGTTGCCGAGGTCGCTTTTGGCTCCGTCGCTGATAAAGATTTCCTCCGGGTCGAGGGAGACGCCACGCCCGGCGTAATAGGACCGGATGCTCTCCTTTAAAAAATCATAGCCCTGCTCTGGACCATAGCCGTGGAAGGTTTCGGCCCGGCCCTGCTCGGCGGCGGCCGTCTCAAGCGCCTGCACCACAGCGGGACACAGAGGGCGGGTGACGTCCCCGATACCCAGACGGATGATTTTCCGCTCCGGATGGGTTTTGCTGTAGGCGTCCACCTTGTGGGCGATGGTGGAAAAGAGATAGCTTTCCTCCAGCTTTTCATAATTGTGATTGAGTTTCATTCGGCATCTCCTCCATAAACCAGCGGCGGCGTCCGCTTATGGGCGCTCTTTTCGTGCATGGCGCGGATGATGCGGACGCTTTTTTCGGAAATCTCCTCTCCGGAGAGAAGCGCGTCGATCTCAGCATAGCTGACGCCCATTTCCGCTTCGTCGGTCTGGCCATCGAACAGGCCGGCGGAGGGGGCTTTTTCGATGATCTGAGCAGGCGCGCCCAGGAAACGCAGGAATTCATAAATCTCGGTGACCGTCAGATCGGCGATGGGATTGACGTCATACGCGCCGTCGCCCCATTTGGTAAAGTAACCCATGTAGCCTTCGCTGCGGTTGCCCGTCCCGCAGACGAGCGCGTTCCGGCTCTGAGCCAGGGCGTAGAGGGCGGTCATACGCAGCCGGGGGGCGATGTTGTTTCCCGCCGCCTGCGTGACGGGAAGATCGTCAAAGACACGCAGCAGCTCCTGTTTGACGCTGCTGAGGTCGACCGTCGTCGTCTCAATGCCGTATTGTCCGGCGACCAGCAGGGCGTCCCTGGCGTCCTCCCCGTAATTGCGCGCCGAGCCGCAGGGCATGATCACGCCCAGGGTATCTGCGCACGCCTTTTTACAGAGAATGCCTGCAAGAGCGCTGTCCTTTCCGCCGCTGTTGCCGTAGACAAAGCCCTTCGCGCCGGAAGCCTTCAGCGCTTTTTGCAGAAAGGCCACTCTGTTTTTCAATTCCTTGTTGTAATTTTTCATCGTGATTCTCCTTTGAGTTAATCAAAATGAATCAGAGTTCAAACCTTCCCCCGCAGCGCCGCCCTGACGAACTCGCGGAAGATGGGATGCGCGCGGTTGGGGCGGCTTTTGAATTCCGGATGGTACTGTACGCCCACAAAAAAGGGATGGTCTTCGATTTCCACCGCCTCGGCCAGGCGGCTGTCGGGCGACGCGCCCGAAACCAAGAGTCCTCGTTCCACAAGCTGCGCGCGATAGGCGTTATTGAGCTCGTAGCGGTGACGGTGGCGTTCCTGAATCTCCGGCCTGCCGCCATAGATGACCTCCAGCCGTGTCCCCGGCTGGATGCGGCAGGGATAGGCCCCCAGCCGCATGGTGCCGCCCTTGGGAAGTGCGCCCATCTGGTCGGGCATGAGATCGATGACCGGATGCGGTCCCTCGGGCGCGAACTCCCGCGAGTGCGCCCCGGCAAGGCCCAGCACATGCCGCGCGAATTCGATGACGGCGCACTGCATGCCGAGACAGATGCCGAAGAAGGGAACGCTGTGCTCCCGCGCGTAGCCGACGGCCGTGATCATCCCCTCGACACCCCGCTCACCGAAGCCGCCGGGAATCAGGATGCCGTCGGCCTCCTGCAAAATTTCCCGCACGTTCTCCGGCGTAATCCGTTCGGAGTCGATCCAGTCGATCTTCACCCTGCAGCCGGCCTCATAGCCGGCGTGACGCAGCGCCTCGGCCACCGAGAGATAGGCGTCGTGCAGCTTGACATACTTGCCGACCAGGGCGATGGTCACCTCTTCCCCGCGGGCGTGGATGCGCCTGAGCATGGACTCCCAATCGCTCAGGTCGGGCGGGGGCGTCTGCAGGCCGAGGCGTTCGCAGACGATGTCCGAAAGACGGCTCTTTTCCAGCATCATGGGCGCTTCGTACAGGACGGGCAGGGTGAGATTTTCAATCACGCAGTCGGGCCGGACGTTGCAGAACAGGGCGATCTTCTGACGGATGGATTCCTCAAGCGGCCTGTCGCACCGGGCGACGATGATGTCCGGCGCGATGCCGATGGAACGCAGCTCCTTGACCGAGTGCTGGGTGGGTTTGGACTTGTGCTCCTCGGAACCCTGGAGATAGGGCACCAGCGTCACGTGGATGAACAGGCAGTTCTGCCAGCCCACCTCGAGGGAAATCTGACGGATGGCCTCCAGAAAGGGCAGACTTTCGATGTCCCCCGTGGTGCCGCCGATCTCGGTGAGAACGACGTCGGCGTGCGAGGTCTCGCCCACGCGGTAGATAAAGCGCTTGATTTCATTGGTGATGTGGGGGATAACCTGCACCGTCTCCCCCAGGTATTCCCCCGCGCGCTCCTTGCGCAGCACGTTCCAGTACACCTTTCCGGTGGTCAGGTTGGAGTATTGGTTCAGATCTTCGTCGATAAACCGCTCATAATGGCCGAGGTCGAGGTCGGTTTCGGCCCCGTCCTCGGTGACGAACACCTCGCCGTGCTGGTAGGGACTCATGGTGCCGGGGTCGACGTTGATGTAGGGATCGAGTTTTTGAGCGGCGATCTTGAGTCCCCTGGCCTTTAACAGTCTGCCCAGGGAAGCCGCCGTGATTCCCTTGCCGAGGCCCGAAACCACGCCGCCGGTCACAAAAATATACTTGGTCACAGCTCAACGCTCCCTTCAAACACCGTCCGCGCGTTGCCGGTTAAATAGACCGCCTCGTCGGTATAATTGATGACGAGGTCTCCCCCGCGCAGCTTGACGGTGATGTCCTCCCCCTTGGGGCAGTAGCCGTTCTCCACGGCGGCCACGGCGGCCGCGCTGTCCCCGTCTGCCTGCATACGCGCCAGGGAG
>CABSLJ010000085.1 GCA_902478455.1 uncultured Oscillospiraceae bacterium | reverse complement strand
GAAGGTGTTTGAACGGATCGGCATTGGGCAGAAGGACGACTTCGGCCAGCCCTAGACCATATAGTCTTCCATGGGATACATTTCGTCGAGCTGAGTGACCGGACCGCCGATTTGACCGAAAACAAAGAGATCAGTCTCCCGCGCAAAACGTTCGACGGCCTCGCCCGTCAGGCGGCCTATGTCCGGTTTTTGATAGCCTGCGGCCTCCTCAATGGGAACAGGGGGCTCCAGTATGCGGCGGCTGTCTTCGCCCACAGCACAGGTCTGGCCGTATACGGTGCGCACCATGCGCTCTCCCGACGGGGTTCGCCCGATCTCCCACTCGGGCCATTCCCCCATGTTGACGACGTCCATCCCAAGCAGCTCCCGCACGGCGGCATCCCGCTCGAAGGATTGGTAATCGCCGGGATATTCGAGTCCCAGCAGCCGGCAGCAAAGCCCCGGCTGAATGTGGATTTCCCCTGTGGGCACGCGGTCGGGCGTGCGGTGCTCGATCGCGGCCATCACCCGTTCGATTTTTTTCATGCTAAGCGCCCTCCAGTTCCGAACGCCTCGGAATGGAATCGGCAGCGCCCGGGCGGCTGACCGTGACGGCGGAAGCTCTGGCCGCACGGCGCAGGGCGTTGGGGACTGCTTCCCCTCTGACAAGGCTTGCGAGGAAATAGCCCGTGAAGGTGTCTCCCGCGGCGGTCGTGTTGACCACCCTGGCCGGATAAGCGCCTTGGTCGTAGACCGTGCCGTCGGCAAAGCACAGAGCGCCCGCATCCCCCAAAGTGAGCACAATCATGGCGTACGGGTAGCGTTTGTGGAGCTGGTCCAGGATGGCGTAGGGCTCGCTCTCCCCCGTCAGCGCGCCGCCTTCAATCTCATTCAAAAGGAAACAGTCGACCAAATCCAGGGGATAAGACTTGAGCTCTTCATTGATGGGAGAGGGATTGAGCACGATCCGCATGCCCCGCGCTTTGGCCGCGCGGATGATGCGGGCGGTGCTGTCCAGCTCGTTTTGCAGAAGGAGGTAATCTCCTGCGTCAAAATGACCGAGCACCTCCTGGATGTAGTCCTCCGTGACGCGCAGCTCTCCGCCGGCGTAAAAGAGGATGCTGTTCTGGCCGCGGCTGTCCACCTGGATGACGGTGTGAGAGGAAGGTCCTTCCACCTCGCGCACCAGACTGACATCCGCGCCGTTTTCTTTCAAAATATCACGCAGAGCGGCCCCGTCGTTGCCGATCAGTCCGGCGTGCCAGACGGGCGCGCCCGCCCGGGAGAGGGCGATGGATTGATTCAGTCCTTTCCCGCCGCAGCAAATGTGCCGGGCGGAGGCCTTGACGGTTTCCCCCGCGCGCGCGATGTCCTGCACAGTATAAACATAGTCCAGATTCATGGAACCAAAATTTAAAATGCGCATCTTTTTCCTCCTGCTGTTGGCCGTAGGTAGAATCGCTCAGTAGATAAATCGTTTTATCTAATTCAAAAAAACGCTAGAAAGCCACGCCGGCCTCAAAAATACAGTTGCAGAAAGCGCCGAACTCCCCGGTGCGGATGACGCTGCGGGTGCTCCTGCTCATCTTTTTAAGCTCACAATGGCTGACGAATTCCATCGGAATTCCTTCGAACAGAGCCTTGAACGCCTCATACTGCTCCGGATTGCTCTCCAGGATATCACTCGCCAGATATATTTTCTGAATGCACAGCTCCTCCCGGATGAGTTCACACACCTCCAGCCAACCGGGCTTTCCTTTCGTCCACGCCAGATCAACGCGCTCCGGTCCGGCCGCAATCGGGAATCCGGCGTCGGTGACGCAGAGGGTATCGGTATGTCCCGTCTCGGCCAATATTCTGGCCAGCTGTGGATGCAGACATTTCCCCTTCAACACGGTTCGTTCAGCTCCTTCTTCTATTTGCAAATGTTTGGCAGAATCCACGCAAGGAATGTTCCCTTTCCGGAAAAGGAAAGGGCCGCCTTTGCACAACGCGGTTCTAAACGCGCTCAAAGGCGATGTTTACAAGCTCGATGAAGCGCATCAGGTGCTGCGGCGTACCGCCGCAGGTACGGATGTCCTTGAGAATAATCTCGATATGGCAGTCGCGCGTCTGGGCGGCGACCTCCTTGAGCCAGGACAAAATCTCGTCGTCATCAAAGCCGGTGCAGATGCGGGAGGGATTGGGTTTCCAGGAAAAGACAGCGCGGTTCCCAATGCGCTCGGCGGCGAGAGGAACGTCCGACCAGGGGCTGACGCTCAGGCGGCGGACGTTGGTCAGATGGCGGAAGATGGCGTCGTACTTGTTGTCGAGCGGTTCGCAGCAGCCGTAGCAGCCCATGCCGAATTGATTGAGTCCTATGGCCTGATTTTCAATGGCGAAGCGCTCGAACATCTCGCCCGATACGGCGCTGAACTCCTGCGCGTCGGCAAAGCCCCACATATCGGAAAGCCTGACGTCCTCGTCGCGCTTGCGCGGCGCGTTGGTGTAGCCCAGGCTGCCCGAACCAGTGTAGATGTTGGTGCGGTTGTCGAACAGGAGATGCTCGCGCTCGAGCTTGTCGAGCAGGCGGGCCTTGCTCTCCCCCATATGGCGCAGCGCGCGGTAGAGGAGGTCCTCGTTGTCGTAAAGGTCATAGAGCAGGTCTTCTAGGCCGCGCAGATGCACCAGTTCGATCAGGTGGCTTTGTACCAGCACGCTGTAGGGCAGCTGAAATTCCACCGAGAGGATGCCGTCGAGCGCCTCCTCATATTTCGCCTTGAGGCGGTCGCGTTCGGCGAAGTCGGGGAGAAAATCCACCTCATGCTGAATGAGGGTTTCAAAGTCGGCCTCATCCTTGAGGTATTTATCGAGATGATAGGCGGTATTCCCCGCCATCTTTTTGACAAAGGGGATGCCCCAGGCGCTGGTCTGCTCCTGATGGCCGTAAAGGACGCCGGTGTACTCGCCCGGCAGATTGAAATACACCCGCGGCTCAAAGGCAAAGTCGTCCTTGAGATATTCCGCCTGATAAAGATATTTGCGCAGAATGAATTCCAGGTCGCGCAGCTCGGCGTCGGCGCAGTGGAGGGTGTCCGGCGGAATGAGTTCCAGCCAGCCGCCGTCGTCGTCCGGGCAGACCCAGAGCGGCGCGCCTCTGCGCGGCTTCAAATCGTTGTGGTCGGCCCAGAGCCGCCGTTTTTGCTCATTTTCTTCGGTCGCCGCCAGCTCCCGCACGGAACGGGCCAGCTCCTTTAAATATTCCTGTTGTTCGCGGATGGTCAGAAGCACCGCTCTTTCCTCCTTTGGGTTATCTCCCGGAAAATCCGGGCGGGAAGGGCTTTGACGGGGCGAAAACGCCCCGCAGCCTGCATCCAATACCGGTCAATCGGCCACTTCCGGGGCCCTGTTGATGTGCGGGTCGGTGAAGATATCCAGCTCGTCGCGGCTTTTGGTGGAAAACTCAGAGACGATGCAGCCCTCCTCCCCGGCCTGGAACCAGTGCAGAGTATCCGGCGGCAGGGTGTACTGCTCGCCCGGGTGGAGCACCAGCTCATGGTAGACGGTGAAATAATCGTCCATGTCCGCGGGAATACGCCCTTGAATCGGCTTTTTTTCCGCCGAATCGTCAAAGCCGCCCACATAGACGTAAGCCACGCCCTGGCGGCAGCGGAAGGTTTCCTCCTTGCCGGGCACGCCGTTCACCGGGGGGTGCCTGTGCTCCGGGCAGATCTGCCACGGCGTGAGCACCAGCTCCTTGGCGCAGCAGCGTTCGGTGTTGACGTAGGTGACGACCTGCAACCCCACCTCTTCGAGGCGGTTCAGCCCAAAATCCGCCACCTCTACATTCGCCTTTTCCGCATCGGTCAGGGCGATGTTGGCGTCCGCGAGGGCCTTAAGCGTTTTGGCGCGGTATTCCTCGTACTGTTTTTTACTGATCATACCGATTCCTCCTTGCACAATCCGATGTACTGATAAACGGAAAAATCCGCCGGTCCGCGAGGCGATGCTCCGCCGCAGCCTCCGGAAAGAAGGATGCTTCCCGCCAAAATTATACCAAGTTTATCCGCCGCAATGCAACCGCCGCAGGGATAGTCCTCCTCTGAGAAGCGAGGGGCGGAGCCTGCGCGGCTCCTCGGCTCAATAGGTGTAATTTTGAGCGGCGGCGGCGAAAATTTTCAAATGCTCGGGCGGCGCGTCGAAGAAATGGTCGCAGGCGGAAAGGATGTAGCCTCCGTCCCGGCCGAAGACGTCAAACAGTCTGCCGACCTCGGCTTCAATCTGCTCCTTTGTACCGGTTCCGAGGATGTTGAACTGATCCATGCCGCCGATCATGCCCACATGGGGATGCAGGGCGGCGCACACTCTGCGGGCGGTCTCGTCGGAGTCGATGTCCCCGCCCACCGAGGAGGGGGAGAGAGTCTCCGAGACGTCGCAGTGATTTTCGCAGATGCAGTCGAGGATTTTGGTCATGCCGCCGCAGGTGTGGTAGACCACCGGAAAGCCGACGCTGTGGATGGCGTCGTGCAGCGCCCGGTCGAAGGGCAGGCAGAACTCGCGGTGGATGGCGGGCGAGATGACCGTGTTGCTGGAAGCGCCGCCGCCCGTCTCGATGAGGTCAAAGGGCATGCCCTTTAAGCTTTCTTCCACGTAGGCGAGCTTCTGCTCCAGCAGGATCTGCAGAAACTCCCTGACCCAATCGGGGTCGTCAAAAGTGGCGAGGATGAGGTTTTCCACGCCGAAGAGCTCACAGGCGTCCTGCCAGCAGCCGCCCTGCTTGCCGCACAGGAAGGTGCGCAGGATGCCGCCGTCGCCCAGCGCGTCGTAGATTTCCACGGTGCGCCGGCGGTTGAGCTTAGGGACGGGGCGGTACTTTAAAAGCCTGATATCCTCCGGCTTTTTGATGAGGTGCTCCATCACCCAGGTGGTCATGGGGTTGGTGCCCTCCGAGGTGGTGAGCTCCCCCTCGGGCGTCCGGATGGTATAGTGGGTGACGAAGTAGCCGTCCTCTTCCGTCCTGTAGGAGCTTACCCTCCACTGATCGCTCTCCTGGGGCAGCTCCTCACAGTAGGTAATGGCGGCGTCAAGCCCGACTGCGCGGTTGGCTTCGATGTCGGTCATGCCGCCCATGAAGGTTTTCAGGTGATAAGCCTGCCACTGATGAATGGCAACGGGCAGACGGTCGGGCTTTTCGCGGTGGACGGCGCATAGCATTCTTTCCTTGGAGGTCATCGTTTTCTCCTTCTATTCCACAAACTGCTTCTCTTCGGTCTCCATGGGGATTTCCGTCTCCCTGCGGCGCAGGATGGGCATGTAAGAGAGCGGGCAGGTAAATTTATGCCATCTTCCGCCCTCGTATTCCCGGCCGTTCAGGAGGTCAACCCAGTCGCCGGCGGGCAGGTAGACCTGCCGCTCGGCGTTGTCCCCGCCGAAAACGGGTGCGACGATGAGGTCGCTTCCGAAATAGTACTGATCCCAGATGTTGTAAACGGCGGGGTCGTCGTCATGCTCAAGCACGAGCGGACGCAGGAAGGGAATGCCCTGTTCGGCGCATTCGTGGGCTGTTTTCAGGATATAGGGCATCAGGCGGTAGCGCAGCCGGATGAAATCGGTGACAATTTCACAGGCGCGGTCGCCGTAAGCCCACGGCTGACGGGTGGTGGTGCCGTGCAGGCGGCTGTGGGAGCTAAAGAGGCCGAACTGCGACCAGCGGATGTACATCTCCTCACTGACGTCGCCGTAAAATCCGCCCATGTCGTGGCTCCAGAAGGGTACGCCCGACATTGCCAGCGACAAGCCGCCCCGCAGGGTGCCCGCCATTCCTTCAAAGGAGGAATAGGGATCTCCCGACCAGCAGACGGGAAACTGCTGCATGCCGGCGCAGCCGCTGCGCGCCCACACGAGCCCCTGGCCGTTCTGCTGCTTGATCTCCGAAAACACCGCATTGTTGTACAGGCGGGAATAGATGTTGCGCATCTGCTTGCCGGTCATGCCGTTGTAGAACATGCTGTCGTAGGGGATATCCTCAGCGAAATCGGTCTTTAAGACGTCGACTCCTTCTTTTAGGACCGAGGCCACCTTGCCCCGGTACCAGGCCTCGGCCTCGGGGTTGGTGAAGTCCACCATGGCGCAGTAGGGCAGCAGCCCATGCCAGAGGTCGGCGGTGTAAACGCCGCCGTCGCGGTTTTTGACGAGATAGCCCTTCTCTTCCCCTTCGCGGTACATGTCGCTGATCACGGTGATGTAGGGGTTGATCCACAGGCAGATTTTAAAGCCCTGCGCCTTGAGATTCTTGAGCATCTCCACGCGGCCGGGATACTGGGCGTCGTCCCAGACGAAATCGCACCACATATCGTCGCGCAGCCAGTAACAGTCGAAATGCATGACGTCGCAGGGGATTTTACGACCGCGCAGCGCGCGGGCGTCCTCCTCGGTGTTTGCCCGGGAATTGCCCTTGAAGCCGGTGGAGTACCACAGACCGAAGGACCAGTCGGGCGGAAGGGCGGCCGGGCCAGTGAGGTTGGTATAGCAGGAAAGGATCTCCTTCATATTCCCGCCGAAGATCAGGTAGTATTCGAGGCAGGTATCCGGCACATGGACGCTGACGGTAGCGATCGATTCGCTGCCGACATTGAAATCATACACCCCGTGGTGATGGACAAAGAGTCCGTACCGGCGGCTGCTGATGTAAAAGGGGATGTTCTTATAGGCGTTGGCGTCGCGGCAGCCGAGTGTATCAAAATTGCGCATGGCAAGCTGCTGACCGCGTTTGTCAAACTCGGTGTAATGCTCGCCGAGACCGTAGATGTGCTCGTCGGGATGCAGGCGGGCGCCGATGTTCATGCAGACAATCCGGCCGTCCTCGTCGGTCGAGTAGCCCATGGGCGGAATCTGGTCGAGGCCGTCGCCGACCGAGTTGACGTCCTTCATGTTTTCCTCATAGCGTACGGCACCGTTTTCGTCCTCCACTCGGAAGGAGAAAGGCGCTTTGCCAAAGACGGCGCGATAGCCGCCGAAGGCGACGGCGACTGCACCGGCGCTTTCCTCCGCCTTGCAAGCGGCGGGGACTTTGCTCTGTTCATTGGTCACGTCGTAGGCCACGGGAACAAAGGCATCCCGATACAGGCGAACACGCAGCGCGCCATTTTGATAAAAGGTAAACTCCCCATGGAAGGTCTCCCCGGCCGCGCCGGCAAACATCATGTTCAGCCGGTTGTCCGCAAGCTCCCAGGAACGGATTTCCTTGGGAAAGTGATGATTGCATTCCCTGTAATTCATTGGGTTCACTCCTTGCTGTGTTTCTCGACGTATGCGACGATCTCTTTTGCTTCTTCCTTGGTGTCCGTCTCCGTGTGGAGGTAAAGCCCCTTGGCCGAGAGGCCGTCAAGCAGGGGAGCGATGTCCGAAGGCGGGCACATGATGATGAGGGATTTTCCGGCCTTCTGCATGCGTTGCAGAATCGGCAGGTAGTGCGAGGCCGACGGCTGGCCCGCCACCGCGGTCCATTGGATGGCCTTGAGCTTTTTCAGCGAGAGGAGATAGTCGAGATGGCGCTCCTGCTCCACGCCGTCGAAGTGATAGACGGGATATTCGAGCCATTCCATCTGCTTCTCGAGTTCGTCCATGACAAAGTCGCGGTACATCTCAGGCGAGAACATAACCGACATATCGCACTGCATGTGGGTCAGTCTGCCGGGGGCGAGCAGGTGCATCCAGGCGTGGACGCCGCCGCCGTTGTGCTCGCGGCTGATCTGGTAGAACATCTCGTTGGTTTTGATCCATCCGTCGTTGACGATGGAAATGGCTTCCTTGACCAGTTCGGGCTCGGCCATCATGTCCATGAGCACGTTCTCAGTGCCGTAGAGATGACCAATAGCGTCGATGGTACCGGTGCTGTCCGGCATGCCGACGAAGTAATCGTCCCCCGCCCGTTCGGTGAGATAGCGGGCGATGGCCAGGTGCTTTTGGAGCAGCTCTTCGGTGTAGGCCGTGCGGGCGTCCTCCAGGCTGTCCCAAACCGGGTCGAACCAGATGGTGTCGTTGCCGTACTGCGGCTTTGCGCCGAAGTAGTTGCAATGGCCGCTGGTACCGTAGTTCTGGAAGACCACCGGAAGGGTCTCGCCGCCGAGGAAGGTGCCTTCCAGGCGGGCGATGTTGTTTTTGTAGATGGTTTCGGGATCCTCCCAATATTTCCGGAGTTCTTCGGGCTTATCCGCCATCTGTCGAGGATTGTGGAACATGGAAATGTGATCCCCCGGCTTTTGGGGGGCGATAACCGAAACGCAGGCGCGGTCTACCATTTCCTGCTCCCAAAAGGCATACAGGCGTTCCTTTACTTTGTCGATGTCTTCCTTGAAGCGCATAAGCCTTCTCCTTTTCTTTACTTGAAAAATTTCACCGTGACAATCTCATGCGGACGGACGGCAAAGGAAATCTGATTGTCCCGGCGGGCGAGCGCCAGCGGCATCTCCTCCGCGAGATTGACGAGACTTGCCGCTTTCATTCCCTCCGGCAGGGGCAGAAGCACTTGAGCGGGTTCTCCCGCGACCTCAAAGACGCGGAGAATCAGGCCGGAATCATCTTCGGCCACCTTGAGGGCCGAAAGCCGCACGTTCTCAGGCAGGCAAGAGACCCATTCGAGCGGGTTGTTCCGGGAAAGAGCGGTGGGCTTTTTCCCTTCCAGCTGCTGGAGTCTCGATGGCAGGCGCGTCTTTTCCATCCGTCCGAAAAGATTCTCTTTCCTCCAATCGCCCGCGTGATAGGCGATGCTGTAATCAAAGGCATACGGTCCCAAGCACTGGGCGTCGGGCGTTTCGATGGTCCAGCCGCCGTTGCCCTCCCGGGTTAACAGGTCGGTGCGGGAAAGCCAGCCCACAGCGCGCAGAAGGGTCAGGTTGAGCACCGTCTGCCCCGCCTCCCGAACCGCTTCGGCTTCGGTCAGACCGTTTGCCGCGGCCGAAAGGCCGTAGGAGCCGTCTTCCAAGTTCATGAATCCGTGGGTTGGGAAGGTGCTCTGGGGATATTCGGCCCACTGTTCGGGTACAGCGATGTCGACCGGACGGCGGGTGACGGCAAAGGCGTCTGAAGCCTCGCTGTATGCTGTGGAAATGCCAGACGGGAACTGCACCTGCAGACGGTGGTCACGGGCGTTGTTCTGCAGCTCGGTGTGGAAATCGATGCGGTCGACGCCGTCAAGCAGGGTAACTTCCACCCGAACGGGACAGTCGACAAGCTTTGCGCTGCGGCGCTTGCGGCTTTCTTCCAGCGCCTCCGGCAGACGGAGTACCCCTTCCAGGATAAGCCGCTTGCCAAAATCGCCCAGACTTTGGGCGGAAACCCGCAGGCCCTCTTCCGAAAGGGTATAAACGGCGTCCTCAGCAGGCCAGGAGTAGGTGTACTCGTCGCCCGCGTCGCCTTTGTCCACAAAGCGGTTGACGCCCCTGTGGACGCGGCCGCGCATTTTATCCTCCACAGTGAAGGCGCCGTCCTCCACCGTAAGGCGGTAGTATTCATTTTCAATCGCCGAGGCCTCCGCCGGCTGCACCGAGGGCGCCTTTTTGTCCGAACGGCGGATGCACAGCTCGTGGAAGCCGCAGGCAAAGCCGGGCAGCATCAGGCCGACGCGCAGCCGGTTGACCTTGTCGATCTCCGGCGCGGTGTGATCCTGGTAGCGGGTGACGTAGCCCTTGCCCGCCTCCAAAAGCAGATAAGGAATTTCGCGCCCTTGCTCGTCGCAGATGGAAAGGCCCTGCGGGCAATCGGGATGCTGGAGCTGAGGCTCATAATCCGCTATGATGGAGCGGGCGAAAATGACCTCCTGGACGAGCATTTTATCGAGATCGATCTCAGCCTCCAGATAGGAAGGCAAGCCGTCCTGCGAGGGCTCGAAGAGGCTTAAATAGACTGCCTCTTCTCCGCCGTCCTCCCGGGTGAGGGCCTCAATGCGCTTGCCGGCGTCGGAGAGAAGCATTTCCTCCAGCTGGGTGACGCAGGC
>CABSLJ010000084.1 GCA_902478455.1 uncultured Oscillospiraceae bacterium | reverse complement strand
GGAACCGGAGAAAGCCCTGCCATCATCCCCCGCCGAAGCGGGAAAAGCCCCGCGCGGCATAAGCGCATACAATCGCATTCCGGGGGAATGCACGAAAAAGGGCAGGGGAACCGGAGAAAGCCCTGCCATCATCCCCCGCCGAAGCGGGAAAAGCCCCGCGCAGCATGAGCGCATACAACCGCATTCCAGGGGAATGCACGAAAAAGGGCAGGGGAACCGGAAAAATCCCCTGCCATCATCTCCCGCCGAAGCGGGAAAAAAGCCCCGCGCGGCATAAGCGCATACAATCGCATTCCGGGGGAGTGCACGAAAAAGGGCAGGGGACTCGAAAAATCCCCTGCCATCTCATCCGCCGGAGCGGCAAAAAGCCCCGCACGCCGGTGCAACGGCCCTTTCACTTGCTGCATGCGTCGGCATCACTCACGGTCCGCCGGCCTGCGGCTACCGTTCGCTCTCGTACCATTCCTCGTCGCAGAAAATAAAGTCGTCGAGGTCCCCGCTGACTGACGTGCTTTCCTCACGTGCGATCGGGCGGGGATGTCTGTGCAGAATCTCCATGCATCCCGCCTCCTTTCAAACAACATTTCTACCAGTATATGCGGTCCCGTCCGAAAAGATGCGGGAATTTTGCGCCAATTTTTGGTCGCAATTTATCGTCTTTTGTTTTCCCTTTCCATCGGTTGACGGATGCCGAATGAGAGGGGTATAATGAAAGGCACATGAAAAAAGAAAGGGAGACTGACTATGGGCCGGTTTCTGCAAAGAACCTGGGCTGAGGTGAATCTCGACGCTGTCGAGGACAACTACCGCCTCATCCGCGGGGCAATAGAGGATTCCTGCAAGCTGATGTGCATCGTCAAGGCCGACGCTTACGGCCACGGGGCCGAATATCTTGCCAGGGAATACGAACGCCTGGGGGCCGACTGGTTCGGCGTCTCCAACATAGAGGAGGCCATGCAGCTGCGCAATGCGGGCATCCAATCGCCCATCCTTATTTTGGGCTACACCCCCGCCTCCATGGCCGACAAGCTCGCCCCCTTCGGCCTGACCCAGACGGTCCTTTCCCTGGAATATGCCGAGGCGCTCTCCCGCTATGCGGTCAAATACGGCGTGACGGTGCCCGTCCACGTGAAGGTGGACACCGGCATGAGCCGCATCGGCCTGATGTATCAGAACAAGGAGCGCGATGGGAAAACCGTCGACGAGATCGAAGCCGTCTGCCGCTTGCCCCGTCTGGAGGCGCGGGGGATTTTTACCCACTTCGCCGTCTCGGACGACGGAACCGACGGCAGAGCCTACACCGAAGCCCAGTTCGACCTCTTCTGCGGCGTGATAGAGGCCCTGCGCCAGCGCGGCGTGGAATTTGAGCTGCGCCACTGCTGCAACAGCGGCGGCGTGCTCGATTACCCGGATATGCACCTCGACATGGTGCGCGCCGGGATCATCCTCTACGGTCTGCTTCCCTCGGAAAAAACGGCGCATATCCTCCCCTTAAAACCGGCGATGCAGCTGAAAACGGTCGTCTCCATGCTCAAGGACATACAGCCGGGCACCACGGTAAGCTATGGTCGCGCCTATACGGCGGAAAAGCCCCTGCGCGTAGCCACCGTGCCCATTGGCTATGCCGACGGCTACCTGCGCTGCTTTGCGGGAAAGGCGGATATGCTCGTCCGCGGCCAGCGTGCGCCCGTCATCGGCCGGGTGTGCATGGATCAGCTGATGCTCGACGTTTCGGCCATCCCCGAGGCGGCGGTCGGCAGCGTCGTGACCGTCTTCGGTGCCGACCGTGGAAATGAAATCCCGGTTGAGGAGCTGGCCGGTCTCGCGGGCACCATCAACTACGAGCTCATCTGCCTCGTCGGCAAGCGTGTGCCCCGCGTTTACTACAAAGGGGGGCGCTCGGTGGGACACCTGGATTATATTCTTCAGGAGGATTGAGAAAACAGCACACCAGAGTGTTTTCAAGTAACAATCAAAACCACTAGAAAACTAGTGGTTTGCGCAGACCTTAGAAGGACCAGTACTTGCTGACCCGTGGAAGGGGTACAAAAAAATTATCATCGTATCGCTTGCCCTGCTACTGGTAAAGCGGTTCTCTTTGGTATTCCATAGCATTCTGCGAAAGGGATACTTTCCGCGAAAATCCCCGCATTCCTTTCAAAAAACCTGTACCTTTTTTCTCTTTGGAAGGACAAACGTTATTTTTACTTTTTTCTTTTGCCAAGTCTTTTTTATCTACCCCTGGTAGAACCAGGGGTTTTGTTATGCCTAAAAGCAACAAAAAGGAAGGGCTGCTGCAATCAGTTGCAACAGCCCTTCTCCCGGACCTATAAAACAACGCGCAGCGCCTTCCCGGTTTCCATCGCATACTCGATTGCGCGCCGGATTCCTCCGCCCTTTCGGTCCCAAAAAGCCAGCAACATATCGGCCTGGTCTACCAGCGCGGCTCCCGCCGGAACAGCCGCTCCGCCGTCCGGCTGTTTCTTCGGCGGACAGCTTCTGCAGGGGATATGATTGGCCGCAGCATAGAAACAGACGCAGCGGTCCATGCTCGCCGCCCCGCCCGCAAGCAGCTCGCTGGTTTCCTCCGGCAGATAATGTTCCAGATGGCTGATCTCCAGGCCGGGACTTCCTATGATTGCTACCCTCATTTTCTGCTCCTGATACATAATGTATATGTGATATTATAACTTTAATATCTAAAAAATACAAGTGTATTCTCTACAATCAGAGATATAATATATGATTGTGGGGAAGATTATGAATAATTTAAGCAGGATAAGAGAAAGCAAAAAAATGAATCAGTTGGCTTTGTCCATGAAAATCGGCGTGGCGCAGGAAACCGTCAGCGCCTATGAAATGGGAAAATCCTATCCGAGCGTGGCGACTTTGCTGAAGCTGTGCGAGGTCCTTGACGTCTCCGCCGATTTTCTTCTGGACAGGACGGACGTCTCCACGCCGGTGGATAAGCTGCTTTTGAACAATCTGTCGGCAGGGGAGTTGGAGCTGCTCTCGGTTTTCCGCAGATTGCCCGCCGGCAAGCGGGAAAGAGTCATCGGCTTTATGGCCGGTATGCTGGAGAGCGCTGAGGAGAAAAAATAGAAAAGGCCATAGGCTTTGCAGCCCATGACCTTTTGCCGCGCGTGGGAAAGAATCAGAACGCTTTTTTCACAAAACCGACCTTGCGCATGACCTTGTCGAGCGTTTTGCGGGAGAGGGCGAGCGCTTTTTTGGCGCCCTCGGTGTAGCATTGCTCGAGGTAGGCCTTGTCTCCCATCAACTCGGCGTAGCGCGCCTGAATCGGGCGCAGGTGCTCGATGACCGCCTCGGCCACCGCCACTTTGAAGTCGCCGTAGCCCTTGCCTTCAAACTCGGCCTCAATCGCCTCGGCGCTCTTGCCCGTGACGGCCGAATAGATGCCGATGAGGTTGTTGACGCCGTCCTTGCCCTCGCCGACGCACACCCTCGCCTCCGAATCGGTGACGGCGCGCTTAAACTTGCGCAGGATATCGTCCGGCTTGTCGAGCACGGCAATCCAGGCGTTGGCGTTTTCGTCCGATTTGGACATCTTCCGGTCGGGCTCCTGCAGGGACATAACCCGCGCGCCCACCTTGGGAATATAGGGCTCGGGGACGACGAAGGTCTCTGAATAAAGGTTGTTGAAGCGGGCTGCAATGTCCCGCGTCAGCTCCAGATGCTGCTTCTGATCGGCGCCGACGGGCACGAGGTCGGCCCCGTAGAGGAGAATGTCGGCCACCATGAGGCTGGGATAGGTGAAAAGCCCGGCATTGACGTTGTCCGCGTGCTTGGCGGCCTTGTCCTTAAACTGGGTCATGCGGGAGAGCTCCCCGAACTGGGTGTAACAGCTGAGCACCCAGGCGAGCTCCGCGTGGGTGTGCACATGGCTTTGGATGAAGAAAAGGCTCTTCTGCGGATCGATGCCGCAGGCCAGCAGCAGAGCATAGGCCTCCAGCGTGTTGTGGCGGAATTTTGCCGGGTCCTGGCGCACGGTGATGGCGTGCAGGTCGGCCAGGGCGTAGATGCAGTCAAAGTCGTCCTGCATGGCCACCCAGTTTTTGAGCGCGCCGAGGTAATTGCCCAGCGTGATGGCGCCGCTCGGCTGAATGGCGCTGAAGATCACCGGCCTGCGCTCGGCCGGCTTGGTTGCTGCTTCCATAATCGGTACCTCCGGTGGATTTATAGAACCTCACGGGCGAGCCGGCCGAGGATTTCAATGCCTCGGGTGAGCTGCTCGTCGGTCGGGGTGGAAAAGTTGATGCGGAAGGATTGGCTGGGTGCGGTCTCATCCGGGCAGAAGGCTGTTCCGGGCACCACGCACACCTTGCGCAGCACCGCCTGCTTGCAAAAGTCGAGCATGTCTGCGCCGTCGGGCAGGGTGCACCACAGGAAAAGGCCGCCGTCCACGGGATTGTAGGTCACCTTGGGGGCGAGGTGTTCGTCGAGCAGGCGCATGGCGAGCTGCGCCTTTTTGCGGTAAATCTCGCGCAGGTCGGCGAGATGGGCGTCGAAATCGTAGTTTTTCATGTACTCGTCACAGATCATCTGCGACCAGATGTTGGTGTGCACGTCTTCGCCCTGCTTGCAGACGATCATCTTCTGCACGATGGGGGAGGGGGCGCACACATAGGCCACGCGCAGACCGGGGGCGATCACCTTGGAGAAGGACCCGGCGTACAGCACGATGCCGTCCTCGTCGAAGGATTTGATGGCGGGCAGGAACTCGCCGCGGAAGCGAAGGTCGCCGTAGGGGTTATCCTCCAGAATCAGCACGCCGTATTTTTTGGCCAGAGCATAGAGCGCTTTGCGCTTTTCGAGGCTCATCGTGATGCCCGAGGGATTTTGGAAATTGGGGATGGTGTAGATAATGCGGGCGCGTTTTTCCTCCTGCAATACCCGCTCCAGGGCGTTCAGGTCCATGCCGTCGGGCTGCATGTCCACCCCGCGCAGGCGGACCTTGTAGGAGCGGAAGGAATTGAGCGAGCCGATGAAGCTGGGCGACTCGCTGATAATGACGTCATCCTCGTTGCACAGCGACTTGGTCAGCAGGTCCATAATCTGCTGCGCGCCCGAGGTGATGATCAGCTCGTCAAAATCCCGGCCGATGTTGTGCTTTTCCCGGAGATAGGCCTTCATCCGGTCCCGCAAAGGGGTGTAGCCCTCGGTGATGCTGTATTGCAGCGCGTCGATGGGCCGCTCGGTGAGAATCCGGTTGGATATTTCCGCGACCTCCTTGATCGGGAAGGCTTCGGGAGCGGGATTCCCCGCCGAAAGGGAGATGACCGTCGGGTCGGCCGCGTATTTGAAAATCTCGCGGATCGCCGAGGGTTTGAGCGTCTGAACGCGCTCGGAAAAGGTGTATTCCATAGTTACCACCAGCCTGTATTTAGTATCGTTTTATTTTATCATATGGTCGGGCGAAAATCAATTCGCGGCGGACCGTTTCGGGCGAGGCGTCGGTCGGGGCGAGCGCCGCGCGTCAGCGGCCGAGCTTCTCCTCAAAGGCGTCTGGATGGTCAAAGAAGGCGAGCTCGATGGTGTGCTCCATGCTTTCGGACGGCGCCAGGGTTTTGAGGACATCCCGATTGCGCTCGTTGGCGACGCCGCTGAGATCGTTGGTGCTCGGTTCGAGGCCCAGCACATATTCCCCTTTGCCCGGGTGCTTCCACTGGGTGAAATGGTCGAGGAAATGGTGCTCAAAGGTCATGGTCACGCCGATGTTCAGTTTGTGGTTGAAAAGTCCGGCGGTGGAGGTCTTCCGTTCCAGGTTCAGCCGGTGGTAGTAGCACATCTCGTCGATGAGGGTGGGTTCGCCGATCTCGAACGCCTCGGAAAGATGGGCGGCCGCGTGGTCGTCGCGCGGGACGACGTCGACCGAAGGAATGTGGAGCGAGCAGCCGGGGGCAAGGAAGGGATAGCCCATGTTGAAGTGGTAGAGCATCATGAAATACTGCGGCCTGAAGCCGTGGTTGGTGATCTTATCGTGCAGCAGGAGGACGTTTTCGCCGTATCGGGTTTTGATTTCCCGCGTAAGCGTCAGATGCTCGCCGAAAAGGACCGACTCCTGCATCACGCCGCGCAGCGTGACCTCGGGGACGTCGGCGTCGTCGGTGCGGACCGAAAATTCCTCGGCCGGCGTGTTGGAGATCCGCCCGTGCAGGCCGTGGCGCTTGCCGCCGTCTTCACAGGGCGAACCGATATTTTGCAGACCGCAGGTGGTTAAAAAGCCGGCGGTAAAATTTCTGAGAAAATTGAGCTCATTTGGGTCATAATAGGAGGGAGACACCACGCCGCACTGATTGATGTAGCTCAGATTGACGCCGCGGAAGCTCACATGGGAAAGGTCCATGCAGCGGTCGGCGACCACGGTGAACTGCAGGCCTGAGCCGTTGGAGACGTCGACCGCTCTGACGCCGTCGGCCCGGCCGCCAAGCATCCGGTAGGAATTGACCCGCAGCAATTGCGAGAGATTGCCGATATATTCGCGTTCTTTTTGAAAGTCCATCATCCAAACCCCCGTGTTTTCTGTTGTTCTGTGCCGAAGCCTGCGTCGGATGCCAGAGGCGGCGCAAGTCCCGCATGCCGGCGTGGTCTTTTTGGACGCGCGGCATAATATGATAGTAGCACGAAACGCTGCAAACTTCAAACCGTTTTGCCGCATTCCGGTCGGAAAAATGCGGCGTCCGGCTGACTGCACAAGGAAAACATGGAAATTTTATAAAATGAGCCTTCCTGTCTTGTTATCCGGCGGGGAAAATGGTAAAATAGGTAACACCGGCAGGAAAAGCGCCGAGGGCTTGCCCTGCAATATTTTTAGAAAGCAAGCAAAGGAGGGGGAATCATGAAAAAAGCGGTGAAAGGCATAGCCGGCTTTGCGGTCGTGCTGGTGCTATCCCTTTTTCTGTACGCCTGCAGCGGTCCGCGCGAACCCTCCTCGGATGATCCGCTCCTCGGCCGTTGGGAGGATACCTACGGACTGACCGAATATGAGTTCTTTGAGGATGGAAAGCTGAAGATATTTGCCTTCGGCATCGCCTTTGACGGCACCTACGAGCGCACGGAAAATCAGATGACCATCAGCTACACCGTGCTCGGCAGCGTGGAGAAGCATACCTATGAATTTGACTTCCAAGGGGACCGCTTCCTGCTCGATCAGACCGAATTTACACGAAAGTAGCAGAATAGAGAGAGTTACGTGACCAAAGCCTTCCGCACGATTTATGAGGAAGGCTTTTTGCGCGGCAAAAAGCGCCGGCCAATCGGCCGGCGCTTTGGCATATATTTCGCTAGATCAGGGTCATAACGCGGTTGAAATTGAGTTCCTTGGTCTTCTTCATGATGGTGCACCAGTCGATGATGGTCAAAACGCCGCACACGCCGCCCGTCAGCAGCTTCAGCACGCCCATGCCGGTATCGCCGAGCATGAAACGGTCCACGCCGAACGATCCGAGAAAGATGGAAATAAGAATCATGGTGGTGGGGTCCTTGAGTTCGATGCTGCTCAACAGGGCGAATCTTGCGTCGTCCATAGCCGCAATTTTTTCCCGGAGATACATCATTTTCTCCTCCGGAAAATATTTTTGGTTGGTCATCATGTACATATCCAGTCTGCCCTGATCCATAATTTTTGCCTCCTCTGCTTGATAATCCAATTATATCAGTTGATCCGCTGTAAGTCAATGATATTCGGCCAATCAGGGGATCATTCCCAGATGAAGCCGAACCAGGTAGACCAGAAAAACGAGCGCCGCCCCCGCGATGAGAATCCAGTCGACCGCCTTTTTTGGCAGGAATCGAAACATGCGGGTGTTCCGGTGAATGCCCAGAAAGAGAAGCGCCGCAATCGGCAGCGCTGCCGGATGATAGGAAAAGGAGGCCGCAAAATCGAGGCGCAGGAGCGCGGAAAGCGCCCGTGTGATGCCGCATGCGGGGCAGGGAAAACCCAGCGCCGCCCGGATGGGACAGCTGATTCCGGTAAGCCGCAGCACAAGCAAGTAGAGCGCCAGCGCCGCCGCAATCAGCGCATGCATGCCGATTGTTTTTCCTTTCGATTTCATATGCAGTCCTTTCGGTCGCCGCTAGTCGCGCCGGCGCGCTCATTGCCGGGAAAAGCCGGAGGGTCCGCGCTGCTTTTTTTCACGCAGCTTTTGAAAAAAATCCTTCAACAGCGCCCCGCACTCCTCCTGCAGGACGCCGCCGAGCAGTTCGGGCTTGTGGTTGTAGGGCAGGGAAAAGAGGTTGACCACCGAGCCGCACGAGCCGGCCTTGGGGTCGTATGCGCCGAAAACCACCCGCGGGATGCGCGCGTTGATGATCGCTCCGGCGCACATGGGGCAGGGCTCCATGGTCACATAAAGCTCGCACTGCCATAGCCGCCAGCCGCCAAGCGCCTCACAAGCCTTGTGGATGGCCTCGATCTCGGCGTGACAAAGGGCGTTTTTGTCCTTTTCGCGGCGGTTTCTGCCCGTAGAGATGATGCGGTCGCGGTAGACAACCACCGCGCCCACGGGGACTTCGCCGTCCTCAGCCGCCTCCCCGGCGCACGCCAAAGCGGCCCGCATGTAATTTTCCTCCCGCGTACTCATAGGCGCACCTGCACGAGCAGAAGTGTCTGTAGGAGAATAAACACCATGACGAGGATCATCCCGGGCGTGGCGAACAGGTAGCCGGTCTTCACGCGGAAGGAGAGCGCGCTCCCTTCCCCGGACAGCGAAAAAAGCTGTTTGTCTTTGCAGGCGAGGCAGGCAAAGCCGATGAAGCCGGCGAGCAACATACAGAGGGTGACGCAGAGAAAAACAAGCGTATAAAGCTCTTCCGGCGCGTTGCGCGCCACGATTGTCATGGCGCAGGAATAAAAGTTGTTCAGAAAATGGACCCACACGGCCGGCCAGAGAGATTGGGTCTGAATCGCCACAAAACCGAGCGCCAGGCCGACGAGGAAGGCAAAGGGAATCTGCACCAAATTGCCGTGGAACAGGCCGAAGATCAGCGCGGAGGCGAAGACCGCAAAGCCTTTGCCAAACCGGCGGAGGCTGCCCATGATCACGCCGCGGAAGATAAATTCCTCCACAAAGGCGGGGATCAGCGCGCTTGTCGCCACAAAGAGGAGCAGCGAAAGGAGATCGCCGCTGTAGGGAGAATCGGGCAGGTAGGGATACACCCCGATGAGGGCGAGATTTTGAGTGAGAAGATTGGCGGCGTAATTTGCGCATACACAGACGGCAAGGCCCGCAGCCACAAGGGCGGCGCATCTGCCGAAGCCCGCCCTGCGGAAGGGCATCACCTCGGCCGCCGGGGTTTTGGAAAGACGCAGGTAGAGCGCAAAGGGGAGCACCGTGCTCCACAGGTAGGCGTTGCCGGTCACCAGGTAATAGAGCGCCGGATGCATTCCGCCGAAGCCGACGCCGATGGAAGAGGGAAGGTTGAAGCCGCAGGAATCGGCGATTCCGATGAAGAAAAGGGGCAGGAGATTCATCAGGAGGTAAACCGCCAAAAGCGCCAGGCCGATGCCGTTTGAGCGTTTTTTGAGGTCGTGCTCTTCTCCAATCCGCGCCCGGAAATCGTTCATCCATTCGGGAGACTGCGGCTGGGAAAGCAGGGGGCTGCGGTTGTCCATCTCGGTCGCTCCTTTCTCGCTGCATATTCGCGGAATTTGTAAAAAACAGGCTTATCCGCGTCCGGCGTTTTTTGCGCCGGGCGCGCGTCTTCTCTGGGAAACAACGTCTTCATTATAGCATATCGCCCAAGTGCTGTCTATCGGCCCTTTCGGAACAAAAGGGCGCCTGCAAGCGAATGGCCACACCGAGCGCACGCTTTTTCGGAAGAGAGAAAGGCAGCCTGAAGGTCAGCTTCTGGGGAAAAGAAAAATCGCCGCGAACAATGGAAAGTCCGCGGCGATCTGGCGCGCCCGAAGGAATTCGAATCCCCGACCTTCCGCTTAGGAGATGGACCCAGTGCATATATTCCCTATCAAC
>CABSLJ010000083.1 GCA_902478455.1 uncultured Oscillospiraceae bacterium | reverse complement strand
CGGCGTGCCCTTCCGGGCGGTCATCTCAGTCGATGTGGAATCCTGGGAACCGGAGGAATGCCCCCTTTGCAAGGAAGGAAAGCTGCCGGTGGTCAAGCCCGGCAGCCGCAAGGTTTAAAAAACATCGTCTGCGGAGTGAGGGGGGCGGTCTGTGTGCATGAGGGACATCGCCAACGGATCAAGCAAAAGTTTATGTCCGACCCGGACGGCTTTGCACAACACGAACTGCTGGAACTCCTACTTTTTTACGCCATTCCGCGCCGGGACACCAACGAGGTCGCCCATCGTCTGATGGATGCCTTCGGCTCCTTTTCAGCCGTGTGCGACGCACCGCTGGAGAGCCTTGCCAATGTGGAGGGGATTGGAAGCAACGCGGCGCTGCTGATCAAGATGATTCCGCATTACTGCCGCCGCTATTTGGACGATAAAGTCGACGACAGCCGGAAAATCGTCACCACCGAAGACGCCGGTTCCATTCTGCTGAGCAAATACATCGGCAGGATCAACGAGACGGTGATCCTGATGCTGATGGACAGCAAGGGCAAGCTGCTTTTCTGCGGCGTGGTCAATGAGGGAACGGTCAACGCGGCCGATATTTATATCCGTAAAGTGGTTGAGCTTGCCATGCGTTACAACGCCTCAAAGGCCATTCTCGCGCACAATCATCCGAGCGGCGTCGCGCTGCCCTCCCGGGATGATTTGCGCTCAACGGTGGCGGTCAGGGAGGCGCTTGCCCTAGTGGGCGTCAGGCTGATCGATCACATCATCGTCGCCGACCTCGACTATGTTTCCATAGCGGACAGCAATCTGGGAGACGAAATTTTTTGAAATGAATCAGCTTCAGGCAAAACCACGCGCCAAACGCGCGTGGTTTTGTGGTTTCGGGGAAAATCAGCGTCCTTGTCAACGGAAAAGATTTCGTGCAAAAGTACACCGTTTATTGTATAATAAAGCGGTATTCTGTTCAGAGGAAAGGAATCTGCAAATGAAGTATAAAGTGCTTAAGAAACAGAAAAACAGCAAAATGTGCTTTTGCTGCGGCATGGACAATGCTTTTGGCTTTCAGGCATATTTTTATGAGCTGGAAAACGGCGAGCTGGTCGGCCTGTTTACGCCCAGGGAGGAACATCAAAGCTATCCCGGACGGACCCACGGGGGACTTTCGGCCGCTATTCTGGACGAATGCCTGGGTCGGGTTATCATGGTGGCCGAGCCGGGCGTTTGGGGCGTCACCGTCAAGCTGAATTTGGAATACAAAAAACCGGTGCCGCTGAACGTCCCGCTTCGGGTCGTATCCCGCATCACGTCCAACAACCGCCGTCTGTTCGAGGCTACCGGAGAAATTTTGCTGCCGGACGGCCAGAAGGCGGCGACCGCCTGGGGAAAATATATGAAACTGCCGGTGGACAAAATTACAGATGCGGATTTGGATGCCGACAGCGAGATGTTTTACGTTCCGGACGACAGAGACCCGCAGGAAATCGAACTGTGATTTCGAGCCGGTATCGGCTGAAAGACAATGGATTCAGGGGGAGAAAGCGCAGGACAGATAGGCTGTTTTGCGCTTTGTTCCTTTTCGTCTGGAATAACCGCGGCGACCTTTGCGGATACTAAGAGGACCAGCAAAGGGAGGTGTTCCGAATTTTTAAGCCGAGCCTGGTACTGTATGAGCCTCAGGCGGAGCGCTATCCTTTGGGCAAAGAGTTGCTAGCGCGCTATACCGGCCTGGGGATTCCCTGCCGGGAGATCGAAAATCACAACAACATTGAGGAAATGCGTCTGAAAAGCAACCGGGAATTTCCCGCCATGAAGCGCGCTCTGATTCTCGGGGTGCGCAAGTCTCACCGCTATGTGCCGAACAGCAAGACGTCGGATTTTTTGGTGCCCTACACGTCGTCGGGCTGTACCGCCATGTGTCTCTACTGCTATCTGGTCTGTCATTTCAACAAATGTTCTTATCTGCGCCTGTTTGTTAACCGGGAAGAAATGCTGAGCCGTCTGATCCAAAAAGCCTCTGCGGCAGAAAGAGACCTCGTTTTTGAAATCGGCAGCAACAGCGACCTTGTTTTGGAGAATACCATCACGGGAAATCTCTGCTGGACCATCGAACGCTTTGCGGAGTCTCCCAAAGGCCGCCTGACCCTGCCGACCAAATTTCATGCGGTTTCTTCACTGCTTCCCCTGCGTCACGAGGGGAAAACCACCCTTCGCATGAGCGTCAATCCGCAGCAAATCATCAGCCGGGTTGAGCTGGGAACTTCGCCGCTGCTCCGGAGAATCGAAGCGGTCAATCGCCTGTGTGAGGCCGGATACCCCGTGGGCCTTCTGGTGGCCCCCGTCATCTTTGTGGAGGGATGGCAAACGCTCTACCGGGAACTGTTTGAGATACTCCGTTCCACCCTCAGCGAACGGGCGAAAAACACGGTCTTTTTTGAAGTAATCTTCATGACTTACAGCTATGTGCACCGAAAAATCAATGAGGAAGCCTTTCCGAAAGCCCCTGACCTGTATGATCCCCGTCTTATGACCGGTAGGGGGATGGGAAAGTATATGTATCGTCCGGAGGTAAAAAGTGAGGGAAAAGCGTTTTTTTTAGAAATTATTCATCACTTTTTCCCGGGAAATAAACTATACTATATTGTATGAGCGAAAACAGGAATGAGACGTTCACCGGCGGATGAACGCCTCACCCACTTTAACAGTGCAGACAAATAGGCTTACAAGGGGCTTTTGGTATATTCGGTCTCAAAGGGCCAATCGTCTAGGCCGCCCATGTCGTAGACATTCTCGTAACCAAGCTCCATCAATACCTCGGCGGCGGCGTAACTTCTCCGCCCGCTTCGGCAATAGACGTACACGGTGCTGTCTTTTTTCGGTATGGCGCCGGACGCCTTCTTGTAAAGCTCATTGAGCGGGACGAGTACACTGCCGGGAATATGACGGTCGTCATATTCCGTCTTGGTTCTCACATCCAACAATACAATGGCTTCATCTGCATCCAAATTCGCTTTCGCGGTCCGCATGTCTATCCTTTGTACCGGCTTCATGGGGACCGAACTTTCTTCTTCGGACGAGGCGTCTGGAACGGAGGAGGCTGCCCCGGTATCGCTGCGCACAGGCGGTTCCGGGTCCGCCTCTTCCGCAAGGGAGCAACCGGGGAAGAGAAACAGCGCCGCGCACATTGTCACAGAAAAAAAGCGTTTCCAATGTTTCACAATGGTCCTCCTTTGCGGTCTCCTTTGTGCACAAGATTAGTTTACCCTGCAGGACTGGTTTTAGCGTTTGGTTTTTCTGGTTGGGATGGCTTTACGTTAAAATCTAACACAAAATTTTTAAAATTGCCTTATTTCAAAATATCAGTTGATATCCGAAGAAAATGTCCCTGGCCGGATGAAACCGGAGGCCGTTTTTTCAGAAGAAAGGGAGGAACTCCATATGATCATAACGCCGGCTTTTTCCGATATCTTGAAACAGGACGTCGAACGCTTGGAAAAAGCCATCGCCTCCCCTTACATAGAAGTGCGTCTGGATCTGTTCCAGTCGGTTTTGCGTTCCTATGAGGGCGTTTTTCCCGAGCTCCCAGCGCATTTTTTACCCTTATACCCAAGAAAAATGATCACGATTTCCGGCTGCCCCGGGCAACTGCCGGTTCAGCGTCTGGATGTCAATGCCCTGCGCACAAATCTCGGCCGCCTGCATGCAATCCTGAAGACCTGCAGCGAACGTCTGCCAGCTTATCCGGTGCACTGCGGTAAAGCAGTGGCCGGCTGCTTTTAAAAAATGCGATGAGCTGGTATGGGGGCGAAGCTTCCATGAAGCTCGGGCGGCGCAGCCACCGGAAAAAGGGATGCAATGATCGGCGGGGCGATGTGGGCGTCGCCCCTACCCGAGTCACAGGGTTTTGCCCCTATTATATTGACCGATGGAAACGGCCGGTCGACGGGCGCACGCTGTGCGTCCCTACAATTTCGCCTATCGTCCCGGGTAGGGGCAACATCGTTCGCCCGCCTCATCGCTTCCCCAAGCTGCCGGTCAGGCCGATGAATTTTGTAGAAGGCAAAGACTCGGCCGGGGCTTTCTGTAACTTTTGTCCGTCCCTGTCCAATACGGTAAAATGCAAGAGATGAGGCGTCCTCTGCCGGAAAAATTTTCCGGTAGGCGGGGAGAAGTTGAGGCGGCAAAAAAATAGCATGGAATATGGAAGGAAGAAGCTGTATAATGAAATCAACACCCTATTATCGAGGTATGTCCAACGATTCTTACAATCATTTTAAAAAGAAGAGACGCTACAAGCGCAGAACCCCCTTTTTTCTGCTGCTTTTGCTGACGATTCTGATCATCGCCGCTGTGGTGCTGGTTCTGTATTTTGCCCTGCGGGGAGACGAAAGCGAATTGCCTGCTGCATCTTCCTCCTCCGCGGCGGCATCGGAGACGGAATCGGAGCTTGCGTCGGAGACCGAGCCGGGGGCGGAGTCGAACGTGGAGTCGGGCGTGGAGTCGCGGCCGGGCGGCCCTTTGACCACCGATTTCAGCGAATGGAACAAAAACTGTGACTGGACGATGCCTGTGGTCAATTATCAGAACGCGATGACCGACGACATTCAGGTCACGGTGGGCAAGTACGACGTAATTGACATCGACGAACGGATTTTACAGCCGCTGACCGATATGATCGCCGCGGCGGGAAAGGACGGCGTGACCCTCTGGATTTCTTCGGGTTACCGCAGTATTGAAACCCAGCAGGTTCTGTTTGATAGGGAGGTCCAAAAGCACCTGGACGAGGGCAAAAGCCAGAAAGAGGCGGAGGAGCTTGCCGCCACGGTGGTCGCCTATCCGGGCACCAGCGAGCACAATCTGGGACTTGCCGTCGATTTAAACGGCGTCCGGAATGATTTTTATCAGACAGAGACCTACCGCTGGCTGTCAGAACACAGCGCGGAATACGGCTTCATAGAACGCTATCCGGACGGAAAACAGGAGATTACCGGCGTCATCTTCGAACCGTGGCATTACCGCTATGTAGGCGTGGAGAACGCGCAGAAAATTGAAGCCTCCGGTTTGTGCTTGGAGGAATATGTAGACGCCTTGATCAAAGGCGAGCTGCAATAGGGAAGAGGGGGACGCTGTGCCCAGAATATTGATCGTTGAGGACGACCGCACCATCTCCAAGCTGATCGCCGCCAGCCTGAGCATCGCCGGATATGAGAGCGACGCCTGCTTTGACGGCGCCGAGGTGATGCCCGCCCTGCAAAAAAAGGAATATGATCTGGTCCTGCTGGACATCATGCTCCCGGGCATGGATGGTTATGAAGTGATGAACCGCCTGCGCGGAACGGGCATCCCCGTGATTTTCCTGACGGCCATGGGGGATGTCTCCGAGCGGGTCAAGGGATTAAAATCGGGAGCCGAGGACTACATTGTCAAGCCGTTTGAACCGCTGGAACTGCTTGCGCGCATTGAGATTGTGCTGCGGCGGTATCACCGGGACCGCCGCCTGCTGGAATTTAAGGACATTGTCATCGATCTGGAGGAGCGCACCGTGCGGCGTGCGGGCGTGCCCGTCGACCTGACGCCCAAGGAATACGAATTGCTTGTGCTTTTCTTTAAACATCCGAACGTGGCCCTCACAAGGGATAAAATTCTCGACGACGTCTGGGAGTGCTCGGCCGTCATCGAAACCCGCACGGTGGACAACCACGTGCAGCGCCTGCGCAAAAAGCTGGGGCTGGAGGAATGCCTGAAAACGGTCTTTAAAGTAGGTTATCGACTGGAGGGATAACGGAATATGCGGTTTTGGCAAAAGATATTCCTCATCTCCTTAACCATACTGACCGTGGCGATCAACGGCATCGCCTATATGCTCATCAGCAACAACCATGCTCTGAATCAGGACAAGGAGATCAGCTCCGGACTCGACGAATACAGCATCATCACGGCCTCGCTGCAGACCAACGTGCTCTATGAGCGTTACCGCACCGGCGCTTTAGAATTTACCGACGCCGAGCTCCGGCGGGTCACCAAGGAATCGGCCGATATGTTCATGCTGGACGACCTCTATATCCAGCTCAACCGGGCGGGCGGGGACGTGGTTTATTCCAACCTGAGCGGCGAGGTGCCGTCGGAACTCTTGGAACGTTCACCCGAGGACAAGGACGCCCATGTGCTGATTCAGAATCAGGGTGAAGACAGAGCCTATCTTTACATATCCTCCCCCGTCGTCATTCAGAGCGAGCGGTTTGTTTTTACCACCGTGCGCGATATCTCCTCGATTTATGACGTCAAAAATGAACAGCTGCGCTTCTTTGCGCTGGCGGGTCCGCTCGTCTCGGTGGGCGTTGCCCTCATCATGCTGCTGACCACAAAGATACTCACCCATCAGATCGACCGCCTGCGCAAATCGACCAAACGTGTGGCGCAGGGAGATTATCAGCCCATCCCCATCAAAACCAATGATGAAATCGGTGAACTGATCGGCGACTTCAATCTGATGACCGAGGCGGTCAGGCAGAAGGTGGAGCTTCTGGAGGAGGTCGCCGGCCAGCGGAAGAGCTTTATCGACAACATGACCCACGAAATGAAAACGCCGCTGACCTCCATCATCGGCTTTTCCGACCTCCTGCGCAGCGCGCGTCTGGACGACGAGTCCATCCACGACTTCGCCGAGAGCATCTACAAGGAGGGGCAGTATCTCAAATCCATCTCCTCCAAGCTGATGGACATCATCCTGCTCAAGCGGGAACCCGAATGCAAGCCGGTGAACATCGAAGAACTTTTTGAGGAAATCACGGCGGCCGTGCAGCCCATCGCCGCCAACCGAAAGATACAATTCTATGCCCGGGCCACCGATTATGTCATCACAGGGGACAAAGAGCTTCTCAAATCCCTGTTTTACAATCTGATCGACAATGCCGTCAAAGCGAGCCAGCCCGGCAAAAAAATTTATCTGCGCGCCCGGACGGACTTGGACGGGACCTTGTCGGTCTCTGTGGAGGATCAAGGACACGGGATTCCGGAGGAGGAACTCAAACGTATTTTTGAACCCTTCTACCGGGTGGATAAGGCGCGTTCCCGGGCCTACGGCGGCGCCGGCCTGGGGCTGGCGCTGTGTTCGGAAATCGCCGAGGTTCACCGCGCCGAGCTGTCCATCACAAGCAAGGTCGGCAAGGGCACTACAGTGACCGTGACCTTCCCCAGGGAGGTGGCAAAATGAAGCGATGGTTGAGCAATCTTCTGACGGTTCTGCTCTCGTGCTTTGTGCTCCTGGTGGGTACGCTGTTTGCCTACTATGTTCTCCCCATTCTGACGGATGACGCGGAGAACGTCGCCCGAAGGGAGCCCATCCAGCTTTCCAATCCGCAGGAAATCCTGAGCGAGCCAGTCGACCGCGCCCTGCCGATCTTCTATTTTCCGTCCCTGTTTGCGGACCGGATCTCACTGGCCGACGGATTGATCGGAGAACCGGAAATTCAAGAGCGGGACAGCTTCTTAAACGATCTCGCCGAACAGCTGGACACCCTGTTCAATCTGAAGCTTTATGGGAAAATTCTGGACACCCACACCGAAATCTGGCGCTATGACGCCGAACAGCTGGAAAATTCGGTTCCGCTCATCACGGACGATGTTTTCTATGTGGATGTCCTTTTTACCGACGCCCGCGCCCAGTCGTGGCGGATCACCGCCTGCGGCACCGCGGATCAGGTGTTTCATGTGAGCTGTATCGGCAGCCATAAGGAGGGAGAGCTTCTCCCCGTCTTTACCCAGCAGCAGCTTCTGCGGATTTACGATGCGGACGACAAACTGCGCTCCGCTGCCGACAGCTTTTATTCCAAGCTGGTTTCCCTTTCGGACTTCAATCGGATTATCACATTGGGGATTTACGAGCCCATGGACACCTTCCTGATCGGCAGCAGCACCAATGTGTTGTGGTCGGTGCATTTTGAGTCGGACAACCGCTACCTGGTCTCTGGCTTCTTCCAGAACAGCCGGACCCCCTTTTCCTATACCTTCCTCGATTTTTCCGGCGAAATGCAGCACGGTTACTACTTTCCCGAGCTGATTGAACGAGAGCAGGAGAGCTGGCTTCAACGATAGACAACGGCGGTGTCTGTGACCTTCATTGATTTGTCTGCGGAACGTTCCGGTCGGCTTTCAGGAAAAGCCTCCCTGTCGAAGCGATGATCCTTCGGCAGGGAGGCTTTTTTGGATTCCGGCGTGTTGTTGTACTCCGTCTTGATTGCGTTAAGCCGGCTTCTCCGTCAGCCTGAAATGGGAAAGCTCAGCGCACATACAGAAACACAAGAAAGGCGTAAAGGAGGATTTGCAGGCACAAAAGCAGGGGGATGCCGATCATAAATTTTTTCTTCTGCGTTTTGTGCCGGATGCACTTCATGACCGCAAGCATCAATGGCGCGCCGCCGAGGGCCGCGGTAACGAGCAGCACCCGCTCGGAGACCCTCCGCCGGTGCTTCTGCGCCATTTTTTTATCATAAACCGTCAGGACGGCGGCATACAGATTGATGAAAAGAAGATAGAGAAGCAGGACGGAAAAGTACCAAGGCATGGCGTACCTCCTTACGGGCTGTGGTCTTGTCTACTATCCTATCTGATCGGCGGGGCGATGTCAATTCCAAAAGAGGACATGTCCTGCCGGATGCAAAAAATGAGAGGTGTTTCCTATGGCGCGTCGTATGGCAAAACGATATCTCCCTTTTCTGATGGCGGTATTTTTTCTGGTTGCATCGGTGCTGATTTCCATGTGGGCCGGCGCGGTCACACGGGAGCCGGACGGCTCTTCGGAAGGCGGATTTGGTTCTTCCGACGGCTCTGTGAACGCTTCCTCGGGGGATGAGACGCCGTTTACTCCGCCGGAGGGGGAGATGCGGGCCGTGTGGGTGCCCTTCATGACGCTTGATTTAAAGGATTCTCAAGAAAAAAACGAGGAGGCCTTCCGACAAAAATTCGATGAGATAGTCGCGGGAGCCAGGGAATACGGGATGAACACTCTGATCGTCCACGTGCGTTCCCATGGGGATGCGATGTATCCCTCGGAATACTTCCCATGGTCCCATCTGCTTTCGGGCACGCAGGGGAATGATCCTGGGTTTGATCCGCTGGAATATATGGTGTCCGCCTCCCACGAAGCGGGGCTTGCCTTTCATGCCTGGATCAATCCGCTGCGGGTCCAGGTCAATTCGACGCCCAGTCTGCTGAGTCCTCAGAATCCTTACAATGTCTGGAGCGGGGACGACGATCCCTCAAACGACAACTGGGTGATGGACAACGGGGCGGACAAATACTACAATCCGGCCTATCCGGAGGTGCGCGAGCTGATCATCGACGGCGTGCGGGAAATTGTGGCCAATTACGCGGTGGACGGCATTCATTTTGACGACTATTTTTATCCCTCCTCCGCGGAAATCCCCGATCAGGTCTCCTATGACGCCTACTGCGCCTCTCTGGAAGAGGGGAGCGAGGCACTTTCCCTTGCAGAATGGCGTAAATCCAACATCAATACCCTGATTGCGGGCGTTTACAGCGCCGTCAAAGACGAGAATCCCAAGGTGGCGTTTGGCATCTCTCCCCAGGGAAATCTGGCCAACAACAACTCCATGGGGGCCGATGTTCACAGCTGGGGGAGCAGGAAAGGCTACGTTGACTATCTGTGTCCGCAGATTTATGTCAACTTTGATCACCCGCTGCTTCCTTTTGATGAGACGGCCCAGACCTGGCGGGAACTTGTGACCTGTGAAGATGTTAAGCTTTACTTTGGTTTGGGCGTCTATAAGGCCGGTTCCGATGCCGACGATGGAACCTGGCAGGCGTCCAGCGATATCCTGAGCCGGGAAATCGAATTCGGCAGGAGCATCGGCGGAGACGGATTTATGTTCTATTCCTGGGAGTATCTCAATAACCCGCAGACCAAAGAGGAGATCAGCAACGTAATGAAGGTTTTGAATTGAGGAATAGAAAGCGAGCAGATGGGTGACGGATATATTTTATTGAAAATTATTGAATCTAGAGTTGAAAT
>CABSLJ010000082.1 GCA_902478455.1 uncultured Oscillospiraceae bacterium | reverse complement strand
GGCCCTTGCTGCCGCATTTCTGCAGCAGATCGAAGATGATGTTCAGTGAATTGGCGATGAGCTTCTTGTTGAGGGTGGGAAGCAGGCTCCCGCGGTAGGTGTTCTCTTTGCCGGAGGCGTCCGGCTCGGGGATGTCGTCCACCGTCAACGTTGCGCCTGAGCGGTCGGGCGTGCGGCCGAGGAGATAGTCGCACGAAACATTGTAATAATCGGCGGCGCGCACCACAAAATCCAGGCCGCATTCACGGATGCCCTTTTCGTAATGAGAGAGCAGGGCCTGCGAAATTTGCAGGTCGGCGGCCACTTTTTTCTGGCTCAATCCCCGTTCTTTCCGCAAAAGCGTCATAATTCTGGAAAAATTGTTGTTCATACAGGCGCCCCCAAATCAAGCTTGCCGCAAAAAACGACAAGTAAAGTATAAACCATTTAAAACCCTTTGTAAAGCAAACAGGAATCGGCAAAATACCAGAGCTAAGGAGCAAAAGTTATGAAATCTTACCAAATTCACCTGATTCGTCATGGGATCACGGACGCGAATGTAAACGGCCAGTACGCCGGCGTCACTGACCTGCCGCTCAACGCGCAGGGCGTCGCCCGCCTGCAGAAGCTGGCGGACGAATGCGACTATCCCGGCGCGGCCGTGTTTTATTCGAGCCCCCTCAAGCGCTGCGTTCAGACCTGCAATATCCTCTATCCGCAGGTCAATCCCATCCTGGTGCCGGGACTCGCCGAATGCGATTTCGGCGCGTGGGAGGGAAAGACGGCGAAGGAGCTGCAGTCCGACCCCGAATTCGTGCGCTGGCTGGAGAATTCCCAGCAGACGGCCCCTCCCGGAGGTGAGAGCGGCGTGGATTTTACCAAGAGGGTGTGCGAAACCTTTGAAAAACTGGTGGAAAGCCTTCTGCGCACGGGGACGACGTCGGCCGTGCTCGTCGCTCATGGCGGAACCATTATGACCATCCTCACGGCCTACGGACTTCCCAGAGCCGATTTTTACGACTGGATTGTGGACAACGGCTGCGGCTATTCCCTGCGGATCACGCCCGGCCTCTGGATGCGGGATAAGGTAGCCGAGGTGTACGCCAAGCTGCCGGCTGGGGAATCGGGCGAGGTGCAAGGCGACTTTAAGTATATGATCGACATCGCCCGCGAGGCGGCCGACCGCGCCTACGGGCGCAAGGAGAAAGAATAGACGCAAAAGGCGAGGCCGTTCCGGAGCCGCTTGAGGGAAACTGCGGGCGAGCGCGACGGACGGCGCAGACGGCCTCTCGCTTGCAGGCGTTTCCCGCTGTATCCTTTACAGCCCGTATTCATTTCTATGCGGACAGGCGTCCCCAATATTCCAATGAAATATCTTTGACAGGGTCTTGACAAACGCAAAACGCCTGCATATAATTAAATACAAATCAAAATAAACCTGCAAAGAGGTTACCCCAAAGACCGTGAAGGGAATAAGACACGGAGCGTCAAGCAAAGAGAACCGGCGGAAGGTGCGAGCCGGTGTTGCGCAGCGTGTGTATAGCTCATCCCAGAGTCGCCGGTTCCGAAGTCGATTTTAGGACCGGACGCAAAGGCAGCGTTAAAGGCCTAGGCCTTGTTGGAGGCCGGTGAGGGCCGCGTTATGCGGCTGAATTAGGGTGGTACCGCGTGGATGAAACATTCAACGCCCCTGACGATTGCGTCAGGGGCGTTTTTTCGTTTCCAACGACGTGGACTCTTTGGATGGATCAAAACGGTGTGTGTCCGGCGGAGAAGGGCTCCCCGCCGGCGCTTACGGAGTTTCCGAATTTGCGGGTGAATCAAAGGAGGATTTCCCCATGCCCAGAACCATTCGATTTTTCGACACGACTTTGCGCGACGGAGAGCAGACGCCCGGCGTCAGCCTCTCGGTCGAGGAAAAGATCGCCATCGCCCGCCAGCTCGAAAAACTGCGCGTGGACATCATCGAGGCGGGCTTCGCCATCGCTTCTCCCGGCGACTTCGCTGCCGTATCGGGCGTGGCGCGCGCCATGGGGCCGGATGTGACCGTTGCAAGCCTTTCCCGCGCGCTGGAAAAGGACATCGACGCGGCCGCCGAGGCGCTGAAGGAGGCCAAGCGTCCCCGCATTCACACCTTCATCGCCACATCGGACATCCACATGAAATACAAGCTCAAAATGACGCCCGACGAGGTGCTTGACAGCGCCGTCAAGGCGGTCAGATACGCCAGGCGGTACGTCGAGGACGTGCAGTTCTCAGCCGAGGACGCCGGCCGCAGCGACTGGGATTTCCTTGTGAAGGTCGTGCGGTCGGTCATCGAGGCGGGCGCGACCACCGTCAACATTCCGGACACGGTCGGCTACAATTCCCCCGAGGAGTTCGGCGGCCTCATCCGCTACCTCTTCTCCCATGTGGATAACATCCACCGCGCGTCAATTGCCGTCCACTGCCACAACGACCTCGGCCTGGCGGTGGCCAACTCCCTCGCGGCCCTGGAGGCGGGGGCCACCCAGATGGAATCGACCATCAACGGCCTCGGCGAGCGGGCGGGCAACGCCTCTCTGGAAGAGATCGTCATGAACATCACCACCCGCAGGGATTTCTACAACGTCACCCATAACATCGACACCACCCAGCTTTATCCCACCAGCCGTCTGGTGACCACCCTCACGGGCGTGGAGTGTCAGCCGAACAAGGCGATTGTCGGCGCCAACGCCTTTGCGCACGAGTCGGGCATCCACCAGCACGGCATGCTGGCCGAGAAGACGACCTACGAGATCATGACGCCCCAGTCGGTGGGCGTGCCGGTCAGCCGGATGGTGCTCGGCAAGCTGTCCGGCCGCCACGCCTTTGCCCAGCGGGTGGAGGAGCTCGGCTACACGCTCGACGAAAAGCAGCTGGATAAGGCCTTCGCCCGCTTCAAGGAGCTGGCCGACCGCAAGAAGACCATCCTCGACGCGGACATCGAAGCCCTCATCAACGAGGGCCACGGCCTGAAGAGCAATCAGTATGAGATCGACACCTTCCAGATCATGTCTGGCAACCACACCACCTCCACCGCCACCATCATTCTGGTCAAGGACGGCCAGCGGTTCAGCGAGGCGGCCACCGGAAACGGACCGGTCGAGGCGGCGATGAACGCCATCAACCGCATCACGGGCCATGAGTACACGCTCGATTCCTACGGCCTGCGCGGCGTCACCGAGGGAAGCGACGCCTTGGGCGAGGTGACGGTCAAAATCCACAACGGGGACGGTCTGGTCCACACCGGGCGCGGTGTTTCCACCGACGTCATCGAGGCCAGTATCCGCGCTTATGTAAACGCCATCAACAAGACGCTGTAAATCGGCATTTTGCCGCCTGTATCCGGCGGCGTACCGACAACGCCTCCCTTTCGCCGCCGCAGACGCGCGGAGGGGAATGAGCCCAGGCCGGCGCGACGGTTCCAAAGCAGGAGGCGCGCCCGGCCTTCCCGGAAAGGAGAAATTCACGTGAAGCAATTCCATCTCGTGCTGCTCAAGGGGGACGGCATCGGCCCCGAAATCGTCGGGGAAGCGGTCAAGCTGCTCGACGCCGTTTCTGAAAAATATGGTTTTTCGGTCGATTATGAGGAGGCGCTGCTCGGCGGCGCCGCCATCGACCGCACCGGCGTCCCGCTGCCGGCGGAGACGGTCGCCGCCTGCAGGGCGGCCGACGCCGTCCTGCTCGGCGCGGTGGGCGGACCCAAATGGGACGCCCAGCCCGGGAACAACCGCCCGGAGGCGGGGCTTCTCGGTATCCGCGAGGCGCTCGGCCTCTTCGCCAACCTGCGTCCCGCGGTCATTTTTGAGCCGCTGCGCGCCGCCTCCCCTTTAAAGGATGAGATCATCGGCCAGGCGCTGGACATCATGGTCGTCCGGGAGCTAACGGGCGGCATCTATTTCGGCGACCGCGGCCGCGACGAACCGGACGGCGTCAAAAGCGCCTACGACACCGAGCGCTACTCGGTCCCCGAGGTGGAGCGCATTGCCCGCGTCGCCTTCGATCTGGCGCGCAAGCGCGGGAAAAAGCTCTGTTCGGTGGATAAGGCCAATGTGCTCGAATCCTCCCGGCTGTGGCGGGAGACAGTCGTCCGCGTGGCAGCGGAATATCCCGACGTGGCGCTTTCCCACATGTATGTGGACAACTGCGCCATGCAGCTCGTGCGCAATCCCGGCCAGTTCGACGTCATCGTCACCTCCAATATGTTCGGGGATATCCTCTCGGATGAGGCCTCCATGATCAGCGGCTCCATCGGCATGTTGGCTTCGGCCAGCCTGGGGGAGGGCAGGGGAGGGCTCTATGAGCCCATCCACGGCTCTGCGCCTGACATCGCCGGTCAGGGGATCGCCAATCCGCTCGCAACCATTCTTTCGGTCGCGATGATGCTCAAATATTCCCTCGGCGAACCCGAGGCGGCGGCGGCGGTCGAGCGCGCCGTTTCGGAGGTGCTCAAAACAGCCCGCACGCCCGACATTTACACCGAGGGCACAAAGAAGGTCGGCTGCGCCGAGATGGGCGATCTGGTCTGCGCGGAGATCGCCAGGCAGTAGGAGGGCAAGGCAGGCGCACCTGCGTCGGCTGTGCGTAACATCAAAAGAAACTCGAACCAAATAAAAAAGGCGCCTGCATCCGCCCGCAGCACAGGGAGAATCCCTGTCCTTGCGGGAGATGCGGGCGTTTTTTTGCAGCTTTCGTTTTTTTGTGCGCGTCAATGGTCTTCCGCGCCGGAGACAGTTCCGGACGCAATCCGCCGGATGCACAATCCTCTTTTTTGCGCGTAGGACACGGCGCGGGCGGCGCCGTTTGATTCCCGGGGCAGATAACAGACGCACACACTGCTGTGCTTGATCAGATAACGACATTTTCCGCACATGCAGTCCAGCCTGCCGCCGCATCCGGTCCGAATGATCCGTTTGGCCCGGCTCTTGAGGTAGGCGTACCGCTCTTTGTCTTCGCGCTTCCAGCGCCTTTGCCGCTCCTTGCACGGAGCGACCAGCACAAGTTCAACTTTGGGAAAAATCGGCTGAAGCTTCAGAACGGTAAAGGCGGCAAGCGTATCAAACCCAGGCGATCCACCGCACACAAAGCGATGCACGCCCGCGTCAATCAGCCCTTTTACCTCTTGCTCCAATTGCAGCCGAATGTCACAGCGGTTTTCAGCGGGGAGATCGCTGTATCCCGTAAAGCAACACATGGTTTCTTTCATCATGATAATCCATTTATCAATATTACTGCGTCATAATTGCGTCAATTCTACACAATATTATACAATGACGCTATTATTATGTCAATACTTAGTTAAAGTGGTGTCTAATGATGAAGGATTGTTTGCCGCGCTTTACGTTACGTGTGAACCGGGTACTTTTGGATAAGCTGGAATACATTGCACGTTCGGAAGGAAGAACCAAGAATAAGGAAATCGAGCAGTTGATCAAGCAGAGAATCGTTGAGTTTGAAAAAGTGAACGGAAAGATCAATTTGAATTACAGCGAAGAAGACTTTTTACCCTGAAAGGCGCAGTAACGGTTTTGCGCCCTGTTGGTTTGCTTTTGCACCTCCTGTGCGGGGGTGCATTTTTTTGTCCCAAAACTGCGAAGGAGACGGTCGCGGCTCTTTTCGGCGGTACGGTCCATGAGAATTTTGGGATAGAGAGAAGCATGCTTGCGCCGGATTGTTTCACGCAAAGGGTATGCACTTTTTGGAAGGCAAGAAATACCGGAAAAAGTTTTTGTTTTCCTCTTGACAAAAGGCGTATACGTGTATATTGTATATATAGTATATATACAATATTAATCAGAGAGGTGCTTGGATGGAGATCATCATCAGCAATTCCAGTGATAAGCCCATCTATGAACAGATCACGTCCCAAATTAAGAACCAGATCATCACAGGCAAGCTCAGGGAGGGGGAAGCGCTGCCCTCCATGCGGCTGCTTGCCAAGGAGCTGCGCATCAGCGTGATCACCACCAAACGCGCCTATGAGGAACTCGAGCGGGACGGCTTCCTCGAGACGGTCATGGGCAAGGGGAGCTTCGTTGCCCGCAGAAATCTGGAATTTATCCGGGAGGAGCACCTGCGTCTGGCGGAGGAGGCCCTCTCTAAGGCGGTGGACACGGCCAAGCGCAGCGGGATCACGCTCGAGGAGCTCACCGGCATCCTCACTCTGCTTTATCAGGAGGAATCAAAATGAACACAATTCTCAAGGTGGAGCACCTGTCTAAAAAATACGAGCATTTTTGTCTGCGGGATATCAGCTTTTCCCTGCCGTCCGGCTGCATTATGGGCCTTATCGGCGAAAACGGAGCGGGCAAGACGACCACTCTCAAGCTGATTTTGAACCTCATCCGTCGGGATGGGGGAAGCGTTGAAATCTTCGGGAAGGACGGCATCCAGGAGGAAAAGAGCGTCAAGGAGCAAATCGGCGTGGTCCTGGATGAAGGAGGCTTCCACGAGATGCTGACGCCCCGGGACATCGGCAACATCATGAAAGGGGTCTATCTCAAAAGCTGGGACGGAGCGCTCTATCAGCGCTATCTTGAACGTTTTTCGTTGCCTGGACGCAAGCAGATCAAGGAATTTTCCAGAGGGATGAAAGTCAAACTCTCCATCGCGGCTGCGCTGTCCCATCATCCGCGTTTTCTATTGCTCGATGAAGCGACCAGCGGTCTCGACCCGGTGATGCGGGATGAAATCCTCGACATTTTTCAGGAATTTATCACAGAGGAGAACCACGCCGTTTTGCTCTCCTCCCATATCACCAGCGATCTGGAGAAAATTGCCGATTACATCACCTTTATCCACAAAGGGGAGCTTCTGCTCAGCGCGCCCAAGGACGATCTGCTCGACCATTACGGCGTGTTGAAATGCGGCAAGGAAGCGATTTCCCGGATGGACCGCGCAGACGTTGTCGCCCGCAGGAGCAATTCCTTCGGCTGTGAGGCGCTCGTGCGCGACCGCCGGGAGGCCCGGCGCAAATATCCGGACGCTGTGATCGACGCCGCCACGCTGGACGATATCATGCTGTTTTATGTGAAGGGGGAAAAAATATGACCGGTCTGTTCCGAAAAGACCTGATCGCCATGCTGCGCGGGGGAAAATATACGTTTGCCATCAGCCTTGTGTTTTTTCTGATATCCCTTGCCACCAGTCAGATTAATATCATCACTGCGATGATTGTCCTTCTGTTCACCATGCTCCCCATTACCACCTTTAGCTTTGATGAAATGGCGCGGTGGGATAAATACGCCCTCACGCTTCCGGTCACCCGGACCGAAATGGTGTTGGAAAAATACCTGATTACCTTTTTAATGACCTTTGCCGGGAGCGCGGTGGTCTTTGTTATGCAGTTCGTTTCCGGTTTGATTCGGGGAGGCGGCGCTTTTGTCCTGAGCGAAAACCTGCTGATGGTGTATGTCATGCTGGCGGTTTGTTTGGTTTTGTCCAGTATTTTTCTGCCCCTCGTGTACCGGTTCGGCGCGGAGAAAAGCCGATTAATGCTGATGCTGGTGGTATTTATTCCCACGTTTGCCGCAGCCGTATGGGTCAAGTTGGGCGTGCAGATGCCCAGCGAAGCGCAGCTGCTGGTCCTGCTCAAGCTTTCGCCGGTTGTAGTGGTGGTTTTGCTGCTGGCTTCCTTTGCGCTTTCCTGTGCCATCTTTCAAAAGAAAGAACTTTGAGGCGGCGCTTTTCCGCCTGCCTATAAGACATAAAATCCCTTTGGCGCGCCGGCAGGCATGTTCCAAGGGGATTTTTACGTTTCTGCAAACATTTTTTGTTAAACAGCCAATCTTTTCTTATAAAAGAGAAGACTTGCGCGCTTTTTCCGGGACGTGTTATACTGAAAATACATATCTAAATGAAAAAGGAGAACCACTTATGAATAAAAGTCGCGTTACTCTGCGTTGGCCGCTTGCGGCATCCGGTCCGGTGCTTACTTGGAATCGCAGTCAATTGGATGAGCTTTGTGAACGCTGTCTGGACATCGCCGAGCGCGCCGGCTTGCAGATTGAGGCGGATGAGGGAGACTATCCCGAGCAGCTCAAAAAGTTGGGCGTGCGGGTAGAGGGCAATACCGTCTATTTCACCCGCGCTCAGCTTGTGGATACGCTCGACGTTCTGCGCAGATGCCACCCTGCCGGCGACCCCGCCCGCAGGCTCACCTCTCCCGCCGGACGGGACGCGCAGGAGGTGCTTGTCGGCAACGGGGCCAACCTGGTGTTTGACTGGGAGAAATGGAACGTCACGCCCGGAGACCGCTTTACGCTGGCTTCCCTGGCCGACTGGGCGCAGGGCAACAGCGATGTGACCGCCCTTTTCCCGCCGGTTATGATTCAGGATGTCGATATGGTGCTCGAGCCGATTTACAATTACGCCCTTCTGGCCGGCCACTGCCGCAAGGATTTTTACCATGAGCAGCCCACCCACCCGATTCATGTGGAATATCTCGGCAAAATGGCCGAGGTGGTGCGGTCGCATACCGGGTATTTCCACCCGATGCAGAAGTATGAGTTCCTCAATCCGCCCTTCAAAATGGGCCAGCGGGCCATCGATACCATGCTTAAGCGCATCGATTTGGGACTTTGCGACGAAATGGGCGTCGGAAGCATGGCGGTCAGCGGCGTGAGCGCTCCAGTCACCGTGACCGCAACGGCGGTCACCGCTGTTGCCGAGACGCTTTGCGGACTGGCTCTTTTCCACACGCTGCGTCCGCAGGCCGGTCTGGATGCGTTTTTCGCCACCGGTAGCTTTGACGTCCGCTCTAGCCGCATTGATTTCTTCGGCATGCACACCCATTTGCAGAACGTCGCCTGCTGGGATATTTTTGTGCGCGGCTTCGGCGTGGATACCGAGCTGCTGACCTGGTACCGCGATGCAAACGAGCCGGGCCTGCAGGCCTGCTATGAATTCGGCATGGCGCAGTCCTTCTTCTCCGGGCTGACCGGGCGCTGCTCGCCTGAACTAGGCGGTCTCTCCAACGGAAATATTTTCTCCCCCCATCAGGCGGTGCTGGACATCGAGCTTTTGAAGGAATACAATGAGCTGACCGCCGGTTTTGAGGGCGCTCTGAGCGATACCGAAGCGGAGGAAATCGTGGCCGCCGTAACCGAGCCGGACATTCACCTGACCTCGGATACCATGATTGAGAACATGGCGGACAACGTCGCCTGGAACGGACTGTTCCAGCGCGGTCAGTCGGCGGGAGCGGGCCACACGGCGAAATACGGCCAGACGTTGGATCTCCTGGAGCACGCCGGGAAGCAGGTGGCGGAAGATACCGCGCGCGGCAAAGAACAAAGGCCGGACGGCGCCCTCGCACAGGAGCTGTACGGTTATGTCAAAGAGGCGGCCGAACGGCTTGGCGTGGAGTGCCCGCCGCTGGCTTAGGCAGGCCTGGCCGGCGGAAGGCCCGTCGGCGCTTCCAATACAGAAAAGGAGAGAGCAGCCATGGAGGTTCCGGGCGCGGGCAGACCCAAATATTCTATCTTGGCCGATGAGCTTCGCTCGCAGATTGAGCGGGGCGTTTACGCCGACGGAGACCGGCTGCCCTCTGAGAATGAGATGGCCGGTCAGTACGGACTCAGCCGTCAGACCGTCCGTCAGGCGCTCGATTTGCTCGAGGCCGAGGGCGTGCTCTCCCGGCGGAGGGGGAGCGGGACCTATGTGGAACGGGTGCAGCCGAAAGCGCCCGCCACCCACAGCATCGGCGTGGTCACCTCCTACATCGGCGACTATATTTTTCCCGACATCATCCGCGGCATTGAGGCCAAACTAGCTGAGAACGGCTATCGGACGCTTCTGTTCTCCACCCAAAACCGGGTGGAGAACGAGCGTGCGGTGCTTGAATCCTTTTTGTCCCACCCGGTGGATGGGCTGATTGTCGAGGGAACCAAATCGGCCTTCCCAAACCCGAATCTCGCTCTCTACCGAAAGCTGGAGGAGCAGGGCGTCCCCTGCGTCTTTATCAACGGCGCTTACCGGGAGCTTTCTCCCATCTCTCTGGTCACCGAAGACCGCAGCTGCGGCTATCAGGCGGCGGGCTATCTGCTGCGCGCCAAGGGGAGAAAGCCGCTCGGCGGCATCTTTAAATCGGACGACCGGCAGGGCCATGAGCGGTACGCCGGCTTTGCGCGCGCGGTGATCG
>CABSLJ010000081.1 GCA_902478455.1 uncultured Oscillospiraceae bacterium | reverse complement strand
AGAATATCATAATGAATTATCATTGTCAATCGGGGAGATTGCACAGAGAATCGGATTCCCCAAACCGCTTTTTGTGGAATACAGGTGGGTCGCTGCAATTGCTCCCCACCGCGTCGCTTCCCAAACCCGCCAGTCAGGACGGCAAAGGGGTTGCAGGGGCCGTCGCTCCCTCATCGTTCCGTCATTCGTCTGCCAGGGAGGTTAGAGAGTCCCCGGGTAGGGGCGCCTATCGTTTTTGCCCCCCGTCATATTGACCGACGCACGCTTTAAAACAGCGTCATCTGGCTGCTGGCGGGAAGGCCAGCGAGCGAGCCCGCCTCCTGCAGCATTTCGATGACCGTCTTGGACACCTTGGCGCGCGTCTGGAGATCGTCGACCGAAATATACGGTCCCCCCGTCTCCCGCGCGGCCGCAAGGCTCCTGGCCGCCGCCTCGCCGACGCCGGCGAGTGAGTTGAAGGGCAGGCGGATTTTGCCGTCCTCCACCAGGTATTTCAGCGCGTCGGAACGGTAGAGATCGACCGGCAGCACCTCAATGCCGCGGGCGAGCATCTCATTGGCAATCTGCAGCGTGGCGAAGGAGGCGTTGTCCTTGGCAGAGGCCTCCTTGCCCTTGGCGCGGATCTCATCCATGCGCATCCGGACGGCGCTTTTTCCGCGGATGACGACGGCGCCGTCAAAATCCTCGCCGCGCACGGTAAAGTAGGCGGCGTAGTATTCGAGCGGGTAGTGCACCTTGTACCAGCCCAGGCGCAGGGTGGAAATCATGTAGGCGGCCGCGTGGGCCTTGGGGAACATGTACTTGATCTTCATGCAGGAATCGATGTACCACTGCGGGACCTCATGCTTCTTCATGGCGTTGATGTGTTCCTCGGTCAGCAGCTTGGTCGCCTTGCCCTTACGGACAATCTCCATGATTTTAAAGGCCATTTTGGGCTCCAGGCCCTTTTTGAGCAGGTAGGTCATGATGTTGTCTCGCGTTCCGATGACCTCCGAGATGGTGCACACCTTGTTTTTGATGAGCTCCTGAGCGTTGCCCAGCCAGACGTCGGTTCCGTGGGACAGACCGGAAACCTGCAGAAGGTCGGAAAAGGTCTGCGGCTGAGTGTCGATGAGCATCTGACGGACAAAGCTGGTCCCCACCTCGGGCAGGGAGAAGGTGCCCGTCTCCGAATCGATGTCCTCGGGCGTGACGCCCAGCGGCTCGGTGGAGACGAAGAGCTTCATCACCTGTGGATCGCTCATGGAGACCTTCATGACGGGGATGCCGGTGTATTCCTCCAGATATTTATAGATGGAGGGCACATCGTGCCCGAGAATATCGAGCTTGCAGATGGTGTCATGGATGGAATGGAAGTCGAAATGGGTGGTGATGTTGTCGGAATTCTGGTCGTCGGCCGGGTGCTGCACGGGACAGAAATCGAATATCTCATGTCCGCGCGGGACGACAACCATGCCGCCCGGGTGCTGGCCGGTGGTCCGCTTGACCCCGGTGCAGCCGGCGGCCAACCGAGCCTCCTCGGCGCGGTGGAGGGTAATCCCCTTCCGCTCGGCGTACTTTTTGACAAATCCGATGGCTGTCTTCTCCGCCACGGTGGCAATGGTGCCGGCTTTGAAAACCTTGTCCTTGCCGAACAGCACCTCGGTGTAGCGGTGGGCGTCGTTCTGATACTCGCCCGAGAAGTTGAGGTCGATATCGGGGGTTTTGTCGCCGTCGAAGCCGAGGAAGGTCTCAAAGGGGATTTCGTGACCGTCTCGCAGATATTCGGTGCCGCAGTTGGGGCAGTTTTTGGGCGGAAGGTCGAAGCCGGAGCCGTAGCTGCCGTCCTCAAAGAACTCGCTGTGCTTGCAGTTGGGGCAAACGTAGTGGGGACACAGAGGATTGACCTCCGAAATGCCCGACATGGTGGCCACAAAGGAGGAGCCGACCGAACCACGCGTGCCGACTAAGTAGCCGTGCGCCTCCGAGTCGGCCACCAGCTTCTGGGCGGTCATGTAAAGCACCGAAAAGCCGTGCTTGACGATGGAGGAAAGCTCGCGGTCGAGCCGCTTGTAGACGATTTCGGGCAGCGGGTCGCCGTAGATCTGCTTGGCACGCTCCCAGGTGATGCGCTGGAGCTCCTCTTCGGCGCTGTCGATAAAGGGCGGGAAAACGCCCGGTGGGATGGGGCGCAGCTCGTCGATGCTGTCGGCAATTCGGTTCGGATTGGCGACGACCACCTCATAGGCCTTGTCGCGTCCGAGATAGGCGAATTCTTCCAGCATTTCAGGCGTGGTGCGCAGATACAGGGGGGCCTGCTCGTCGGCGTCGGAAAAGCCCTGGCCGGCCATCAAGATTTTGCGGTAGTCGGCGTCGTGCGGGTCGAGGAAATGGACGTCGCAGGTGGCGACTACCGGTTTTTGCAGCTGTTCGCCCAGCCGGACGATGGTGCGGTTGAAATCCCGCAGCTGCTCCTCGCTTTGGACCAGACCCTCTCTGAGCATAAAGCGGTTGTTGCCGATGGGCTGAATCTCCAGATAATCGTAAAAACGGGCGATCTCACACAGCTCGTCCCACGGGCGGCCGTCGATCACGGCGCGGAAAAGCTCGCCCGCCTCGCAGGCGCTGCCCAGAAGCAGGCCCTCGCGGTACTGGACCAGGACGCTTTTGGGGATGCGCGGTTTTTTATAAAAATATTCCAGATGGGACTTGGAGATCAGCTGATACAGATTCTTAAGCCCCGTCTGGTTCTGCACCAGAATAATCTGGTGGTAGGGACGCAGCTTTTTGGTGTCACCGCCCGCGAGGCTCGTGTTGATCTGGGAAATGTCGGTGCAGCCGTTGTCTTCCTTTAACCGGTTCGCCAGCGCCACAAAGATGCCGGCGAGGGTGGCAGCGTCGTCCGAGGCGCGGTGATGGCGGAAATCACCCAGTTTGAGGTGCTTGGCCACCGTGTCGAGCTTATGATTTTTGATGCCCGGCAGCATGGAGCGGCACATGGGAACGGTGTCGATCGAGGTAAACCTGCAGGGAATGTCATGCCGCGCGGCGGCGGCGCGCAAAAAGGAGGTGTCAAACGGCGCGTTGTGGGCGATGAGGACGGGACTTTCCCCGCAGAAACGCAGAAAATCGTTCACGGCCTCCTCTTCCCCCGGCGCATCCTTGACCATGGCGTCGGTGATGCCGGTCAGCTCGGTGATCTTGGCCGGGATGGGGACGCCGGGATTGACAAAGGTGTTGTAGGTCTCTTTGACCTCTCCCCCCACCACGCGCACGGCGCCGATTTCGGTCATGCGGTCGCGCGCGGCCGAAAGGCCGGTGGTCTCCAGGTCAAAGCAGATGAACTCTCCGTCGAGCGGACGGCTGTCCGGCCCCTGCACCACGGGAATCATATCGTTGACAAAGTAGGACTCCACGCCGTAGAGAATTTTGATCTCCTGCCCCTTGCCCTTGCATTTGTCGGCGGCGTTCATGGCGTCCGGGAAGGCCTGCGCCACGCCGTGATCGGTGATGGCGATGGCTTTGTGTCCCCACTTGGCGGCCCGTTCGATGAGCTCGCCCGCCGAGGTCATGCCGTCCATGGAAGACATGTTAGTATGCAGGTGGAGTTCCACCCGCTTTTCCTTGGCGTCGTCAATCACCTTGACCTTTTCCACGCTGCCGATGCTCCGCGGACGCATGACGATCTCGCGGTCGTATTTGTCGTAGCTGACGTCTCCGCGCACCAGAAGGGCCATGCCCTTGGATATGGTGTCGAGCAGCTTGCACTGGGAAATATCCTCGATGACCTTGAGGGTCATCGAGCCGGTGTAGTCGGTGATGTTGATGGAGTAGATTTTTTTCTGACCGTCCCGGGTGGTGCGCTGCTCACAGGAAAAAACGTCTCCCCAGATGGCCACGCTGCCCGATTCCAGCGACACGCGGCTGATGGGCGTGGGTTTGCCCTTGGTCGGCTTACCGTAAAGCGGCTTGACGCTAGAGAGGATGGGCGTCGGATAGAGGGTCTCCCCTGAACGGATGCTGACCTGGTTGGTCTGCTTGGGGTTGAAATCGGCCTCATAGGTTTCGACCTCTTGGACGACCGCCTCGCGCCGCGCTTTCTCCTCTCTGATTTTCTGCTTTTCTATGTATTGGGCGCTGGTGTGTTCCACCGAAAGCACGCCGTCAAATTTCACCGTGACCGAAAAGCCGAATTCCTCTCGGATCAGCTCCGCAAGCGCCCGGTCAAACTTTTTGACGATCAGGAATTCCTTGCCCCCATGCGCCAGCGTGACCGTGAGGATTTCTCCCTCCAGACGGGCGCCGGCATCCTTGACCGTCCCGTTGAGGCTGGCGATCCGCCGGCCGAGCTCCTCGGCCAGATCGGGAAAGTAGTCGGGCGTAAAGAGGGCGCGCTCATAGCGCGGATAGATGCTCGCCCGGCGCAGTTCCAGAGGGGAAGTCTCCAGCCTGCGCTCGGCATCAAAAAGGGCGCGGCGTTCCACCAGCTGGGGAAACGCCACGCGCGCCGTCAGAGTTCTGTTTTGGGAATCGATGGACAGCTCCTCCACCTCCCCGTCCTGAAGACGGGCAAGCAGGGCGCGGTCCTCTATGTAATTGGAAAAGAGTTCGCCGAATTTCCTCATTGTGACATCCTTTATCCCCGAACCGGTATGTGCAGGTCGTTTGGGCGTTCAAAAAGCTCCGGGCGCCCTGCGCGACTGCTCGACCGGTCCATCTCGTTTTTCCTCTTTCTTACAGCTTCTCGATCTCCGCGACCAGCTCCTCAACCAGACGTTCCTCAGGCACGCGGCGGACGATCTCTCCCTTTTTGAACAATAAGCCTACGCCGTCTCCGCCCGCGATGCCGATGTCTGCCTCGCGCGCTTCGCCCGGTCCGTTGACAGCGCAGCCCATAATGGCCACCGTCAGGGGCTTTTCACAGCCGGAAAGTCGCCGTTCGGCCTCTTCTGCGATGCCGATCAGGTCGATTTTGGTGCGCCCGCAGGTCGGGCAGGAAATAAAGCGCACGCCTTTTCGGCGCAGACCGAGGGCGCTCAGCAGATCGAAGCCCGCCTTTACCTCCCTGACCGGCGAGGCCGTCAGGGAGACGCGCAGGGTGTCACCGATGCCGTGCAGCAGTAGTGACCCGATGCCCGCCGCCGACTTGATCAGCCCCATGCGCTCTGTGCCCGCCTCGGTCACGCCGAGATGCAGCGGATAGTCGCAGCGCTCGGCCGCCAGTTCATAGGCCTCCACCGTCATGGCGACGTCGGAGGATTTCATAGAGAGGACGATATCCCCAAAACCAAAGCGTTCCAGCAGAGAGGCGTGGTAGAGGGCGCTGTCGCACAGCGCCTGAGCGGTGGGATGACCGTATTTGGCCAGAATGTCCTTTTCAAGCGAGCCCGAATTGACTCCGATGCGGATGGGGATACGCCGATTGCGGCAGGCGTCGGCCACCAGCTTGACGCGTTCAAGCGAGCCGATATTGCCCGGATTGATGCGCACTTTATCCACACCGGCCGCGGCCGATTCGAGCGCGAGCTTATAATCAAAGTGAATGTCCGCCACAATCGGGACGGAAACCGTTTCCTTGAGTCTTGCGATCAATCCGACCGCCTGCATGTCGGGCACGGCCACTCGGATGATCTCGCAGCCGGCCGTCTCCAGCTCCTTCGCCTGGCGGAGGTTGCCCTCCACGTCGGCCGCCGGAACGCTCAGCATTGACTGGACGGTGATCTTCTCCCCGCCGCCGATGGCCACGTTGCCCGCAAAGACTCTTCTGCTATTTCTGCGCGCCGTCATCCGCCCAACCCCTTGCCTGTAATCAGACGGAGCACATCGCTGAAGGCGACGACAAGCATCAGGCCGATCAGCAGGACAAAGCCCGCCGCGTGCACCCAGCCCTCGTATTTGGGATTGATGGGCTTCCTGCGGATGCCCTCAATGACCAAGAAAACCAGCCGGCCGCCGTCGAGCGCCGGCAGAGGCAGCAGATTGACCACACCCAGGTTGACGGTGATCATCACCATGATGCGGATGATGTTGTTGATTGCGCCCATCAGATTGCCCGACTGCAAACCCGCCTGGGCCGACTGGCTGATAACGTCCGCCATCCCGATGGGTCCCGCGAGCTCGTTAAAGCCGAAGCGACCGGTGAGAAGCCCCATGAGGCTCACCCACACCATGCGCACATTGGAAACGAGGTTGCGGAAGGACTGGTCTATGAGCGTAAAGAAATTCTTTTCGATCGGCTCTACGTAAAAATCGATGGAAAGGGTCTTTTGCCCCTCCTCGTCGGTGGTGGCGAAAGCCAGATTTTTAATCTCTACATCCTGACCGTCTCGCTCGACCACGACGTCGACAACGCCGTCCTCATCCAGGGCAAGGGCGAGGCTGAAGTCGTTGTCGCACATAATCCGGTAGCCGTTGACCGATTGGAAGGTATCCCCCACCTGGAGCCCGGCCTTGTCGGTCACGGAGTTTTCCGCAAACTTGGCGACGGTCATGGAGACAAACTGATCCTCCTGGCCCATGAGGACCATCATGAGCACCATGCCGAAGATGATATTCATCACGGCGCCCGCAATGACGATCAGAATGCGCCTCCAAACCTTTTTGTTGCCGAATGCGCGCGCGTCCTCGCTCGCCTCATCCTCTCCCTCCATCGCGCAAAAGCCGCCGATGGGAAACAGGCGCAGGGCGTACTTGGTCTCCCCTTTTTGGAATTTAAAGAGGGTCGGCCCCATGCCGATGGCGAATTCGTTTACCTTGACGCCCATGGCCTTGGCCGTGATAAAATGGCCGAATTCATGCACAAAGATGATCAGGCCAAACAGCAGCACGGCGATGAGTATCAGCAGAACCGTAGTAATTACAATCACCCCATTCAGAATCTTGCCCGCCGCTTTCCTGCGGCGGCAGAAGCGGGATTACAGGGACACGCCGCAGCCGGCCGCCCCGGTCACATAGGCGCGGGCGTTCCTGTCAGCGTTTAGTATGTCCTCCAGGGAGGTAATTTCCTCATCCTTCTGGCGCAGCATTGCTTCGCGGACCAGCGCGCCGATGTCGAGGAAGGAGATTTTTCCATTTAAAAAGAGGTCCACAGCCGCCTCATTTGCGCCGTTGGCGGCCGCCGGAGCGAGTCCGCCCCGCCGGATCGCCTCGCGGCAGGCCGCAAGGCAGGTGAAGGTTTCGTCGTCGGGCGGAAAAAAGGTAAGGCGGGAAAGCGCCGCCAGATCAAGCCGTTTTGCGCTCGAGGGCGCGCGCCGCGGCCAGGTCAGCGCGTACTGGATGGGAATCTTCATATCGGGCACGCCGAGCTGGGCGAGCACCGAGTGATCGGTAAACTCAATCATGGAGTGGATGATGCTCTCCCGGTGGACGACGACGTCGATGCGGTCCTCCGGTAGGTCAAAGAGCCATGCGGCCTCAATCACCTCGAGCCCCTTGTTCATCATGGTGGCCGAATCGATGGTGATCTTTGCCCCCATGCTCCAGTTGGGGTGCCGAAGCGCCGCCGCCGGGGTGACGTCCTGAAGCTCTCCGGCCGATTTTCCGAAAAAGGGGCCGCCCGAGGCGGTCAGCAGAATTCTGGAGAGGTCCCGTCGGTCCCGGCAGGCCTCCAGGCATTGGAAGATAGCGGAATGCTCGCTGTCCACCGGCAATAGCCTCACGCCCCGCTCGGCCGCAGCCCGCATGACGAGCGCGCCTCCGGCGACGAGGGTTTCCTTGTTGGCAAGGGCGATATCCTTCCCCGCCCCGACGGCGCAGAGGGTCGGCTTCAGTCCCACCATGCCCACCACGGCGTTTAACACCACGTCGGCCTGCTCTTCCACGGCGGCTTCGCACAGTCCATCCATACCGGAAAGCACCCGCACAGGAAGGTCGGCCACCCTGATTTTGAGGGACCTGGCCGCATTTTCGTCATAAACAGCAGCAATCCGGGGGGTAAACTCCCGGATTTGCCGTTCAAGTAAATCAACATTGTGATGAGCCGCAAGCGCCGTGACGGTATCCCCCATTTCACGGACGACCTCGAGCGCCTGCGTGCCGATGGACCCGGTGGAGCCCAAAAGAGACAGCTTCTTATTCAAATTTACTCACCTGACGCTCCCAATATTCTATCCGGTCAGAAAAAATCAAAGTTTTCCGACGCGGAACAAAACTGCCGTGTCCAACGCAAAACGATGGAACATATCAAACCAGGACCGGCAGAAAACGGATGGCGTAGCACACAAAAGGCGCGACAAAAACCACGCTGTCAAACCGGTCGAGAATCCCCCCGTGCCCGGGGATAACGTTGCCGAAATCCTTGATGTGACAGCCGCGTTTCATCAGCGAAAAGCTCAGGTCCCCGAGGATGGAAAGCGCGGAACCGAGAAAGGCGATGAGCAGAAGATGCCAGTAAGAGACCGAGACCGACTCCGGCAGGCTCCACAGCTGAAAGCCGAAGGCAACAAGGCAGATGCCCGCCATGCTGACGACAAAGCCGCCCACCGCGCCCTCAACGGTCTTTTTGGGGCTGATCTCAGGGCAAAGCTTGTGCTTGCCGAAAAAGCTGCCTGTAAAATAGGCCCCCGTGTCGGACAGCCAGGCGACGCCCAAAGCGATAATCACGTAAAAGGTACCGTTTTCCCCGCCGAAATCCCGCAAAGTCACCGTGCAGGAAAGCGCCACGGTGATGAGCATGGTCATACTGTAGAGCACGGCGATGTCCTTAAAGCTCAACACCTTGTGCATAAAGATCATCGTGGTGAATAAGAAAACGGTGTAGACATACCAGGCATATTCAAAAACCTCGTAGCCAAAGAGGGGCAGCACGGCTGAAAACAACAGCGTAGGAATCAGAATGCCGAAAAATTTGTAGATTCCCATCGCGGCAAAGACCTCATGGGTGGCCAGTACGCAGACAAGGGCAATCACGATGTTGAAGACGATCGGGCAGGTCTGGTTGAAGAGCAGAACGCCCACCACCAGCGCAACACCAACCACGCCGGAAACAATCCGTTTTGCCATAGCTCAAATACCTCCAAAGCGCCTATTTCGCATAGAGAACTCCTGCAGCGCCCTTTCCAGATCCTTTGCTTTAAAATCAGGCCATAGGATATCCATAAAAATATATTCCGCATATGCCGACTGCCAAAGCAAAAAGTTGGAGGTACGGCACTCCCCGCTCGGACGGATAATCAGGTCCGGGTCGGGCTGACCGGCCGTATAAAGCCGTTCGGAGATGGTGCTTTCATCGATCTCCCCGGGTGCAAGGCGTCCCTCGGAAACCTCCTGCGCAACCTTGCGGACAGCCCGAACGAGCTCGTCCCGGCCGCCGTAGTTCATGGCAATGTTCAGCACCATGCCGGTCCTCTTGGCCGATAAGCGTTCCGTACGGTCGATCAGCTCCTGGAGTTCCTCCGAAAAAGCCGACCGGTCGCCAATGAAAACAACCTTTATGTTCTCGTCCTGGAAATCGCGCAGCGCCTCTTCCAGGTATTGCTTGAAAAGCTTCATCAAAGCGCCGACCTCTTCGGCCGGCCGCTTCCAGTTCTCGGTGGAAAAGGCGTAAACCGTCAGGCAGGGGATGCCGATGCTGCTGCAATATTTGGTGATGGTACGGAAGTTCTGCGCGCCGACGGTATGTCCCGCGGTGCGCGGCAGGCCGCGTTTTTGGGCCCAGCGTCCGTTTCCGTCCATGATGATGCCCAAATGCCGCGGCAGAATCCGTTCCGTTTTATGAGAAGCTTTGGAAAACAACCCCATCCGATCACTGCCCGCCTTCCTTCGCGTTGTCTGGAAAAGCCTTAGATTTCCATGATTTCCTTTTCCTTCTTGGCGGCCATGGCGTCCACTTCCTTGCAGTACCTGTCCGTCAGTTCCTGCGTGTGCTTTTCCGAATGCTTGAGGTCGTCTTCGGTGATCTCAGAGGATTTCTTCATCGCCTTGAGCTTTTCCATCGCGTCGCGGCGAATGGAGCGCACGGCTACCTTGGCGTCCTCGGCCATCTTTTTGATGTCCTTGACGATTTCCCGGCGGCGGTCCTCGGTCAGCGGCGGAAACATGATGCGGATAATCTTGCCGTCGCTTTGGGGATTGATGCCCAGGTCGGAGGCCTGGATGGCCTTCTCGATGCCGCGGGTGATGGAAGCGTCCCACGGCTGGATGGTCAGGGTCCTCGCCTCGGTCACCGAGACGGCGGCCAACT
>CABSLJ010000080.1 GCA_902478455.1 uncultured Oscillospiraceae bacterium | reverse complement strand
TCTGCTGCCGCTATCTTCTCAGGATTCCGTCCACCATTTTGAGCAGTCTGGGAATCTCCAGTTTCTGTGGACATTTTTCGGCGCAGAGGCCGCATTCAACGCATTTGTCGGGCGTGTTTTCGGAAAAGGACAGGAAGTCGTTGTAGCTTTTTACCGCCTCACGCTTCAAATCGTACACATTGAACATCGTATAGAAACCGAACACTCTGGGGATTTCAATGTTCTGAGGGCAGACGTTGCAGTAGTTGCAGCCGGTGCAGTACAGGTCGGAAAACTTTTTGAGCCGCTGCATCGCGTCGTTGATCTCGGCCGATTCATCGGCCGTCAGGGGGCCGGAATCGACCGCCGCAGCGTTCTGTTCCACCATGGCCGCGGTTTCCATACCGGAAAGCGCGCAACCGACATGAGGATTGGAGAGGACGTACTTAAAGGCCAGCTCGTAGTTGGCTCCGACCTTTTTGCCGGTCAGCTTTTCGGAAAGTCCGCCGGAGCCGGAAAGACGGCCGCCGCCGACCGGCCCCATGACGACCACTCCCAACCCTTTACCGGCCGCGTATTCGATCATCTTCTCATTTGTACGGTCCAGCAGATTATACTGGCAAAGCACCGATTCCAGGAAGGGGCCGTTGTCGATGATATAACCCATATTTTCGGGCGCGTCGTGAAAGGAAAAAGAGATGTGGCGGATAAGCCCCTCCTCCTTGGCGCGGATGGCCTCCTTGTAGACCTGCATGCCGATGATTTTCTCATCGAAAACAGCCTTGTTGATGCCCCAGAAGTGGTAAAAATCGATGCGGTCGGTGTCCAGCCGTCGCAGGCTTTCCTCCAGATAGCGTCTGTAATCGCCAGGTTTTGTCATTTCTTTTCCCATCGGGACCTTGGTGGAGATTTTCACCTTGTCCCGGTAAGGCTTCAGCGCCCTGCCTATTGCGGCTTCGCTGTTGGAATGGCAGTAATAATAGGCGGTGTCAAAATAGTTCACGCCGAGGTCGCAGGCCTTCCGGAGCATTTCGTCGGTATGGTCCTGGTCAACATACCATTTGCCGTCCTTTTCATATTCCTTGAGGCGCATGCAGCCGAAGCCCAGCGCGGAGATGTCAAAGCCGGTTTTTCCAAAGGCGCGGTATTTCATAAACAATCCCCCTCTAAATAGCTGTTTGTATCCAGTTTAGCATAAAATGGTCAAAAGACAAGTGAAAGAAGGAAATCTTTCAAAAACTGAAAAGACTTTTCCCGGGGGTCTTGCCTGCATAGGCGAGTTGTTATATGATAGAATACATATCAGTGAAAGAAAGCTCCCGGAATTCGAGGCGGAGGCCGCGGAACGGGACGTCAAGGAGACGGTGTTATGATTCGAACGGAAATATCCGAGCTGTACGCGAAAACGGCCGATTACAGCGGCAGGCAGCTCACGGTATGCGGCTGGGTGCGCACCATCCGCGATTCCAAAGCCCTGGGCTTCATGGAACTCAACGACGGCAGCTGCTTTAAGGGACTTCAGGTGGTCTTTGAGGCCGATAAGCTGGAGAATTACAAGGAAATCGCCAGGCTCAACGTGGGCGCGGCCGTCGTTGTGACCGGCGTTCTGCTGGAAACGCCCGAGGCCAAGCAGCCGTTTGAAATCCACGCTGCATCGGTCGAGCTGGAGGGCGCCTCTACGCCCGACTATCCGCTGCAAAAGAAGCGGCACAGCCTGGAATACCTGCGCACCATCGCCCACCTGCGCCCGCGCACCAACACCTTCAGCGCGGCCTTCCGGGTGCGCTCGGCGGCGGCTTACGCCGTCCACAAATTCTTCCAGGAGCGCGGCTTCATCTATGCGCACACCCCCATCATCACGGGCAGCGACTGCGAGGGCGCGGGCGAGATGTTCACCGCCACCTCCTTTGATCTCAACGATCTTCCCCGCACCGAGGACGGCAAGGTCGATTTCTCCCAAGACTTCTTTGAAAAGCATACCTCGCTGACCGTTTCGGGCCAGCTGGAGGCCGAATGCATGGCCATGGCCTTCGGCAAGGTGTATACCTTCGGGCCGACCTTCCGCGCCGAAAAATCCTACACCCAGCGCCACGCGGCCGAGTTCTGGATGATCGAGCCGGAGATCGCCTTCGCCGACCTCTCCGACGACATGGACCTCGCGCGGGACATGATGAAATCGGTCATCCGCTATGTGCTGGACACCTGCCCGGACGACCTCGCCTTTTTCAGCCAGTTTTACGACAAGGAGCTCATCCCCCGCCTGCAGGGCATTGTGGACGCCGAATTCGGTCATGTCACCTACACCGAGGCGATTGAAATCCTGGAGAAGCAGAACGACCGCTTTGAATACAAGGTGTCCTGGGGCGTCGACCTGCAGACCGAACACGAGAAATTCCTGACCGAGCAGGTCTTCTGCAAGCCCGTCTTTGTGACCGACTATCCCAAGGAGATCAAATCCTTCTACATGCGCCAGAACGACGACGGCCGAACGGTGGCCGCCATGGATATGCTCGTTCCCGGCATCGGCGAAATCATCGGCGGCAGCCAGCGCGAGGAGCGGCTGGACCTCCTGCTGGCCCGCATGAAGGAGCTCGGCCTGAAGGAGGAGGACTACTGGTGGTACCTCGACCTGCGCCGCTACGGCGGCACCAAGCACGCGGGCTTCGGCCTCGGTTTCGAGCGGCTGATCATGTATTTAACCGGCATCTCCAACATCCGCGACGTCCTGCCCTTCCCCCGCACGACCGGCACAGCCGAGTTTTAAAGTCATTTATATCCCTAAAAAGCGCGTATGGATTCTATCCATACGCGCTTTTTGTCTTTCGGTCATGCGGCGCAGGCGCTCTGCAGAGGTGCGCACACGCGGTTTTTAATAGATGATCGCCCCGTAGCGCCGGGCGATGGCCTCGAGCTCTTCCCGCTCAAGCGGGCAGTCGGAGTCGACCAGGAGTCTGCCCTGAAAATCCCGCAGCGCGGCCTCGAGCACCTCCGGGTCGTGGGTGTGAACGGCGATGGGCAGACGGGTCATCATGGCGTTTTCCGCCAGCGTCTGCGCGTCCTCCAGGCTGTTTAACACCACCAGAGCGGTGTTGCCGTCCTCATCCTCGATGTCGATGAGATCGTCTGAGAGATCATAGCTGCACTCGATTGGTTCGGTCAGGTGGACATCGTCGCCCAGGAAAAAGCACTGTCCCTCAATCGCGGCGGCGTAATTGTCCGCCTCCTTTTCGGGCAGCGGGGCGTAATGCTCGGATTGCAGCAGCCGGGCAAGCGCCGCGATGTGTTCGGGCGTGGTGCCGCAGCAGCCGCCCACAATGCGCGCGCCGGCGTCCAGCAGGCGCTTCATCTCCAGGGCGAAGGCCTCGGGCGTGAGATCGTACTTGGTCGGATCATCGGCGCACGGCTTGCCGGCGTTCGGCTTGCAGATGAGGGGGAGGGAGGTGTGCGGCAGAACGTTTTGAATGAGCTCCTCCATGGCGGCGGGGCCGGTGGAGCAGTTGAGACCCACGGCGTCGGCTCCCATGGCCTCCAGCGTGATGAGCACCGGCAGCAGATCGGCGCCCATGACGGTGCGCCCGCTCTCCTCAATTGTGAGGGAGACGAAGACGGGGAGCCCCGCCTCTTTTGCGGCGAGGACGGCGGCGCGCATGTCCGCAAGGGACATCTGCGTCTCCGCCGAAATGAAATCGACGCCCGCCGCCTTGAGGGCCTGCACCTGCTCGCGGTAGACCGCGCAGATTTCCTCAAAGGAGGCTGCGCCGTAGGGTTCGACCATCAGACCGGTGGGGGAGAGGTCCCCGCCGATGAGGACGTCCGCACCGGCCGCAGCCTCCCTGGAAAGGGCGACCAGCCGCCTGTTGAAGTCGGCCGTTTGATCTGCCAGACCGTAATTTTTGAGCTTTGCCCGGTTGGCGCCGAAGGTGGGGGCCAGAATCGCCTGAGAGCCCGCCTCCACAAAGGCGCGCTGCAGCGAACGGACGGCCTCCGGATGGTCGAGCGCCCATTGCTCCACGCACACGCCGGCGGGCATTCCCGCCCGGATGAGGTTGGTGCCGGTGGCTCCGTCCAGCAGCAGGGGAAGCGAAAAGGGAAAAGACATTCAAAATTCCTCCTTTAAGGCGATGCGGCTTTATTGATCCGGATCAAGCGGCGCGCCGCAGTGCCGGCAGCGCAGGCTTTCCTCCGTGCGGATGCGGTGGAGAGTCCCGCAGTAGGCGCAGCGCAGCAGATGTTTTGGCGGCTTTGGCGCATGCGGTTCAGAATTGCTTTCGGCGTTTATGGTCAGATGGAAGCATAAGAATAATTTGGAAATCAGGCCGCGTAGCTTTCTGTGGATCTTTTTTACAATGTGGATAATCGCGGCGATCAAAAGTAAGAAAACAAGCAATAGGACGATAAACCGCACCATTTCTGCGTTGGACATCCTGTACACGACCTCCCTGAAATTGTGACCGGGTCCCGCATAAAACAAAGATATTTTATATTGTACCACATATTGCGGGATGAAAAAAGACACAACATCCAGGAAGGGCGGATGTTATGTCTTTTGACCTTTGTTTTACATGCTTTCAGGAGCGGTGATCTTAAACATGCGCAGTACGTTGCGGATGACGGTGCGCACCGAAAGGCACAGGCACAGCCTCGCCTGCATGAGGCTTTCATCCTCCCCCTTGACGCGGCAGGAGTTGTAGAACTTATGGAAGAGGGTGGCCAGGGTGATGACATACCGCGTGATGCGGGCCGGGTCGTAGTCCCTGGCGGCCTCGATGATTTCGTCGGTGAAGGCGGCCAGATGGCTGATAAGCTCGCGCTCCTCGGGGGTGTTCAGGCGCTGGAGCTCATCCGCGGAGGGGGAGCGGGGGACGATGCCGTCCTGGGAAAGGGCCTTGAGAATGCTGCAAATCCGCGCGTGGGCGTACTGCACGTAATAGACGGGGTTCTGCGCGTCCTGCTGGACGGCGAGATCGAGGTCAAATTCCATTTGGGAGTTGGCCTCGCGCATATTGAAGAGGAAGCGCGCGGCGTCCACCGGCACCTCGTCGAGCAGGTCGGCTAGCTGAATGGCCTTGCCCGTGCGCTTGCTCATACGGACGATCTCGCCGCCCTGCATGAGCCGCACCAGCTGCATAAGGATGATGTGAAGCTTGCTGCCGTCCAGGCCGATGGCGTCGAGCGCGCCCTGCATCCGGGCCACATGGCCGTGGTGGTCGGCGCCCCAGATGTTGATGCAGGTGTCGAACCCGCGCTTCAGGAATTTATTGCGGTGGTAGGCGATGTCGGCGGCAAAATAGGTGGGATTGCCGTTCTGACGGACGAGGACCTCGTCCTTTTCGGCGCCAAAGCGGGTCGCCTGGTACCACAGGGCCCCCTCCTGCTCGTAGGTGACGCCCCTTTCATTGAGGATGGCGATGGTTTCGGCCAGCTCGCCGTCCTGGTGGAGCACGCTTTCGTGGAACCAGGTGTCGTACTCAATGCGGTATTTCCGCAGGTCGCTCTTCATCTTCTCGATGTTCTTAGGCAGCGCAAAGCCGACGAGGGCTTCCCGGCGCTCTTTTTCCGGGACGTTTACAAAGGCGTCGCCGTGCTCCTTGGCAAACTGGGCGGCGCGTTCTTTGATATCCTCTCCGTGGTAGCCGTCCTCGGGGAAGGGAACGGCATCCTCGCCCTTATAGAGCTGGAGATAGCGGGCCTCAAGGGAGACAGCGAATTTTTCAATCTGATTGCCGGCGTCGTTGATGTAGAATTCGCGGGAGACGTCGTAGCCGGCGGCGTCAAGCACCGAGGCAAGGCAGTCGCCCAGAGCGCCGCCGCGGGCGTTACCCATGTGCATGGGGCCGGTCGGGTTGGCGGAGACGAACTCCACCATCACCTTTTTACCGCCGCCGAAGTCGGAGCGGCCGTAAGCGTCGCCGAGCGATTCGATATCCTTAAGCACGTCGGCGTAGTAGGCGTCCCCAAGATAGAAGTTGAGGAAGCCGGGACCGGCGGCCTCACAGCGGACAAAGTAGGTGCCCGCAAGGTCGATGTTTTCGATGAGGATATCGGCAATTTTGCGCGGGGACATTTTAAAGGGGCGGGCGGAGACCATGGCCGCGTTGGCGGAATAGTCGCCGTGGCTCCGGTCGGCAGGCACCTCGATGGAAAAGGCGGGGGTGGGGACGGCCGGAAGCTGACCGGCGGCGACGGCTCGTCCCATCGCCGCGAGGATGACCTCCCGTAGGCTATTGACGGTTTGAGCTGTGAGTTTCGACATGACTGCCTGCCTCCTTGATGTTGATGAAAATTTCGTTTAAGCTTTTGAGTCCCGAGTTGATGTCCAGCGAATAGCTGACCTCTAGGCTGCCGCCGCTGTCGTCGAGGTCGGATTTGATCCGGTCGGCGAAGACGCCCACCATCATCGTGCCGAAGCCGGTGTCGTAATGGCAGAGGTGGCGCTTGCCCTTTTCGAGGATGAGGCGGGAGCGCTGCTGGCCGTTGCGGATGAGGGTCACGCGGCGGTTGCCGTCCACCTTCAGAATGGAGGTGATCTTGGCGGCGGGCTCGTCCGAATCGTATTCGCGGTAAAGGATGTAGCGGCTGCTGCCCTTGGTGATATAAGAGCCGACCGTGGTCAGCTGGACCTCACCAAGCTCGCCGTCGTAATTCTGTTTTCCCAGGATGGAGATGAGATAATTTTCCTGCATGTTGCACTCCTCGTTTGCTTGTCCGTTTGAAGGGGAAGGGGGGGAACTCCGCGCAGGGGAGAAGACAGCCCCCGGTCCCCTGCGCGGCTGCGCCGGAATGTTTGAATCAATATTCCTCAATGTCGATCTGTTCGACCCCGCGGTCGACGTTCTCGCCGAGAAAAAGCGCGGCGATGCGGCAAAAATCCTCCGGTCGGTCGCTGACGAAAAAGGAACAGCCGCCCGGCTCTTCACGCTCGTTTAACAGCCCGCAGCGGGCGAGGGTGTCGGCCGCGCAGAGGGCGGTCTCCCGCCCGGAATCGATGAGCGCCACCCCGGACCCCATGACCGAGGCGATGACCTCGCTGAGGATGGGGTAGTGGGTGCAGCCTAGAATCAGAGCGTCCACGCCCGCCTCCCGCAGGGGGAGCAGGTAGCGCTCGACCACCAGCCGGGTGATGGGATCGCCGGACGAAATAAAGCCGTTTTCCACCAGCGGCACAAAGAGGGGACAGTCCTGCTCGAGCACGCGGAGTCCGCCGTCGATGCGGGTCAGCTCTCGGCGGTAGGCCCCGCTGCGGATGGTCGCCGTGGTGCCGATGACGCCGATGGTCCCGGTTTTCGTCGCCCGGGCGGCGGCCCGGCAGGTGGGGGCTACCACCCCGGTGAAGGGGATGGAGAGGTTTTTGCCCACGTCGGTGGCCACCGAACTGACCGTTCCGCAGGCGGCGATGAGCATTTTAACGCCGAAGGTCCGGAGGAAGGCGCTGTCCTGCATGGCGTATTTGACGATGGTCTCCCGGCTGCGGTTGCCGTAGGGCACGCGGCCGGTGTCCCCAAAATAGATGATGTCCTCATGGGGCAGAACCCGTTTGAGCTCCTTGACGGCGGTCAGCCCGCCCAGGCCGGAATCGAAGATGCCGATGGGCTTCCCGTTCATTTGCTTTCCTCCGCCCTCCTGATGGCCAGCGCGATCAGGCGGTCAATCAGCTCCGGATAAGCCAGGCCGGAGGCCTCCATGAGCTTGGGATACATGCTGATGGAGGTAAAGCCCGGCAGGGTGTTGAGCTCGTTGAGGAGCACCTCTCCCGTGCCGCGGCGGACAAAGAAGTCCACCCTGGCCAGCCCGAAGCAGCCCATGGCCTGAAAGGCGCGCACGGCGGTCTCCCGGATGCGGTTGGAGACGGGCTCTTCAATGCGGGCGGGAATGTAGAGGCCGGAGGAGCCGCTGATATATTTGGCCTCGTAGTCATAGAATTCATTGGAGGGGGCGATTTCCCCCACGATGGAGGCGACGGGCTCTTTCCCGCCGAAGACGGCGCATTCGACCTCCTGGCCGTCAATGCCCTCCTCGATGAGGATTTTGGAGTCCTCCCTGACGGCGATTTCGATCGCCCGTTTCAGAGAGGCGGCGTCGGTCGCCTTGCTGACGCCGACCGAGGAGCCGGCGTTGGCCGGTTTGACAAAGACCGGGTAGCGCCCGAGCGCCTCTTCCACGCGGCGGAGGGCCGCGTCGGGGTCCTTTTGATATTCATAGTCGTAGAACCAGACGTATTTCGCCTGGGGAATATCCATCGCGTCCAACATCACGTTGGTGAGCACCTTATCCATGCAGGCGGCGGAGGAGGTGGCGTCGCAGCCGACGAAAGGCAGTCCGGCAAGCTGCAGGAGTCCCTGCATGGTGCCGTCCTCGCCGTTCTTGCCGTGGAGCACGGGGAAGACGGCGTCGAGCGGGAGCTGCTCATAGGAATCGCCCGAGCGGACGGTAAGCCCTTTGGGAGAAAGTCCGGGCGCGATGAAGGCGGGGCGGTTTTCGGGATGCTTTGCCCAGCCGGCGTCGGCAATGGCTTCAATGGGGCCGGAATAGAGGAACCAGTCGCCCGATTTGTCGATGCCGACGCGCAGCACGTCGTAGTTTTCCTCGGGAATGTTCCGCAGGACCGACGCGGCCGACATACAGGATACCTCGTGCTCGGACGAAACGCCGCCGAAGAGCACGGCGACTCTCTTTTTGTTCACGCAGATCACGCTCCGTATCAAATTTGGAAACCGCGCCGCAGGTTACGGAAAGGGCCGGTTTCCAAGGAAAGCTTCCATTTTATTGTATAAGGGTTCGATATTATATATTACCATAAGAAGCAAAGCGGCGCAATTATAAATTCAACCGGGAAATGCGGCTTTTGTGTGCATCCTTTTGGACGGATTCAGGCGTTGATAAAAAACGCGCACGGACGGGCGCACGCTGTGCGCCCCTACAGACTGGTTGCCGGGATGAGAGTAGGGGCGAACATCGTTCGCCCGTTGCCTCCGCCGTGCGTCCTTGAGAAGCCCTAAAAGGAAATACCGAGAAAAATAACCGAGAAATCTGATGACAAAGCGGCGGAGGCGTTGTATAATAAGGTATCTGTTCCGTTTTGGACGCGCGGCGGGACCGCGCGCCGGGAAAGAAAGCAAGGGCGCGGCCTCGTGAAAAGGGGCGCAGGCGCATCGGAAAATAAAAGTGCAGGAGTGATCTTTTTTGGAAAAGAAGGCGTTTGACCTCATTGTGGAGCTGGTGGCGCAGGCGCTTGCGGCCCAGGAGTTCGTGCAGCAGGACGTCAGCTACAAGCAGGAGGAGGGAAGGGTCGCCCTGTTTACCAGTGAGGCGATGGCCTACAGCGTAGTGTTTGACAAACACAAGAAGCGCTTTGAACTCAGAAGCTGCGGCATGACCGACGAGGGACCGGACAACGAGTGGAAGTCGGTTTCCGTCTGGCTGTTTGACCCGGATACCGACAGCGAACGCCAGGCCGAAGGCATCGCCAACGACTTCATCGAGACCATCGAGGGACCCAAGCGTAAGGCGATGGTGCAGTCGGCCAAGAAAAAGGCAAAGAAGGACGAGGACGGCAACGTAGACCCGCAGTTCTTCATGAACCGTCTGATCGTCATCTTCCCCGAGCTGCGCGATGAACTGACCGAGGAAAGAACCCGCTACGGCAGGCTGCGCGGCGTGACCTTCGCCGAGAAAAAGGTTCTGCCCAAAATACAGGCGCTGCTCTCCTCCTATGGGGAAGACGACCGCAAGGAGCGTCTGGTCGGCATCCTGTGCGATATGTACAACGTCGGCGATATGGATGTGCGCAGCATCATCACCATCGTGCTGTTGAACAACATCGAGGGAGAGACTGCCACGGCGGCGCTTGAGCAGTATCTGACCGACGACATGAAGAAGGCCCGCAAAGCCGCGCTGAAATTCAAGGGCAAGAACGTCAAGCCGGAAAAGCCCAAAAAGCAGAAGCGCTTTGTGGCCGATACGCTCGATTCCAAAAGCATGCGGAAAAGATAGACAAGCAAAGCGCGACGGGGCGGCTCCCTCCCGGGACCGCCCCGTGTTCCCCTAAAAGGGAAGAGCCGCAACGAAATGTTTTCCCGAGTGGAGAACCCTGAACTTTTCAGAAAGACGCGTCGATTTTACAGAAATCGCGCCGGCGCGCGGCAAAACGGAAAAATATTGCTTTGTAGGTTTGTCAATGATGTGTTACAGATTAAGGGAAGCGAATAAGACCTGCTTA
>CABSLJ010000079.1 GCA_902478455.1 uncultured Oscillospiraceae bacterium | reverse complement strand
TGGAACCAGAGAGAGCCAAGCCGGTTGTCGTATCATTGGTTTTCCGGATGACATATGGAGACCCTCCTTAAAAGAAAAAGCCGCAAGGATCACCCTTGCGGCTTTCACATATGCGGCTAAGCCGCGCTGTGAGCACCACATGAAAAAGATTTTTTCGGCATTTCGGCGGTGGGAGTTGAACCGTCGAAATCGTTTTTATCTTGATTGACATCACTGCTCCACCTCCTCCTCCACTTCGAGCCCGCCGATGAAAACCACCTTGATTTTATCCTTTGACTCTACGATCACGCATTGCAGGATTTTTCGGATAATCTCGTTGTCAAAGGTCATCGGGTGGTTCTTCATACTGTCGAGGATGCTAAAAATCTGATCCAACCGCGACTTGGTGTTTTTGCGATGCTGTTCGGCAGCCATGTATTCCGCCAGCTTGTTTTCAAGCGTTCTCTTTTCCGTCATCAGAGTTTTAACGCGGGGATCAGTAAGCAGGCTTTCGGGATTTTCGGCAGTTACGGTGTTTAGAATGCCACCAAATTCCTTATCGATTTGTGCGATGCGGATTTGGATATCAATGCTTTCGTCCTCACCCGTTTCAGCGCCAAGCCCCATTTGGATATGCATTTTCAGCGTTTGCAGAATGTCGGGATTGCTTTTCGCCGTTTTCAGTATCGCATTCATAATGGCCTCCTGCAAGGGCGCTTCTTCCATAGTCGGTGAGTGGTGACAGTATTTTTTGCCGTAGTCAAGGCGGTTGATACAGCGCCATACAATTCTCTTTTGACCGCCTGCCGTCCAAGTGCACCGGCGGTAGGGCGTTCCGCATTCTCCGCAGACAAGCAGTTCGGTGAGCGCGTACTTTCCGCAGTATTTGCCTTGCTCGGTTGTCGTGCCGATCTGCTTGACCTTGCGTTTCGAGGCTCGCCTTGCCAGTTCCTCCTGTACTTGTGCGAAGGTGTCGGCATCGATGATTGCCGGATGATTGTTCTCTACATAATACTGCGGGCGCTCGCCGCCGTTGATACGCACCTTTTTGCTGATACAGTCCTCGACATAGGTTTTGCCCAGCAGAGCGTCACCCTTGTATTTTACATTGGAGAGGATAGACTGTATCACTCCGGGCTGCCATACGGCCTTTCCCATCGGCGTGGGAATACTGTCTGCAGTCAGTCCATCGGCAATCTGTTGCAGGCTGTTGCCGGAGAGAAATTCCGTATAGATTCGCCGTACCGTTATCGCCTGTGCGGGATCAATTTCCGGTTTACCGTCTGCACCCTGACGGTATCCGAGGAAGGATTTATAAGCGAAGGACACATTGCCTTCCTTTGCGCTTTGCGCCTTGCCCCATGCCACATTGTGGCTGATGTTTTCCGATTCGCTCTGCGCGATAGAGCCGTAGATGGAGATGTAAAACTCTGAGGCAGGATCAATGCTGTGCAGGTTCTGTTCTTCAAAATACACATCTACCTTGATCTCCCGCAGCATTCGGGTGATCCTGATGCAGTCGAGGGTGTTTCGTGCAAACCGGCTGATGGATTTGACGATAATCATATCTACCCGGCCTCGCTTGCATTGGCGGATCAGCTTATTGAACTCATCCCGCTTTTTCATACTGGTGCCGGTAATGCCCTTGTCGGCGTAAATGCCTACCAGCTTCCAGCCGGGTTCTCTGTGAATCCGTTCGGTGTAATGATTCACCTGATTCTCATAGCTGTTAAGCTGTTCGTCCTGCTTGGTGGATACCCGGCAGTAAGCGGCTACCCGCTTGGTAATACTTTGCGTGCTGTGCGCATTCACCGGCTGTATAGTCGGAGCAATGGTGCGTACTCTCTTTTGCAATATGGGTGCTGTCTGTTGCATCGTTTTTCTCCTTTCTGATCTGCTGACCGTTTTTGAGGGTAAGGCTGACTGTTTTGTCCGCATGGAGTATGATAGCAGCGGCTATTTTCGCCGTCAGCTCTCCGTTATGGCAGGAGATCGGTCCTGTTCTTTGCAAGGTCGCTCTTATCATCTCTGTGATACACTGGGTGGTATCTAAAGTTTCATACACCAGCGAAGCGTATTCAAATATTCTGTTTTTCAGCGGCTCTTTCTCGATTGCAGGACTGTCAAGCATCCGACCGATTTCATTCTTTAATCGGATGACTTCTACGGGCGGCTCAGTCGGTGTTGGATCACCTTGCAGAATGTTTGGTTTAGCAATGAGATAGTTGATGCATTCGGTGATTGCCGAGAGAAACGCATCGTCTGAGATTTTGATAACTTCATCGCAGCTTTTGCATACCCACTTTTCTTGGTAAGTGGTGCGGCTGTCATGCCTGCGCTGCATCGGTTCTCCGCATTTCTCACAGAGAACCGAAAGTTGCAGCCTGAAAATATCTGCTGTGCGGTCGAGGGCTTTCTGCGTGTTTCGGGAGTCTCTGACCGCTTGTGCCTTGTCATATATCCTTTGTTCTATGATGGGTGGATAGCCATCGCCGCCGATGTAGCGTTTATCCTCAATGATGCGTTTCAGACGGGCTTTGTTCCAGCCTGTCGTTCCGGGCAGATATTCCACTTGCCTTTCATTGAGACTTTGTGCAATCTTCAGCAGGGATTGCCCGCCCAGGTAGTCTGAAAATATATCCTTGACTGCTTGGCTTTCGGTAGGGTGGAAGATGATTTTTCCGTTCTCCATCCTGTAGCCGAAAGGGATGTTTCGCATTTTCATATCATGCGCTCCTTTCCTCGAATTTCTCTGTGAGCGTCAGTCCTCCGGCAAGGCAGAAGCGCAGCGTGTTTCGGCTGATAACGGTAATACTCTCCACGATTTGCCCGAACAATTCCGTATCAAAATCGTCCGTTGGAATATATTCGGCAATGGTTTGGTTTAACGCTTTCAGAGATTCAATGATTTCGTTATCTTCATCCTCGGTTAAGATGCGGCGGCGCTCCGACCGGAGTTCGCTGACCTTCCGGTCAAGCTCAACCGATCTGGAGGCATACTCGGCATGATTGAGAACACCGTTTTTGTAAAGCTGGGCAACCACAAGGCTCTGCGCATTGACATCAGCGATTTGGCGATTGAGCTGATACACCTGCTCGCCGCTTGTACTGGTGCGGCTCTGCAGCTTTTCAAGCTGCCTGATTAAATCGCCCAGCAGTTCTTCTCGGTTTTGCGCGAGTTTATCGCTCATCCGTATGAACGCGGACATCACGGCATCCTCCCGGACTCTGTCACCAGCGCACTCTGTTCTGCCTGCCGCTTTGTATGAGCAGAGCCAGTAGGCTGTGCCGTTTACGACCTGCCTGCGGTAATTGTGTCCGCAGACCGGGCATTTCAGCATACCGCTGAATGGGTAACGGTTTTTCGGGGTATGCTTGCTTTTCGCTTTGCTTTTCTGCAGTTTCTGCGCCGCCTCATAGGTTTCTCTGCTGACGATGGCAGGATTGCTGTTTTCCACATAATACTGTGCCTTTTCGCCTCGGTTTCTCTTTTTGGTAAAGGGCAGGCTTTCGGTGGTGTAACTCTTTTGGAGCAGGCAGTCGCCCATATACCTCTCATTGTTGAGGATATAGTCGATGGTGAAAAGGTGCCATGTTTTCTGACCGTACCGTTTGGGTACACCCTCTGCGTTGAGCTGATTGGCAATGGCCTGCTTGCCGCAGCCCTGCAGATAGAGATGAAAAATCCGGCGCACAACCTTTGCCTCCGCTTCATTGATTTGAAGCTCGCCGTCTATGAGATCATACCCATAGGCGGCTCGGCAGCAGTTGAAATCGCCGGATTCCATTCTCTTTTGGTAGCTCCACCGCATATTCTCGGATATGGTTTCCGATTCCCGCTGTGCGGCGATGCCGGGGAATGTCATCATCAGTTCGAGGTCAACCGTTTCCGTGTCGATGCCTTGTTCTTCAAAATAGATGCTGACGCCCATTTCCTTTAATGCTCTTGTTGCCGCTAAAAACTCGACGGTGTTTCGGGCGAATCGGGAAACGCTTTTTGTAATGATGCGGTCGATCTTTCCTTTTTTACAGTCCCGAATCAGGCGGTTGAAATCATCCCGCTTGTCCATGCGTGTTCCGGTGACGCCTTCATCGGCATAGATGTCCACCAGCTCGTATTCGGGATGCTGTGCAGCATATTCCGTATAATGTTTGACCTGCGCTGCGAAAGAGTGGAGCTGATCTTCGGAATTGCTGGATACCCGTGTGTAGGGCGCCAGCCGCAGGATGCGCTGTTCCTGTTTTTCGGCTGTCAGCTCGGTAATGGTTTTTCCCATGCTGTTCTCCTTTCTGCGGATTATCCGCTTTTCATATTACCGCTTCCTCTGCGGCAACACGAAGGATACCACATGAGTTCGCATACATCCAGCGAGAATGGCGAGAATTAAAGAAAAAGACATAACTTTTTTTGCGGATCGTAATGTTCCGCCTGCAGCTGTGCGATATTGTTGTATTCTTCTTTGGTAATCAGCTTCATCGACAGCAGAAGGCGGAGCATATTCAGCCCGTAGGCAAGTGAGGCGCAGTCTTTGCCTGATAGATTTTTCATCATAACAGCGCCTCCATGCATTTGACGCCGAGGCTGGTGATGAGAGCGTGATCCACTTTTCCCATTGTATCCTTATTCAGCCTGCCGGCATAATCGCCAAGCCTTGCTTTATCGATTGTCCGAAGCTGTTCCAGCAGGACGATGGACGGCACTTTCAGGCCGTCCGCGCTGATCTTAACATGAGTGGGAAACTGTGTTTTTTCTGTCTTGCTTGTAACTGCCGCCACGATGGTGGTAGGGCTGTAACAATTGCCTTTGTCGTTTTGCAGCACAAGGACGGGACGGACGCCGCCCTGTTCGCTGCCGACAACAGGCGATAGATCGGCGTAATATATCTCGCCGCGTTTTACCTGTTTCATCTGTGTTCCTCCGTATATTAAGTAAAAACGGCCGCCTGTCGTATTTTGGGCAGACGGCCGCCGTGTTGTTTTGTATCAATCGTTTTGCGTGTCTATCCGATATTTGAACCACGCCGTCCCTCGGATATACGGGAACACACTCGCCGGTCATGCATTTGACCTCATTGGAATCTCACCACCCCCAGGATCGCTGCGGGGCGCCCTCCTTTGCTGCGACGGCTTTTGGCTCTGCCGGCCATATCACGCTCGGCTTTAGGACTGGACGCAAGTACCTTTAATGCCTCTGCCTGTCATCGCCGTCGCTGCGGGTGCGCCGCTGCGTCTGCATCTCTCATGTGGCTTGCCGGTTTTGCCGGCGGCAGAGGGGAAGTAACGGGTGTGCTGTGCTATTCGGTTGTCAAAGAGCTTTCCCGTCTCCCGGCAGAATGCGGAAACGGGAGAGAACTTTTCCTTCTCACTACCCCTCCACAACACACAAGCCTTAAAACGAAACACCCGCCAGAAATTTTTTTACGAATGCTTCAAACTGCCGCTTGTATTTGCGGATCACCTGCTCCGATACGCCGTATTTTTCTGCCATCACCGCCGTGCAGGATTTCTTCCTTCCGGCGAGATAATGCGCAAGCAGCTCCGCCGCCCACGGTTTCCATGCGGTCAGCCTGATTTTCAGTTCATCTATCAGGACCGCGTCCAGAACGGCGGTTTCCATGCTGCCGCTGTCCGCAAGACAGTCGGACAGTGCAAGCGTTGGCGATCCCGGCACTGCCGCATCCAGAGACAGATGGAGGAACTCTTTTTTTGCCCTTCGGCTTCGTTCGCTTACGGTATGACGGCTGTTCCAGCGCCGATATTCGCTGTAGGGCACTTCTATGATCATGCGGTCGATGGTATCGCCTTCCTCAATGCAGTCGGAGATAAAATACCGGCGCTGCTCCGGGGGCAGGCTGCGGTTTTCCTTCACGGCGTCAAGCCATTCCTCAGCCGTAACAACGCAAAGAGCGGCGCCTCCGTCTTCATGAATTTTGTTCATCAAAAAGGTGTTTTTCATTTGGGAGTCCTTTCCCGAACAAGCCGGGGAAAGGCTCCGCTTTACCGTGCGAGTATCCGAGCAAACAAAAAAGCGCCGTGGAAATCAGATTGATACAATATGCCCGTATCATTCTGACTCGCACGGCGCCTGGCAGCCTGACCGTTTCCGGTCATCTCCGCTTGCTCGAATAGAGTTGATTTATTTTTTGTTATTCAATTGTCTTTTGCCGTTTATGGCGGTGCGGATACATCCTTTTGTACCTGCGGTGCCTGCGGAAATAGGCGAGGTTCAGTACCGAAACTGTCTTGCACTTGCGGCATCGGATGGTAAGATGCCCTGTACAGTCGGAAAAGACCGACCCCGCCTTAAAGCCGCATTCAGGGCATCGAAGCTCCCGCTCGATAAGGTTTTCCGCTTCCCTTCGGGAAAGCTCTGCCTTCCGGCGGGCTTCCTCGTTTGCATATCCTGCGCTCATGAAGTGTCGCCTCCAAAATGCAGTTCCTGCTCGATATAATCGCACAGGCTGTGATGGTTGAGCATCCCCAGCCCGCGCAGCCGGATGACCAGTGCGGTAAAGGAAACGCCCAGGGACGCCGCCATCTTTTGCAGGATGACCTTCTCTCTCGGATGAAAGACGGTTTCTCCGTAGACGGGCAAGCGCTTTCCTCCGTTAAATTTCCTGAGAGTCTTACGCATTACCGGTACCGGCATCAGCAGAGAAGCCGCGATGGTGTTTGCCTGCCATTCACTGATGCTGTACCGCTCCCGCAGCTCCGGCAGCGTATATTCCCGTTCCAGATCGTGTGCGTGATGAAAACAAGCGGCACTGTCGGGGTTTAAACGCATAGCGATGACATGACCGGCCTCATGCGCCAGGGTAAAGCGGCGATGCGTGGATTCTTCCGGGGTGAGCAGGAAGCGTTCCAGCACGATAGTCTGAAAAGGGAACACTGCCGATATTGTTTTTCCGTCTTTTTTTATTTGCAGAGGCGTTTTTCCGTCACCTGCAAATCCGATTTTGTCCGGATCATCTTCGGCAAAGGTTTCATACAGTATTCTGCATTTCAGATAGCCCCGCACAAAGCCGTCGATATCGATGCGGTCCGACGCGGGCGTGTTTCTGCCAAGGTAAAGGCGCAGCATGGTCTCGCACAGTTCTTCTGCCTCCGCCTGGGAGATATAGTTGGTCATTGCAGTTACCTCCTTTCTGACCGTATTATGTAAGGCGTTTGATCACATTCTGCGCCACGCCCTGGATATAGCAGTGGTCGGTATAGATATCCTTCATACTGCTGTTTTCGGGATGCAGACGGACGCATTTCCCAAAGATAGCTGTGTATCTGACATCCCAGTTTCCTGCTTTCATCCAGCGGCACGGCATGAAGAAAATGCGCTTCCACGATCTCAGGCACAGCTGCGCATCCCTTCTGCTTGCCAACGGCGTGCCGCTCAAGCAGATTCAAGACTGGCTGGGGCATTCGGATTTTTCCACCACGGCGAACATTTACGCCCATCTGGATTACAGTTCGAAACTCTCCTCGGCGCAGGCGATGGTGAGCGGTATGCCCCTTCCCGAAGCGGGCGATTTCGGCAGCAGATGGGAGCAAAACGCAGAAAAAAGCGGGGAATAAAGCAAAAAGCTGTTCTTTCCAAAATTATGGAAAGAACAGCCCAAAACCGGGTGATTTTCGGAGCGAACGCAAAAAAAGAAAAATCCAGAAACCCGCATGGTTACTGGATTTTTCGATGGCGGAGAGTGTGGGATTCGAACCCACGTGCCCTTGCGGACAACCGCATTTCGAGTGCGGCTCGTTATGACCACTTCGATAACTCTCCCTCTATGTTCAGCCGCCGTTTTTTCCCGCCTTTTTCCGATAGAAAATGGCTTTGGAAAGAACTGACGGAAAGAACAGCAAACTTATTCAATTTTCGAACCGGGTAAAACCCGCACGGTTACAAGGTTTTTGGTGGACGAAACGGACAGATCCCCGCAAGATTTCGAGTCAGTCCCGTTATGACCACTTCGATACCGCTCCCTGTTGACCTGTGCGCATCTTCCGGAATGCCTGGCGGCCGTTTCCAGTTTGTCCGGGAAACGCGCGGCATCTGATGAAGATACTTCCTTATTGTAGCGATTATTTTCCGTTTTGTCAATGTATCTGCGCCGTGAAACAGTGAAAATTTTGGGGGACGGGATGCCGCTGGCCGGCAAAGGAACGACGTGCGGATACAGCCGGCTGTTTTTAATGATCGATTGCCGGACTCGGTGTTCTCATGCTTTCTATCCGCGTTTTTTTTGCCGGTTTGACGGCGGTTCCCAAAACGAATATAATAGATTCTGTTGAGAGAAACCGACTGCCGGGTCTGCGATTCCCTTGAGGGACCGGCGTCGTTTGGAAAGGCGGTTACAGGATGACAGCCCCTAAACTTTGCGTTTTCGATTTGGACGGCACTCTGATTGACTCTCTGGAGGACCTTGCCGTCAGTATGAACGTCGCGCTGACACGGTACGGCCTGCCCGTCCACCCGGTAGACGACTACCGTCTCTTTGTGGGAAGCGGCGTCAAAAATTTAATCCTCCGTGCGGCGGCGCCCCATCCCTGCCCGGAGGAACTGCTCGCCGGACTCCGGGAGGCCTTTGACCTGCATTACAACGCCCACTGTTTTGACCATACCCGTCCGTATCCCGGCTGTATGGAATTGCTCGGGGCGCTAAAGGAGCAGGGGGTCCAGGCGGCCATCCTCTCCAATAAGCCCGACCGGTTTGTCGGCGAGATCGCCCGTCGGCTGTTTCCGGAAATCCCCTTTTCGGTGGTTTGGGGCAATCGGCCGGAATACCCCATCAAGCCCGACCCTGCCTCCCTGCTGGAGACCATCCGGCTCAGCGGCGCGCGGCCGGAAGACTGCCTCTATATCGGGGACAGCGACGTAGACGTGTTCACGGCGAAGAATGCGGGCGTGAAAAGCTGCGGCGCCTGCTGGGGTTTCCGTGGGGAGGAAGAGCTGCGTTCCGCCGGGGTCGATGTTCTGCTGACGCATCCGCTCGATCTGATTCGGCAGCTTTAAGCCGGATGCGGTCGGAGACGCGTCACGCGCCGATTAACTTCCCTGTCATGAAAGCAAAAGAGCCTTCCTCCGGACATACACCGGAGAAAGGCTCTTTTTCAAAGAGATGAAAGGAATTACTTAAAATACAATCGGTATATTGGCTTGCTCATTATACAAAATTTATTTCTATTGACCCGTTATCAACAATCCTTGCAGCTCCTCCACTGTCCTTACAAACCGCTCCACGCCCTCGGCGCGCATTTCGGTCTCGGTTCCATAGCCCCACAGCACGCCGATCATGGGCGTTTCCATCCTGCGCGCGCCTCTGGCGTCATACTTGGTATCTCCAATCAATACCGCGTTGACGTCCGCACCGCATCCGCAGCGCTCGAAGGCGCAGGCCATGACCTCCTCCTTTTGGGCGCGTCCCCCGTTGAGCTCCGCCCCTGCGACGGCGTCAAACAGCTGCTCCTCCCCAAGGTAAGCCAGAATCCGGTGGATGAAATACTCCGGTTTGCAGGAGGCAATGGCCGCTTTAGCGCCCGCCTCCCGCAGCTTGCGAGCCAACGGGACCATGCCGTCGTAAAAAGCGAGTTCATACATTCCCTTTTCGGTGTACCGTTCCCGGTAAAGGGCGACCGCCTGCGTGGTTTCTTCATCAGAAAGATGAAATATTTTCTGAAACTGCTCCCCAATCGGAGGGCCGATGAAGGTCCGCAGCGTTTCCTCTTCCAGCGCCGGCAATCCCATGCGCTCGGCCGCGTAAGCCACGGAACGCATCACACCGGGGCCGGTCTCGCAGAAGGTGCCGTCAAAATCAAACAGAACCACATCATAAATCGGACGCATGAGGTCTTTCTCCTTGTTTTGTGAAATAAGTGACGGGCGGGATTTCTCCCCATCCTGCAATAACTCAGGACTTCCGTGCGCGTTCGCGCGCCTTTTCCACAAACCGTTCGGCCTTGACGGAGACTCGCTCGTGTTTTCCCTCGGCGATCAGGCCGGCGTTGTCATAGGCGGCCACGCGGAAACGGTAAACCCGGCCGTCAATTTCCAGCAGCTCGGCCTCGGCGCGCACCGGGGCTCCCTCGGCGCTCGCGCAGAGATGGTCGAGTTCCAGGCGCGTCCCCACGGTGGTGATCCCCTCCGGCAGAGAGGGGGAAACGAGAGCGGCGCACGCCTCCTCCAAAAAGGCGACCACGGCGGGGGTAGCGAGTACCGGCACACTGCCGCTGCCCATCTCACAGGCGAGGAATTCCCTCGTCACATTTTTTTGCAGGCTGAGCTTCTCTCCGGCTTTTATTTCAGACATGTCCATTCTCCCTGTAGGTTTGTCAATGATGTGTTACAGATTAAGGGAAGCGAATAAGACCTGCTTA
>CABSLJ010000078.1 GCA_902478455.1 uncultured Oscillospiraceae bacterium | reverse complement strand
CGTCGGCAGCGTCAGATGTGTATAAGAGACAGGTCAAAAAATAATCAAGTAAAAAACGGGGAGAAAAAGCCCGATCTTCCTGAGAAAATCGGGCCATATTCTATCAATAATTTAGATTTTAAAGTTGGAAAACGGCAATTGTCGCACCGCTTCCGCCCTTGCCGTTTTCTCATTTTTTCAGGCGCAGGCTTGTTCCTTTCATACTTCCGCATTGTGCGATTGGCTGTTGTTTTCCAGCAGTTCCTGAATCAGAAGGGTCATTCCTTCCAGTGTAAAACCGCCCTCATCATCCGTGATTAAAAAGCGCGATTGACGCCCCCAGTCATAGCCCCTGGCATTCAGGAAGAGAATGTACCGGTCTCCCGGCTGCATGGGCGTAAAATCGTCGCTTTCAATGATATATTCGTCATTCTCTCCCCCGTGTTGATTTAGACAGAGGGTAGCGCCCTGACATTCACCCTTGAACATGATGAGCGGCCGGATGACATAGGGCGTATAGGGCCCGTAGGCATCCTCCCCACGAAACTGCAGCGGTCCCGCCCCAAGCACTTCACCGTAGACGATACAATCAGCCTCTTCCACCAGTTTCTCCAGCGGCATGGCGGGATAATCGATGCATAGCATGCTGCGCCGCTTCTCCTCCGGCGGTGTGGACTCAGCTTCTGTGGGGTCCGCCGCAAAGCCGGTCGCGCCAAGCATCAGCAGGCAGGCCAGAAACAGAAAAAACGCTTTGAACAATCGATACTTCATGCGGGTTCCCTTCTTTCTACATCCGATTGCCCTTCCCTTGGCAGTATGAGCAGGTCCTTTCCATTCAAATATTATCATATTGCATTGGAAATGTAAACTAATATTTGATTACAATATTATATCAAAATCATTTGTTTTGACAATATCGTCTGATCGTGCTGCTTTCAACGCACAGATGGTTCTATATTCCTCCCTAATTCTGGAGTACAATCCTGAGGATAAGACAGCGGCTTCTTCTATCTTGATCCGTCACACAGCGAAGGCCCCGGCTCTTTGTTCGAGCCGGGGCCTGATTCGGGTGGGTAAAGAGCTTAAAGTATGATGCAGATGAGTCCGTTGCAGCCGTCGTTGATAATGCGCTCAATGGTCTCCTTGAGTTTGAGCCGGGCGTCGGCCGGCATGCGCAGCAGCTTGTTGTGCAGTCCCTCGTTGACCAGCTCGTGCAGCGATTTGCCGAAGATATTGGATTCCCAGATTTTGGAGGGTTCCTCCTCAAACTGGTTGAGCAGGTACATGACCAACTCTTCCGACTGCTGCTCCGAACCGACAATCGGCGTGACCTCGGTGGTGATGCGGGTTTGCAACATGTGGATGGAGGGCGCGCCCGCTTTGAGGCGGATGCCGAACTTGCCGCCCTGTTTGATGATCTCCGGCTCCTCGAGGGTCAGCTCCTCCATGGAAGGCATGACGATACCGTAGCCGGTTTCCAGTACGTCGTCGTAGGCGGCGCCGATCTTCTCATATTTTTTCTTCATGCGGGCCATATCGAGCATGCAGTCGAGCAGGCCCGCTTCGTCCCTGATGTCGAGATTGGTCTGCTCTCCCAGCACCTTGTAGAAAAGGTCGGGCTTAAGCTGCAGAGAAATGCGCGCGTGGCCCGAGCCGAGGTCGACGGCCGTTGCCTGGGAGCCGGACACGAATTCGCACGAACAAACGTCGTTTGTCAGGCCCTCCACCTCGCGGATTTTAGAAACCTTCCTCGCCGCCTGTTCGATGGCCGAATAGACGGCTGAGCGCAGCCAATGCTTCTTTTCCAGTGAAGAGAGCCAGCGTGGCATATCCACCCGGATTTCCTTGACCGGGAACTCAAAGAGAATCTGCGCAAGGATGCGTTTGATCTCGTTCTCGTCGAGGTCGAGGCAGCTGACTGGGACGACGGGCACCTCATAGCGGGCGCTGAGCTGCTCGGCGAGCTCGCGGGTCTCGGGTGCGTCGGGATAGATGCTGTTTAAAAGAATGATAAAGGGCTTGTTGATTTCTTTGAGCTCGTTTATCACCCGCTCCTCGGCCTCTTCGTACTCCTCGCGCGGGATGTCGCTGATTGAGCCGTCGGTCGTGACGACCAGGCCGATGGTGGAATGGTCGGTGATGACCTTTTTGGTGCCGATCTCGGCCGCCATGTTAAAGGGGATGGAATCCTCAAACCACGGCGTCTTGACCATGCGGGGCATTTCGTCCTCAATGTACCCCAGCGCGCTGGGCACGATATAACCGACGCAGTCGATCATCCGCACCTTGAAGCTTGCGTTGTTGCCAATATTGACCTCAACGGCGTCCTCCGGGATGAATTTGGGCTCGGTGGTCATGATGGTGCGGCCGGCCGCCGACTGGGGCAGCTCGTCGACCGCGCGCTCCCGCTGGAAGGTTCCCTCCATGTTCGGGATGACCAGGGTATCCATAAAGCGTTTGATAAAGGTGGATTTACCCGTCCGAACGGGACCTACCACACCGATGTAGATATCGCCGTTGGTGCGCTGGGAAATGTCTTGATAGATATTGCGTTCTTCCATTGTACCTCCCCCTCAGGCAGAGCATTCATTTTTTTATGTGGAACGGAGCTTGACGGGCGGCTCTTCCGTCCGCAGTCGATCTATTACATCGGGATCAGCAGCATCCCCCTATCCTCCAGGATGTCGCAATCGAGGTCGTTTTCCCTCTTGATCGCTTCCACCGACGTGCAGTAGGCCCGGGCAATATTCCAGAGCGCTTCGCCTGCGTCGGCGTAATAGATGGTCAGCGCCGCCGAGGTATCCTTGGCCATCGGCCGGGATTCGTCGGGGACGACGTCCACAACCGCCTGACAGGAAGCCTCCGCATAAACGGCGGCCGTGATCTTGAGCTCGGTTTTGACCTCCAGACTGCCGTCCGATGAGATGCGGTAGTTCATGGAGAGGACGCTTACCTCACAGTCGCAGCGGATGTTCTCCGGCCGCCCCGACCAGTCTCGGGCCATTTCAAAATCGATCACGCGCTCGAGGTACATCGGCGTGTTTTCGGCGTCCATGCCCAGGATGCAGGCGTTCAGCTTGCCCTTAAAGAGGAGCTGACCGTTCTCCGCGTGGGCGGAAACCACCGCCATCTCGTTCCACAGATCGATCATGGAGGAGATGCCGCCCTCGGAAAGGTCCAGACTCTTTTTATCAATGAAGGTATCTCCAATGAGTTCCACGAGCTGCTCGATGGTCGTCTGCTTTTTCTCAAGATCGAGCGCGACCTCGGTGGAATAAGCGTCGGTCACCAGTTCAACCTCCGACTGCGCGTAGGCGTCCACCGTGGCGACCAGCTTGAGCTCGGCCGCGAGGAGCGTGTCGTCCCCCATGCTGTCGGTCCGGATTTGCAGGTCATGATTGAGGACGTCCAGGCGGGCGTCGCAGACCGAGCCCTCCTCCACGCCGTCGACGTCGACAATCTGGCTGATCGGGACGGCGTATTCCATGGTGTTCATCTCGCCGCTTTCCATATCGCTGACATAGAGCACCTTAATGAGCGCTTCGCCCTTGAGAATCAGCTTGTTGGCGATGGCCTTGTAATCATGGACGACGGCCGTCACGTCTGAGCGGATGATCGACTCCGCCGGCGGCTTGCCCTGTCCGAGCTCCAGCACCTCGCTGACGCCGAACTGCTGCTGGCCGGAACCGAGCACGTGGCTGGCGGGGATTTTTCTCTTTTTCTGCTCGATGGAATCCCCCTCCACACCGCACAGCAGCTCCTGACGGGTACGGCAGACGATTCTGGCGCACACCGAGAAGGCCCCGTGAATATCCAGTTTGCGGGGGCTGACCGCGCGGCAATTGATGTATTCCACGCGCGTTTTGGTAAATATGTTGGCGTTCATCGGCATAGACTTCAGGTGGAAGGAGCAGGAGAAGGGGGTGCTGTGCTCGCAGCAGCGGACGGTCATCTTTCCCGCATCGAGATACAGAAGCCGGACCACTGCGATTCCTTCCACGTCCAGACGGTCGCCGGAGATGCTGCGCATATTTACGCGGGGATATACCTGGCATTTTAAGATGCGCTGAATGTCGGGGCAATAGTCCGGAAGGCTGAAATCCAGGTCGATCGGCTGTTCCTGACAGCCGTCAAAGGCGATTTCATTCACAGACAGAGCCTCTTTGTTAATCCTGAAATCCATAAAGGCTATCTCTCCTTTTTCCTTTTCTATCTCATGTGTATTCCCTCCATGTCCCATTTATGCAAAAAAAAGCCGGCTGCCCGCGGCAGTCGGCCAAAAACTTTTTCACTTCTCTTTTGCACCATGCGGCCCTTCAGACCAAAAGGCTAAGCCTGCTGCGGCTCCTTTTTGATGCCGAACATCTTCCGGAGAAAGAAGCCCATCAGCTTGTTGCTCTTGATCACGACGATTTTCATCATGCAGCCCTCCTGTTTTTGGAAAACAAGTTTTGTTGACTCAGCATTTCATCAGAGCGATGGCCAAAACAATCATGACGATGGCCACCAGCGTGATGACAAAACGCTGCGGAAAAAAACAGGAAACGGTCAGTCCCACTGCAAAGGTCAGGGCCAATTGCCCCTGCCTGCGATAAACACTCATTCTTCTCACCGCCACCCTCTGTATGTATCCTGGGCATCTGACTGCTCCCGGTCTTAATAACAGTATACACAGGAGGCGGAAAAAGGTGTCAATCTTTTGAAAGCAGGATCAAAGCCGGCCCGTTTTGCACCTGAATCCAGGCCTTTTCGGTCAATATCCGGTTGCTGACCCCCAAAGGAATTTCGTTGTAGAGCACGGCGTCCTCGAGCGGATATTCCAGCCCTTCATAAGTGACGGTGCAGGTGGGCGCTCCAAAGGGAAAGACCGAGATCATCTCCCCCTGCCGCTCGGTAATTTTGAGCCGGCCGGAGGGAAGCACCAAAGCCTCGTTCTTTTCATCCCGCAGCAGGGCGCTGGCGCCCTGGAGGGCCAGAAAGGAGAGCACGCACAGGTTGGCCATTGTGTGGTCCAGCCGTCCGCCGAGACCGCCCAGGATGAGAAAATCAGTAAAGCCGCGGGAAAGCGCCTCCTTCGCGGCAAACATCATGTCGGTATCATCTTTGTGGGTAGGCAGGCGGATGATTTCCACATCCTCCGGCAGCTCGCCGTCGTAGGAATCAAAGTCCCCGAGCAACAGGTCCGGCTTTATTCCCATTGCCTGAGCGGTTCTGAGCCCGCCGTCGGCGCAAATGACGGTGTCCTCCGGCGTAAGCCAGGCCTTTTGCAGCTCCGGGCGCGCAACCGGAGCCGATCCGATGAGCACGCATCTGTTCATTTCAGTTCCCATTCCTTTAAATCCTTTACTTCCCGGTACATAGCCTTGTAGCTCTCATGGCGGGAGGGATGAATCTCCTCTCGCGTCACGGCGTCCAGAACGGCGCAGCCCTTTTCGCAGGTATGCGAACAGGAGGTGAACCGACAGCGGCCGAGGTAAGGCAAAAATTCCTCAAAGCAGGAGGCGAGCGCATCTTTGCGGATGATTTCATACCGCTCCAAGTCAACGGTGGAAAAACCGGGCGTGTCGGCCACATAACCGCCCTGCGGCAACCGGAAAAGCTCCACCTGACGTGTGGTGTGCCGCCCTCTCCCCAGCTTTTTGCTGATGTCCCCCGTTTTCAATGTAAGCCGAGAATCCACACAGTTGAGCAGCGACGACTTGCCCACGCCGGAGTTTCCGGTGAACGCGCTGATCTTCCCCGAAAGGCATTCCTGAAGCTCTTGCAGGCCCTGGCGCGTGACCGCGGAAAAGACGATGGTGCGCACGCCGGCGCGCCGATAAATCTCCTCAAGTGGTCCGGTGTCGTCGAGGTCGGATTTGGTGATCACCAGCACGGGGGCGATTTCCTTGTAGACGGCGGCGGCGATCATTTTATCGATGACCAGCGTGCTGGGGGACGGGTCGCGTGTGGCGGCGACGATGAGCAGCTGGTCGAGGTTGGAGACGGGCGGACGGATCAGTTCGTTCTTTCGCGGAAAAATCTCCAGAATGGTTCCCGAACCGTCCTCCCGCACGCCGATGCGCACCAGGTCTCCGGCCAAGGGGCTTTCCTTCTGCTTGCGGAAGACGCCCCGCGCCTTGCATTCATATATGGCGTCGGCGGCTTCCACATAATAGAAGCCGCCGATTCCTTTGAGCAATCGTCCTGTTTGTTCGGTCGTCTGCATCCTTTCCTCCACGGGCTCAATCCTCCTGATCCTCGGGAGACTCTCCCGAGGGATCGCTCTCTTCCGAGGAGGACGGACTGGAGGAGGCCGGGGGCTCGGAAGGCGTTTCGGGGACGAACGGATTTTGTTCAATCGGCGTGACGCCCGCCTGCCCCTCCTGGGTGAAATCAACTTCGTAGACATGGTATCTCTGGCCGTCCAGATAGACAATATACCTCTTCACGCCGGTTCCGGTCGGCCGGAAGGTGTAATAGCCGTTGGAGGGCATGACCTTCTTTTCCTCCACGATGCTGCCGTCTTCCAGGGTGATGGTCAGAGAGAGGGAATAGCTTACGTCTGCGGGCAGCTCGATGAAGATTTCCTTGGTACGTTCGATTCCCTTACCATCGCTGACGGTGACGTTGACCATCGTATCCTTGGGAACCTTGGTATTCAGCGGCGGGTCGCAGTCGAGCACGGTGCCCTCCGCCTTGTCGGACGCCTGGGGCGTTTGGGTGCCGAGCTTGAGGCCGGCCGCCTCCAGCGTCTGCCGGGCCTGCTCCAGGGTCAGTCCGATGATGGGCGGGATGGTGACATCCTCCTCCTGCGGGCCCTTGCTGACCATGATACTGATTTCGGTATCCGGGACAGCCTCGGTCTCCTTCATGGGGTTGGTCTCCACCACATAGCCCTCGGCGGTCTCTTCGTCAAAGACTTCAATCACCTGATAGTTTTGGAAGCCTTCCTGCTTGAGTCTATCGATGGCCTCCTGTTCGCTCAGACCGGTTACGTCGGGAACGGGGATGGTGTCTCCCTGCCGATTGATCGTCAGCTTGACGTTGGAATTCTCCTTGACAAGTTTTCCGCTTTCACTGGTGCTTTTGGGATCCTGAGCGAGCACCACGCCCTCGGCCTTGGTGCTGTCCCATGCAAAGCTGGGTTCAAACTGGAACTGATAGACCCCTTCGCTCGCCTGTTTGAGGATGTCCTCATACTTTTGACCGACGAAGTTGGGCAGGTCGACATCCTTGGGTCCATCGTCCTGACAGGAACGGAAGAGGGCGATCATGCCGAAAACGATGGCGAACAGCAGAAAGGCCACGGCGATGCCGCCGATGATGGGCACGGCGGACGATTTCGTCTTGGCGGTCTCCTCCACCTCGTAATTGTAACCGTCGTCATAGCTGACCGGTCCGGTGACCGGTTTCTTGACGTTGTTGATGGCATCCACGTACTTGGTGGGTTTTTCGTCGATGAAATACTTATATTGAAAGCGGATGCTGGGATTGCGGCGGAACTGCTCGATGTCCCGGAGCATGTCGGCCGCCGACTGGTAGCGCTGCGCCGGGTCCTTCTGCATGGCCTTGAGGGTGATTTCCTCGAGTCCGTCGGGAATGGCGGGATTGATGTCCTTGGGCGGACGCGGGTCGGACTGCAGCTGCATGATAGCGACCGAGACGGCGTTGTCCGCCTCAAAGGGCAGCTGGCCGGTGAGCATTTCATAAAGCATAACGCCGACCGAATAGATGTCCGCCTTCTCGTCGGTGTAATCCCCGCGGGCCTGCTCGGGAGCGATATAATGAACCGAGCCGATGGCCTTATCGGTCATGGTGCGGGTTTCGCTTCTGGAAAAACGGGCGATGCCGAAATCGGTCACCTTGATGGTGCCGTCCTGCAGCAGCATGATATTCTGCGGCTTGATGTCCCGGTGGACAATGCCCTTTTCATGGGCGTGCTGCAGCGCGCGCAGAATCTGCACCGTAAAATGGACGGCTTCCTTCCACTTGATGTCGTGCTGCTGGTCGATGTATTCCTTCAGGGTGATGCCGTCGATGTATTCCATCACGATATACTGGATGCGGTCGCCGAAGCTGACGTCATAGACCTTTACAATATTGGGATGGGAGAGGATGGCAATCGCCTTGGATTCGTTTTTGAAGCGGCGGATAAACTCCTCGTTGCCCAGGAACTCATCCTTGAGTATCTTGATCGCGACCGTCCGGTCATCAATGGTATCGTACGCGCGGTAGACGAACGCCATGCCGCCCACGCCCACAAGCTCGTGTATTTCGTAGCGGCCGTCCAGCTTTTTGCCCGTGTACTTATCCATCAGAATATCAACTCCTTGCACATTGTCATCTTCCGATCAGAACCACCGTGATGTTGTCTGAGCCGCCCAGCTTCTTGGCGGCCTCCACAAGCAGCCCGCCGAGATCGTCCAGCTCCGCCAGCGAGGACAGAGACAAAAGCGTTTCGGCGTCGAGATAATTGGTTAGTCCGTCGGAACATAAAAGCAGGCGGTCTTCTTCTCCAAAGGCGGTTTCGCTGTAATCCGCCGTCACTTCTGCGCCCACGCCGAGCGCGCGCGTGATGATGTTCTTGCGGGGATGCGCCTTTGCCTGTTCATGGGTCAGCTCCCCATGGTCGATCATTTCCTGAACCACAGAGTGGTCGTTGGTCAGCTGGCGGATTTCATTGGGGGTGATCAGATAGGCCCGGCTATCCCCCACATGGGCGATGTACGCCGTGCCGTCCGCAATGAGGGCCAGCACAACCGTCGTCCCCATGCCGAGCAGGGCGGTGTCCTCCATCGCCTTGCGGAAGACGGCGGCGTTTGCATTGTAAACGGCCGAAGTCAAAAGATTCTTAATGGAATTTTCACTCATGTTTTCACGGTAAGCCGAGGTGATCTGCTCGGAGATCATATCCACCGCGACCGAACTGGCGACGTTCCCCCCCTGCGCGCCGCCCATGCCGTCGCACACGACGGCCCAGACGGCCCCTCCGGGAAGGACGCCGTCCCGGCAGGCATCCTGATTGGAATGCCTCACAAGCCCGATGTCGGTTTGGCTAACGATTTTCATGCGCGGTTCCCTCCAATCCTGCATGGCTGCGGCGAAGCTGCCCGCAGGAAGCGTTGATGTCCGAGCCCAGTGTTCTGCGGACCGTGACCGTAAGGCCCTTTTGCTCCAGTATCCTCGAAAAGCGTGTCAGGCGATCCTGACCGCTCTTGCGGTAACCGGTTTTTTCCACAGGATTGACCGGTATCAGATTGACGTGGCAGAGCAGTCCGGACAGCCGCGCTGCGAGCTCCCGGGCGTTCTGGTCGCTGTCATTGACGCCGCTTATCATGGCGTACTCAAAGGAAATGCGGCGGCCGGTGCGCTGCACATAATAACGGCAGGCGCGCAGCAGCTCGTCGATCCCCCATTTTCTGGCGACGGGCATGGTCCTTCTGCGGATTTCGTCGTTCGGCGCATGCAGAGAAACCGAAAGGGTCAACTGGAGCCTCCGGTCGGCCAGCGCGTAGATTTTGTCCACCACGCCGCAGGTGGAAAGAGAAATATGCCTCATGCCAATATTTATGCCCTCGGGGCAGGATACCAATTCAAGAAAACGCAAAACATTCTCAAAATTATCCAGCGGCTCCCCCATGCCCATCAGCACCACATGGGAGATGCGCACACCCTTTTCCCGCTGGGCCGCCTGAATCTGAGCCAGCATTTCCGAGGGGGTCAGATGGCGGGAAAAGCCGCTCTGCCCCGTCGCGCAGAAGGTGCAGCCCATCCGGCAGCCGACCTGCGTGGAAATACAGATGGAATAGCCGTGGTGATAGTGCATCAGCACCGATTCCACATATTCGCCGTCCGGCAGGCGGAACAAATATTTTTCAGTCTCATCATAAGCGGAAACGAGCTTCTTTTCAAGAAAAGCTACAGAGATGTAATATTTTTCCGCCAGCTCGGCGCGCAGCCCCTTGGGCAGATCGGTCATCTCCTCAAAGGAAAGCGCGTCCCTTTCGTGCAGCCAGCGGAAAACCTGACCGGCGCGGTAGGCCGGCTGACCGGCTTCGCCGAAGGCCGCGGTCAGCTCCGGCTGCGTCAGGGATTTGATGTCCACCAGGGCCAAGCAATCACCTCAGTTTTTGAAATGCGGCGAAAAAGAAGCCGTCCGTCCCGTGCAGGTGGGGCATCAGCGTCGCCTGATGCGCGCCTTCACCCGGGAGGCGCGCCATGCCGCGCGGAAGCTCCAAGGGACTGGGGACAAAAGCGGCGTGCTCGCGCAGAAAGCGCGCGGCAATCTCCCCGTTTTCCGCCGGGTTGAGGGTACAAGTGGAATAGAAGAGCTTTCCCCCTGTTTTTACCAGTTCCGCGGATTTACACAGTATAAGGTACTGCAAATCGGGCAATCTGTCAAGCAAATCGGCCGATTTGTAGCGAATCTCGGGCTTCCGGCGGAGGATTCCCAGGCCGGAGCAGGGCACGTCGCA